>CAMTAF010000015.1 GCA_947066955.1 uncultured Hungatella sp.
CGGACAAACGGTTTTCAAGACCGCCTCGTTATGACCGCTTCGATACCTCTCCAAACGTGCTTTTCAATATTACAGCACTTTCCAAGCTTTGTCAAGTACTTTTTTCGCTTTTTGAGAGATTTTTCAGGGTTCATGGCATCCGTTGCTATAACCTCTGAACTGCTGCGGTTCATCATCAGGCTTGCTGTTTGTCTGTTCTTTTGCAACAGCTTGATTATAATATCACTGAATTTTCTATATGTCAACAGTTTTTCCCATTTTTCTCAAAAAAATTCCTGCGATCTCCAAATCTTCAGGAGTGGTCACTTTGATGTTCTGGTAGCTTCCTTTTATAAGGCGGACTTTGTGTCTGGTCATGGTCTCCACCACCATGGCGTCATCCGTGATCCCTCTCTGGTGGGAGGCCTCCTCAAACAGGCGGTCATAGGCCTTTCTGATTAGCTCATAGGAAAATGCCTGCGGCGTCTGAACCATCCACATATGACTGCGGTCCGGCGTATGGTCCGCATCGCCCTGGTCATCCACGATCTTGATGGTGTCTTTTACAGGCATCCCCACCACGCAGGCCCCGCAGGCGGCTGCGCCGTCTATGGCATCCCTGATGATCTCCCCTGTGACGCAGGGGCGGGCCCCGTCGTGAATCAGTACGACGTCACTGCCTTCTGCTGCCTTAAGGCCCTCATACACAGAGTGATATCGTTCCCTGCCTCCGGGAACCACTGCCGCTACTTTTTTAAATCCATAGCGCTCTACAATCTCCCTGCGGCAGAATTCCTCCTCGCCGGTGCCTGTGACCAGAATCATCTGGTCTACAGAGCTTTGTTCAAAAGCAGACAGAGCATACCATATTAAAGGACGCCCATCCAGATCCAGGTACTGCTTGTGCACCTGGGTCTCCATCCGGCTGCCTTTTCCCGCTGCCAGAACAATGGCTGTCACTGCGCGCCGGGCATTCTTTTCCTGCATCATCACTCTCCCCCTCCTAGAAACGCTGCGCGTTTGCCTTCCCCCTTTTTTCGGTAGCGGCACGCGCCGCTTTGCGGCACCTGCCAGGTCGGAGGGAGGCATCCTAAAAACGCTTACGCGTTTGCCTCCCTCCTCTCCCCTAGTTTGAGGTTGGGGATGGCGTTTAGGTCCCATCCGCTTCTCGCTCCGTTGATATACTCGTAATAGGCGGCGGTTCCGATCATGGCGGCGTTGTCAGTGCACAGGATGGGGGAGGGGTAGTACAGCTTCAGGCCCTGCCTCTTGCACCTCTTTCTCATCTCATCCCGCAGTCCTGAGTTGGCAGCCACGCCTCCTGCCATGGCTACCTTATCATAGCCCAGTTCTCTGGCTGCTTCTACGGTGTGGCTTACCAGCACGTCCACCACCGCGTATTGAAAGGAGGCAGCCAAGTCCGGCACATTGATCTCCTTGCCCGACATGTTGGCATGGTTGATATAGTTGAGCACTGCTGATTTTAAACCGCTGAAGCTGAAATCGTAGGGCGCTCCCTCTACCTTGGCCCGGGGAAAATGGATGGCCAGGGGATTCCCGTTCTTTGCGGCCTTGTCCACCTTGGGGCCGCCGGGGTAGCCCAGCCCTACGGCCCTGGCTACCTTATCGAACGCCTCTCCCGCCGCGTCGTCCCTGGTTCGTCCCAGGATCTGGAACTCTCCGTAGTCTTTCACTACTGTCAGGTGAGTGTGGCCGCCTGACACAATCAAACACACAAACGGAGGCTCCAAGTCCGGGTGCTCGATAAAATTGGCGGACACATGGCCTTCGATGTGGTGGACTCCCACCAGGGGCTTGCCAGCCCCATAGGCGATGGCCTTGGCTTCCGCCACTCCCACCAGAAGAGCGCCCACCAGCCCTGGGCCGTAGGTGACTGCCACGGCGGTGATCTGCTCTAAGGTCATCCCCGCCTGGTCCAGAGCAGCCTGGATGACCTGGTTGATCTTCTCCATGTGTTTTCGGGAAGCCAGCTCCGGGACCACGCCGCCGTATAAAGTGTGCAGCGCGATCTGGGAGGAGATCACATTGGACAGCACCTCCCTGCCGTTCTTCACTACAGCAGCGGCGGTCTCATCACAGGAACTTTCCACTGAGAGAATGTAGACATCTTCTTCTGTTCTGTTCTTCTTCATCTTTAATCCTCTTCAAAATCCAGCTCCGCCGTTCTTCCATCCCTGGCGGCTACTGCGGCGGGAAAGATCTCCCGAACCTTGTCTATATACTCCTCCGGCCTGGTCAGGGACGGGCTGTAGTGGGTGAGCCACATAACCTTGGGCCGTGCTTCCTTTGCCAGTCTGGCTGCTTCATAGAAAGTCATATGCTTATATTCTCTGGCCTTGGCCTCTTTCCCGTCCTCCCCGTACATCCCCTCACAGATGAACAGATCCGCCTCCCTGGCATACTCTGCTATGACGGGGACTGGCCTTGTGTCCGTACAGTATACCACCTTAAGTCCTCTGCGGGCAGGCCCCAGAACCATGTCAGGGGTGTACACTTTCCCGTCCGCCTCCAGGGTCTCGCCTTTCTGCAGGCGGCTCCACAGCTTCAGGGGAATTCCCTGGGCTTTGGCCCGCTCTGCGTCAAATCTTCCTGCCCTGGGGATGGATATGGCGTAACCGTAGCAGATTACATTGTGATTCACCCGGTAGGCGTCGATGTGATAGGGCCCCAGCTCTAAGTGTTCCCTGGGCTCCGTCAGTTCCACAAACCGCAGGGGAAACGGCAGCTCCGGGGCAATGGTCCGCAACGCGGCCACCACCCGCTCAAGGCCTCTTGGGCCGGCCAGGGTCAGGGGCTCGGTCCTCTCCGCGTTTCCCATGGTCAGCAAAAGCCCGGGCAGGCCGCTTATGTGATCCGCGTGATAGTGGGTAAAACAGATAATGTCAATGGGCTTTGGGCTCCAGCCCTTTTCTTTCAAAGCGATCTGGGTTCCTTCCCCGCAGTCGATCAGCAGGCTGCTGCCGTCGCAGCGGGCCATCATGGATGTCAGCCACCGGTACGGAAGCGGCATCATCCCTCCTGTTCCCAGAAGGCAAATATCCAACATAACCAAATCTCCATTCTTTTACATTTTCTTTTCCCCTATCCTATCAGATATTGCCTGAAATATCAAACCCTTTT
Organism: uncultured Hungatella sp.; assembly: GCA_947066955.1. Taxonomy (GTDB): domain Bacteria; phylum Bacillota; class Clostridia; order Lachnospirales; family Lachnospiraceae; genus UBA3402. The sequence continues at coordinate 3,121 of CAMTAF010000015.1, forward strand.
TCGTATCGGCACGCACCGCTGCGCGGTACCTGCCAGGACGTCGGAAGGCATCCTGGAAACGCTTACGCGTTTGCCTTCCTCCTATATAAATTCCCGTGTTTCTTGTACCTCGGCGCTGATATGGAACGTGTCCACAAACTGATCATAGCACTCTTCGCACAAATCAAAGCCGTGGATCTCCCCATCTTTCTCCGAAAAATAATCCCATGTGTGCTCTACCCGCAGAACTCCTTCCCGCACGATTCCGTCTTTCACTGCCAGTTTCTTTCCGCAGCAATTGCAGATCACGGTTTCCAGTTCTCCATTACTTTTGTATTTTCTCATCTCATTCTCACCTTTCTTGATCCCACATTTTCCTGAGGGCGTCTTCCCCTGCCATCCCGTCCCCTATAGAGCTTTGATCAGACCGGGCCGCACCCTGGTGGATACCCCTACATTATAAATGTTTCTTCGGTGATTTTTAAGTGGAAAATGTTTCATGCAAAGCGGCGCCACATGATGACGGCATCTTCTTTGGGGTCTGTGTAATAGTCCTTTCGGACGGCTTCTTTCACAAAACCACAGGATTCATACAAGTTTATGGCTGTTTGGTTGCCTGCACGCACCTCCAATGTCAGATCCGTGATTCCCTGGCTGCTGGTATATTCTGCCATGGCTTCCATCAATTTTCTGCCCAGTCCCCTGCCTCTCAAAAGCGGATGAACCGCTACCCGCTCAATCTCGCCCTCCCCTGTGAGGATCCGAAAATTGATATATCCGGCAGCGATCCCGTTTTCTTCCCACACCAGATACAGGTCCAGTCCGTTGGACAGCCCCTGTTCCAGACTTTCATAGGACCACGGCACTGAAAAGGACAGCTGTTCCAGCTCCGTCACCGCATCCAGGTCATCTTTGCGCATCCATCTGATCATTTTTCGCCTCTCTTTCTCGTTCTGCCTGGGATTTCCGCAGATAATCCGGCACAAACGCGGCGGCTTCCACGGACATCCCCTTCTTGTAGTATTCCATGCCCAGGGCAGCCACAGAGGCGGCTCTCTGACGGTTGTGGGAGGCCGGCGCAAAGCAGAATTCTGTCTTCAGCTCTGTTTCGATCTGGGCGCGGCACACATTTACCCCATCCCCCAAAAAGATCACCTTCTCCTCCATACTGTTCAAGATCCTGATCAGATCTCCCATATCCATGGCGCACTGCTCTTTTACCGCCTCCAGGCCCTTCTCCACATGGTACAGCCCCGTGTACACCTGATTCCGCCTGGCGTCCATGATGGGGCACACCAGGGCAGAGCTTCCCCACAGATTGTAGGCCATGGCCTCCACCGTGGGAACATGGATCAGCGGCTTTTTCAATGCAAGACCCAGCCCTTTGGCCGTGGCGCCGCCGATGCGCAGCCCTGTGAAGGACCCTGGACCGCCTGCCACGGCGATAGCATCCAAAGACGTTAAGTCCAGCTCCAGCATGTTCACGATCTCGTCAATCATTGGCAGCAAAGTCTGGGAATGGGTCTTTTTAAAATTCACCGTATATTCTGCTGTCAAAATGTCGTCGGCCACCACTGCCACCGACGCCACCAGAGACGAGCTCTCAATCCCCAGCACCTTCATGAGTTTCTCCCTTCTTTATCGTGATTCTCCTGTAGTCAAAACCTTTCTCCAGATCCTTCTCAATAAGGATCCACACAGCCTCCTCCGGCAGGATCTCTCTGATCCGGGACGGCCACTCGATTAGGCAGACTCCCTCTCCGTAAAAGCAGTCCTCATAGCCGATCTCCTCCATCTCCTCCACATCCCCGATGCGGTACACGTCAAAATGGTACATGGGCAGCCGCCCGTCTTCGTACTGCTGCTGGATAGTAAAGGTGGGGCTGTTCACCGGACCCTTGACCCCTAAGCCTCCGGCAAATCCCTGGGTAAACACGGTCTTTCCCGCTCCCAGATCTCCCTCCAGGCAGTAGACCGTGCCAGCCTTGGCCTTCTCGCCCAGCTTTCTGCCCAGCTCATAAGTCTCCTCCGGTGTGTTGGTCTCATAAATCATGTCCCTCATCTCGATACCCTCTTAAGCCTTTCCCCTGGCAGCACTTCCCGCAAAAATCCCGCAAATTTTTCCTTGTCTTCTCCCAGAATCCTGTCCGGGATCAGGTAGGCCCGCATCTGGCCCATGTACAGGATGTACTCGCCCCGGATCCCCACGACCCTGCCGATCTGATCCCAGGTCACATCCAGGGACTGGTCTCCTTGGGCCACGGTGAAGCCTTCTTTTGTAAATGTCATGTCCATGGGCGCCTTCATCCGGTCATTTCTCACCTGCTTCATGGCCTTCAAAAACAGAAGCCCCGGCTGCCACACCGTAAACATCAGCACGCACACCAGCAGGAGAAGTCTCCTCCCCACGCCGGTCTGGCTCCACTGGGTCACCAGCAGATACAGGGAGGCCAGGGTGAACAGCACATTGAACACTCCCAGATACCCTTTGTTGGCATGGTACATGGAGAACAGCCACAGGTCCTTTGCCTCCACCTGAATGTGAAACTGAAATCTCTGCTCCTGCGCCATATTCCTCACCTATCCTTTCAAACTTATCCCTTCATACTTATCCTTTCACACTTTCATGGTCAGGGCGATCCTCTTTTTCGCCGCGTCAACGCTGAGCACTTTCACCTCCACGATGTCCCCCACGCTGACCACCTCCATGGGATGTTTGATGCGGCGGTCCGACATCTGGGAAATGTGCACCAGGCCATCCTGGTGGACTCCGATATCTACAAACGCGCCGAAATCAATGACATTGCGGACCGTGCCCTTGAGGACCATGCCCGGGGTTAAGTCTTTCATATCCATCACGTCTGTGCGCAGAATCGGTTTTGGCATCTCATCCCTGGGATCCCTGGCCGGCTTCTCAAGTTCATTTACAATATCCTTGAGGGTGAGCTCTCCAATGCCCAGCTCCTGGGCCAGGCTTTTGTAGTCGTGAATCTTCTTTCCAATGCCCTTAAGCCCTCCGGCTCCGATCTCTTCCGGCTTGCATCCAAGTTTTTTGAGGAGCTTTTCTGCCGCCTCATAGCTCTCCGGGTGGACGCTGGTGCCGTCGAGAGGATTGGACCCGCCCTGGATCCGCATAAAACCCGCGCACTGTTCATAGGCCTTTGGCCCCAGCTTGGCCACCTTGAGAAGCTGATTTCTGCTTCGGAACGCGCCGTTCTCCTCCCGGTAGGCCACGATATTCTTTGCCAGGGCCTTGCTGATGCCGGACACATACTCAAGGAGCGGGGCGGAGGCTGTGTTTAAGTCCACGCCCACCTTGTTCACGCAGTCCTCCACCACTCCCTGGAGGGCCTCCCCTAAGTGTTTCTGGTTCATGTCGTGCTGATACTGCCCCACTCCGATGGATTTGGGATCGATCTTTACCAGCTCCGCCAGAGGGTCCTGGAGGCGCCTGGCGATGGAGGCGGCGCTCCTCTGCCCTACGTCAAAATTGGGGAACTCCTCTGTTGCCAGCTTGCTGGCAGAGTACACGGAGGCCCCTGCTTCGTTTACAATGACATACTGAACCTTTTCCGGGATCTCCTTGAGCAGCTCCACGATCACCTGCTCCGATTCCCTGGAAGCGGTGCCGTTTCCCACGGAGATCAGGGAAATGTTGTAGCGGCGGATCAATTTTTTCAAAATCTCTTTTGCCTCAGATACTTTATTCTGAGGCGCTGTGGGGTAGATCACCACAGTGTCCAAAACCTTTCCTGTGGCATCCACCACTGCCAGCTTGCAGCCTGTGCGGAAGGCCGGATCCCATCCCAGCACCACTTTTCCTGTAATGGGCGGCTGCATCAGAAGCTGCTGGAGATTCTTTCCGAACACCTTGACAGCGCCGTCCTCCGCCGCTTCTGTCAGCTGGCTGCGGATCTCCCTCTCTATGGCGGGAGCGATGAGGCGCTTGTAGCTGTCCTCCGCAACTGCTTTGAGCACAGGGGTGGTATAGGGGTTGTCCCTGACAATGACCTGCTTCTCCAGGTAGCGGATAATATCCTCCTCGGGGGCGCTGATCTTTACGGTGAGAATCTTCTCCTTCTCCCCCCGGTTCAGGGCCAGGATCCGGTGTCCTGCCGTTCTCTTCAGGGATTCCTCGTAATTGTAATACATCTCGTAGACCGACTCTGTCTTCTCGTCCTTGGCCGCGGACTGGATCGTCCCCTGATTCATGGTGACATTCCGGATATAGGTCCGGTACTTGGCCTCGTCGGAGATCCGCTCCGCCAGGATATCCCCGGCTCCGGCGATGGCCTCTGCCGCGTCAGACACCCCTTTCTCATCAGATACATAGGCCTGGGCCGTCTTCTCAAGAGGCTCTTTTGTCATCTGCAGGGCAATGAGATCGGCCAGAGGGCCCAGGCCCTTCTCCTGAGCAATGGTGGCCCTTGTTCTTCTCTTTGGCCGGTAGGGCCGGTATAAGTCCTCCACCGCCACCAGTGTGGCTGCCTCCAGAATCTGTTTTTCCAGCTCAGGCGTCAATTTCCCCTGATCCCGGATGGTTGACAGCACCTGCTCCTTCTTTTCCTCCAGGTTTCTTAAGTACCGGAGCCTCTCATCCAGATTTCTCAGCACCTCGTCGTTTAAGGCGCCTGTCTGCTCTTTCCGGTATCTGGCGATAAACGGGATAGTGTTGCCCTCGTCGATCAGCTTCACCGCTGCCTCCACCTGGCTCCGTCCGATATTCAGTTCCTGCTGCAATGCTTTAATAATATCCATATGTTCCTGTTCCTTTTTTTCTTGAAAGTTCCCCATCTCAGTGGACTGCTACCCATTATATAGCGAAACTCTGCCTGCGTCCAGACAATTTTTGTGTTGTATCGTTTTTGTGACAAGAGGGGATTTCGTTGTTATGGATATTGAAATGTATAATTGAAAGGGAAAAGATGTAAGTTATTATTTCCGACAAAGCAAGAAGAATGCTTACAGATCATCCACTGTCATAACCTTTATGTCTTTAAACCGCCTCAGCTGCTTATCTAGTGATTCTTTGCCCAGATTATAGCTGTTTATAAAAAAAGCTTTTACCTTATTCCCATATTGAGGACTCTTTTCCAAATAATAGATATACAGGGATGTGTCTATAAAAATACGTCTAAATTCTGTCATTTTTTCTTATTTCCTCCATATATTCCTCAACACATTTTCCACGTTCTGTTTCCATGCCATATCTGTCCCAGTCAATCTTTTTTCTTCTTTTCCTATATGGATGATCAAGTATTGTTAAAATTACTTCTTTACCATCGTAATTATTTATATTGTCATTTTCGATAATTATAGTATCTCCCTGTATGGTTCCAGCTAATGCTAACATAATCCTTGTCTCCTTCTTTCTCTTTTTAAATTCCCTTTTCTTTAATCGGGTAGGAGAGGCGTTTCCCCCTACCCGCTGCGCTGGGGCGGGGCCGCGCAAGCGGCCACATTTCCTTTCCCCCATGCGCATAAAGAGAGGCCTGAGCCCCCGGGGACCCCTGCCTCTCTCTTTTGCAGCATGCCGGCGCCTTTTTACCGGCAGCGCGCCATACTCTTATACTCTCATTATTCTCCCAGAATATATTCGGCTGCTTTTGTTCCCGAGATGCGCCCAAATACGACGGCAGCGCTGTAAGCTCCGCTTGTGCTGGTGACTTCGCCTGCTGCGTAGAGCCCCTCCACGACCTCATTGTCCGTGGTGAGCACCTGGGCATTCTCGTTGGCCAGCACGCCGCCCTTGGTCATATGGTTGGCGGCCTCCACCTTCACGCCGTAGAACGGGCCTTCCTGGTCAAATGCTCTCTTGCCTTCCGGCAGGTTGTTGTTGTACTCGTCAACAGTTGCCTGGAGCTGTTCTCCGTCAATGCCCAGGGCCTCAGCCAGCTCGCCCAAAGTCTCGCCCTGAGAATAGTAGCCCAGCCCCACATGCTTTCTGATGCGGTAGAAGGAATCATAGCCGGTCTGATCGGTGATGTAGAACACGGACCTTCCCGTCTGCTCCAGGATGGCCTTGCCTCTGTCCAGGCTACTCCCCTCGTGAACCATCAGCTGGCCCTCGGCATTGACCTCCAGGCTTAAGTCGGCTCCGCCTGTTAAGTCGCGGCGGGGAACGATGATGTTGGCGAACACGCTCATGGTGTCCATGTGGTCCAGAGCGTAGCCTCTCTCCTCAAATACTTTGACGAAATCGCCGGTTGCGCCCATCTGATTGGACGTGTTCAATACTTCATAGCCTGGAGCGTACTCGGCCAGCAGTTCCTTGTTGAAGCAGAAGCCGCCGGTGGCGATAACCACTGCCTTGGCATTGATGTCGTATGTATTGTTCTTGTTCTGAACCTTTACTCCTGTCACTTTTCCGCTTTCATCCGCGATCAGGTCGTAGCCCTTGGTGCCTGTGCGCACATCGATGCCCAGCTCCTTCACCTTGGCCTCCATGCCGTCCAAAATCTCCTCGCCCGCATAGGCATCTGCCTCGGCCATGTGGTTGGTGCCGCCGTAGTTGTAGTTCAGCTCAACGCCGAAGCTTCTCAGCCATGCGTCCAGCTCCCACTCTCCGTCGGCCCAGGCCTGGATCCTCTCCGGTGAGTCCCAACTGGATTCCTTGCTGGCAATAAACTCCTCCTTGGTCATCTCGTTGCCGGCCTTGATCATGGCCTCTGAGTTGATCAGGTCGAAAAAGTTCATGTCAAATTTGCCGTTGCCGCCCAAGATGTCCAGCTTCTCTACAACGATGATGTCTGTAAGGCCCGCCTCGCTGGCCGCGATCGCCGCGCTCAGGCCCGCCGGGCCTCCTCCTACGATCACCAGGTCGGTCTCCACTGCCTCCAGTTCCTTTGCCGCCTCTTCCGGGGCCGCGGTAGTCATAGTGATCTCGCCGAAATCAACTCCCGCCTCTTTCGCGGCGTCGGCCACAGCCTTCTTCACCGCATAGGAAGTAAAGGTGGCGCCTGACACGCTGTCCACGACCGGAGACTGGGCCTCCAGGATCCTCTCCTCCAACACCGGGAGCATCCTCTTTTGAACCAGGCTGGTCTCATTGCCTCCTGTGATCTCGATGCCGCTCATCTTGCCGTCTTTCACGGTGAGGGCGACTTCCACGTCCCCGCCATAGCCGGAGCCTGTGGCAGTGTATGTGCCGTCTTTTAAGCCCTCTTCCTCCTGAGGCGCCTCTGTAGCGGCCTCGGTGGTAGCTTCCGTTGCAGCCTCGGTCTGTGCCTGGGTGGTCTGCTCCGTCGGAGCCTCCGTCTCAGGAGCCTGCGCGGTTGAGCAGCCGGACAGCAGCAGTGTGCCTGCAAGCAGCAGGCTTAATGATTTCTTCATAATAATTTCCTCCTTCAGTTGTTGTCCGCGGAAGAGTATACTATATCCGGCTATTTTTGTCAATATTTTATTATTTTGTCTTTATACAAAATGAATATTTATACATTTTTCTCAATAAATGTCCATATAATGCAAACACTCCTTTTATCAACCAGGGAACTGCCCAGGCTGGCGCTGGACATCGGCCCTTTTTCGTGTTACAATACCATCTAATTGGTATCATGCTGAATGGGAAGGTTTCCCCTCCTATCCGGCGGACAGACGGGAGCGCAGCGGATATACCAGAGAAAGGAGATCCCATGGACGAATATAATAATCAGAACCAGTATCCAGATAACCATAACCGGGGTTCTTCACCCGATTCCCCATATGACAATAACCGCAGCGGGCAGAACCAGCCCCAGCAGCCCTGGCAGAACGGACAGAATCCAAACTCCCAAGGCAGCCAGTGGCAGAATGGACAGACAGACAGCGGGAACCAGTGGCAGAACGGGCAGACAGGCGGCGGGAACCAATGGCAGAACGGGCAGACAGGCAGCGGGAACCAGTGGCAAAACGGGCAGATAGGCGGCGGGAACCAGTGGCAGAACAATCAAGGCAGCGGGCAATGGCAGAACAACCAGTTTTACGGGCAGCAGCCCCAGCAGCGCAACGGAAAGGCTCTTGCCTCCATGATCTTCGGCATCCTGGCCCTGTTGTCCTGCTGCATTCCTTTTATCCAGTTCCCTCTGGCCGTGGTGGCTATTGTGCTGGTGATCTTATCCAAGAAAAAACAGCCCCTCACCGGTTTCGCAATCGCCGGCCTGGTGCTGGGCATCATCTCCGTCATCATAAGCATCGCCATGACCTTCTACTGGGGGTATGCCATCTCGCTGATGAATGATCCGGAATTTATCGATATGTATAATGATATGATGAAGATGTATCAATAAGCATGAGCGAAGGCTGCCGCAAAACTAAGCATTGCGGCAGCCATTCTTTATACACACGGGGCAGCGAGCAGGGAGAAAAGCCTCCCACACTCGATTTATCCTGGTCCTGTCAAGTCCTATCACGGTATGAGATGCCTCCCCCAGACCACCAGCACCCAGTTCTTCACCGCCCAGTTGACCAGCGCGATGACCATCCCAACATAGACTTCCTTCTCATAAGGCCTTCTTAGTTCCTCCCTCCGCCCTTTTTTCCTGGCTCTCAGCCACAGCATCCCCTCTGCCGCCAAAACAGCCGCCATGTAGGGCACCAGGGGATGGTAGTACAGGCTTTTCCCTATCTGCCCGTGAAGCAGGTACCAAAAAGCCCTTGTCCCCCCGCATCCGGGGCAGTACAGGCCCGTAAGACTGCGAAACAGGCAGGGAAACCCCTGCCTGTTCATCCAATTCCACAAATTAATGACAACTTTCGCGATCATATTGTTCTCTCTGCTCACTCCGCACGGATGACCTGGAGCACTTTCTGGTACTCGGCGGTCAGCTCCACTTTCAGGATCTCCAGATTCTCCATGAACCCGGACCGCTTCATGGGGCCGGTGAGGAAGGCAAACTCATCGAGGCCTTCAAGCTCCACCACCTTACATTTTCCAAAAGCGGCTTCCACCATGTCTCTCCGGTCCTCATAGGTTCCGGACACCCGGACGAAAAAGCGGTAAACCGCCTGGTCGGCAGGGGCGATGGCCTGTTTTTCAGAGGACCAGCCAATGGAAATATTGGAATCTATATGCCGGGCCGCCTCCACCATGTCCGCCGCCACCGCGCTGGCTGTGGGAAGCTTGCCTGCGCCGCTTCCGTAGTACATAGTGGTTCCCACCATATTGCCCTTTACCAGGATGGCGTTGTACACATCGCTTACGGCGTACAGGGGGTGATCTTTCCCGATCATCAAAGGCGCCACCCAGGCATGAACCTTTCCACCATCCATGCGGGCCGAACCCACCAGCTTGATGGAGGTGCCCATGGCGTCGGCATACTTAAAGTCCACGTCCGTGATCTTGGTGATCCCCTCTGTGGGAATCTCCTCATAGTTTACCTCTTTACCTGTTACCATGGCCGTGAGGATGGCGATCTTGCGGCAGGTATCATAGCCTTCCACATCTGCCTCCGGGTTGCGCTCCGCGTAACCTAATGCCTGAGCCTCTTTCAGGGCCCGGTCAAAGGAAGTCCCCTCCTTGTCCATCTTGGTGAGAATATAGTTGGTGGTGCCGTTTAAGATGCCTGTGATCTCCTTGATCTTTTCTCCCATCAGGCAGCGGTACAGAGGGCGGATAATGGGAATCCCGCCGCCTACGCTGGCCTCAAAAAGGAAATTGACCTGCTTTTTCCTGGCAATAGCCAGAAGCTCTGTCCCGTGAGCTGCCACCAGGGCTTTGTTTGACGTAGCTATGTGTTTGCCCGCCTCCAGACAGGCTTTCACAAAAGAGTATGCCGGCTCCAAGCCGCCCATGGTCTCCACCACGATCTTCACCTCCGGATCCCGGCAGATCACATCAAAATCATGGACAATCTTTTTCTCCACCGGGCTTCCGGGAAAATCCCGGAGATCCAGGACATATTTTATATCCAGCTCCTGGCCTGCCGCCCTGGCAAGAACCTCCCTGTTTGACTCAAGCACCTCGCAGACGCCGGAACCGATGGTTCCGTATCCCATAATCGCAACTTTTATCATCTTATCCTCCCGCGGGGAGTCCCTACTCCCTGGCTATTATCTTCACATAATGGATGCCTCTCATGGCCTCCATCTCCTCGGTCATGGCGGAAAGGCTGCCTGTGTCCGAGCGAATCTCCACACTGAGGGTCAGGGTGGCAACGGAATTCACCGGTATGCTCTGATAGATGGTCAGGATGTTGGCCTTGTAGACTGCCACGATCCTGAGAAGGTCTGACAAAAGCCCCTGCTCGTCATCCATCTGGAGGACAAAGGTCACGGTCTTGCCCTTGGTGTTGTCATAGAAAGGCAGGATATCGTCCTTATACTTGTAGAAAGAACTTCTGCTGATCCCTACCACATCCGCGGCCTCCTGTATGGTCATAACCTTCTCTGATTCCAAAAGCTTCTTGGCCTCCACCACCTTTAAGAGAACTTCCGGAACCGCCTTCTGCCTTACCAGAAAATATTTTTCCTTTTCTTCCATCACGGTTCCCCCTCTTCCCAGCATGGCTGTTCGTGTTATGTGTACATCTGTATTCATGTGAAAGATATTAGCACATTTGTCCCGGACGCGCAACTATTTTTTTTCGCCTCCCAGGCGGATCCACCGCAGATACGCGCTGATGAACGGGTCAAGGGCGCCGTCCAAGACTGCGTCCACGTTGCCGCTCTCCTCGCTGGTTCTGTGATCTTTTACCATGGTGTAAGGCTGCAGCACATAGGAGCGGATCTGGTTTCCCCATCCGATCTCCGCCACGTCTCCCCGGATATCCGAGAGGTTGGCGGCATTTTCCTGCTTCTTTAAGATGAACAGCTTGGATTTAAGCATCTGCATGGCCTTGTCCTTGTTCTGGAACTGAGATCTCTCGTTCTGACACTGAACCACGATCCCTGTGGGAAGGTGGGTGATCCGGATGGCGGAGGAGGTCTTGTTGATGTGCTGTCCGCCGGCGCCGCTGGAGCGGTAGGTGTCAATCCTTAAATCATCCGGGTTGATCTCCACATCCAGGTCTTCCTCAATATCGGGCATAATGTCGCAGGACACAAAGGAGGTCTGCCTTTTTCCCGCAGCGTTGAAGGGGGAAATCCTCACCAGACGGTGGACGCCGTGCTCGGATTTTAAGTAGCCGTAAGCATTCTCTCCGTTGATCTGCACGGTGACGGATTTGATCCCGGCTTCGTCTCCGTCCAGATAGTCCAGCACCTCTGTAGTAAATCCTTTTTTGTCGGCCCAGCGGCAGTACATGCGGTAGAGCATGCTGCACCAGTCGCAGGACTCGGTTCCGCCGGCCCCGGCGTTGAGCCGCAGAATGGCATTGTTGTTGTCGTACTCTCCGGACAGGAGCGTGGTGATGCGCAGAGACTCCAGCTTCCTCTCAAACTCCGCCATCATCTCCTGAATCTCCGGGATCACATCCGGGTCATTTTCCTCATAACCCATATCGATTAAAAGGCCGATCTCCTCATATTGGTTCTCCAGACTCTGAAAGCCTTCCACCGTGTCCTTCAGATTCTTGGCCTCTTTCATCAGTTTCGTGGAGCGCTCCGGATCATCCCAGAAACCCGGCTCCTCCATAGACCTGTCAAGCTCAGCGATCCGCTTTATCTTGTTATCCAGGTCAAAGTGAATCCCTCACTTCCACTAATGGTTTGTCATACGTTGATAACGTATACTTGAACTGATCCAATTCTACCACTGTGTCACCCTCTTTCTTAAATTTGGATTTTTTTAGTGAAAAACCGTGGCCGCAGATATTCTGCAGCCACCGCTTCTACTGTCCTATTTTTTATTAAATCATCATTTGATCCTGCCGTGGCACTGTTTGTACTTCTTGCCGCTGCCGCAGGGGCAGGGATCATTGGGGTAAACCTTGCGCTCAATCTTTCTCACAGGCGCTTTGACGGCGCTGTCATCCTTGTTGGTTCCCGTAACCTTGGCCGCCGGTTCCCTCTCAACCTTCTGCTCCACCCTGATATGCATCAGGATCCGCACGGTATCCTCCTTCACCGCCGCCGTCATGCCGTCGAACATCTCGTAGGCGCTCATCTTGTACTCCACCAACGGATCTCTCTGGCCGTAAGCCTGGAGACCGATGCCCTGGCGCAGCTGCTCCATGTCGTCGATGTGGGACATCCACTTGTTGTCGATCACTTTCAGAAGGATAACCCTCTCGATCTCGCGGATCTGCTCGGAATCCGGGAACTGGGCTTCCTTGTCCTCGTAAAGCTTGATGGCCGCTTCCTTGAGCATGTGCTTGAGCTCGTTCTTCTTCATGGATTCCTTCTGCTCGTCGGTGAGGATCACGGTCTTTAAGGGGACAATGGGAAGGAGGAGCTCATTTAACTCTTTCATATCCCAGGTGTCCGCCGTAACGTCGTCGGGGATGGCCATGTCCACGGCATGTTCCACAATGTCCGTGACCATCTTTAAGATCACGTCCCTCATATTGTCGCCATCCAGCACCTTGCGGCGCTCGGCGTAGATCACCTCGCGCTGCTCGTTGGCAACCTCGTCGTACTTCAGCAGGTTCTCGCGGATGCCGTAGTTGTTGTTCTCGATCTTCTTCTGGGCTTTCTCGATAGCATTGGACAGCATCTTGTGCTCAATCTGCTCTCCCTCGGGAACCCCCAGGGCATTGAACATGTCCATGAGCCTCTCGGAGCCGAAAAGGCGCATTAAGTCGTCCTCCAGGGAAATGTAGAACCTGGATTCGCCCGGGTCTCCCTGACGGCCGGAACGCCCCCTCAGCTGGTTGTCGATACGCCTGGACTCGTGGCGCTCCGTGCCGATGATCTTTAAGCCTCCCAGAGCCTTTGCCTCGTCGTCCAGCTTGATATCCGTACCGCGGCCTGCCATGTTGGTGGCAATGGTTACTGCCTTGTGGACGCCGGCCTCAGCCACAATCTCCGCCTCCAGCTCATGAAACTTGGCGTTCAGCACCTTGTGGGGAACGCCTTTTTTCTTCAGCATCCTGCTTAAAAGCTCAGAGGTGTCAATGGTAATGGTGCCTACCAGCACGGGCTGGCCTTTCTCATAGGCCCGAACCACCTCTTCCACAACTGCGTTGTATTTCTCCTTCTTGGTCTTATATACCGCGTCGTTTAAATCCACGCGGGCCACAGGCTTATTGGTGGGGATCTCGATGGCATCCATGCCGTAGGTGTTGCGGAACTCCTTCTCCTCTGTCAGGGCCGTACCGGTCATGCCTGCCTTCTTCCTGAACTTGTTGAAGAAATTCTGGAACGTGATGGTGGCCAGGGTCTTGCTCTCCCTTCTCACATTCACATGTTCCTTGGCCTCAATGGCCTGGTGCAAACCGTCGGAATACCGGCGTCCGGGCATAATGCGGCCTGTAAATTCGTCTACAATCAGGACCTCGTCGTCCTTCACCACATAGTCCTTGTCCCGGAACATCAAGTTGTTGGCTCTCAGGGCCAGGATGATGTTGTGCTGGATCTCCAAGTTCTCCGGGTCAGCCAGGTTCTCGATGTGGAAGAACTGCTCCACCTTCTGGACGCCGGCTTCGGTTAAATTCACCACCTTATCCTTCTCGTTGACCACAAAGTCCCCTGTCTCCGTGATGTCCTCGCCCATGATGGCATTCATCTTGGTAAATTCTCCCGACGCCTCGCCCTTCTCCAGCTGACGGGCCAGGATATCGCAGACCTCGTAGAGCTTGGTGGACTTGCCGCTCTGGCCGGAGATAATCAGAGGCGTCCTTGCCTCGTCGATGAGCACCGAGTCCACCTCGTCGATGATGGCGTAATCTAAGTCCCTCAGCACCATCTGTTCTTTGTAGATGGCCATGTTGTCCCTCAGGTAGTCAAAGCCAAGCTCATTGTTTGTCACGTAGGTGATATCGCAGGCATAGGCCTTCTTCCTCTCCTCAGAGGTCATGGAGTTCAGCACCACTCCCACTGTGAGTCCCAGGAATTCGTGAACCTGCCCCATCCACTCCGCGTCACGTTTGGCCAGGTAATCGTTGACCGTTACAATATGAACGCCCTTTCCCGCAAGGGCATTTAAGTAGGCAGGGGCTGTGGACACCAGGGTCTTTCCTTCGCCGGTCTTCATCTCGGCGATGCGCCCCTGATGAAGCACCACGCCGCCGATCAGCTGAACCCGGTAGTGCTCCATGCCCAGAGTCCTTCTGGCTGCTTCCCTGACCGCGGCAAACGCCTCAGGCAGAATATCGTCCAGCGTCTCCCCTGCTGCCAGTCTTTCCTTGAAAATCCTTGTCCGGTCTCTCAGCTGCTCATCTGATAACTCCATCATCTCGGGGCGCATGGCTTCGATCTTATCAACGATGGGGTATATCATCTTCAGTTCCCGCTCACTGTGGGTCCCGAACACTTTTTCAATGAGATTCATTCGTCACTCTCCTATATAAACTCTAAATATTTTACCATACAATCTTCCCTATTGTAACACTAACAGCCCTTTTATTCAACTGATTCTCCGGTTATTAACAAAAAATTCATTTTCCAGGATTGCATATCCTTCCCTCCCCGGGCAAACTCAGCAGTTTTCACAAAAATTTTGTTCGCTCCCACCCTTGTCCACATTATCCACAGTGGAAAATCCACAGAATTTCTCCAAAGTTATCCACAGCAAAAAACCGTTGATTTTCAGCAAAAAGTAGTTATGCACAAAGTTATCCACATTATCCACATGCTTCCCCGCCCATTTTTCCCCCTGTCCACATGGCTTTTCTGCCCCCTGTTTTTTGTTCAGAACTCATAAACTTCTCTTTTTCGACAAGTTTTTAGAGGAGGAAGGCAAACGCGCAAGCGTTTCTCAGGATGCCTTCCGACAACCTGGCAGGTGACGCGCAGCGGCGCGTTCCGTTACAAAATAGAAGGGGAAAGTCGATGAATTTCAGGTATAATTTTATGTAATTGTCAAAATATTATTCCGAATCTGATTGAGTTTTTCGACTTTCTATGGTATACTGAAAACATCTCAAAAGAAGGAGTTGATCATATGCGTTACACCATCACAGGAAGAAATATTGAGGTAACCACGGGATTGAGGGAGGCGGTTCAGGACAAGCTGGGTAAGCTTGAGAAGTACTTCAGCCCGGATACAGAAGTGATCGTTACTCTGAGCATTCAGAGGGAACTGCAGAAGATCGAGGTGACGATTCCCGTAAAGGGCAGCATCATCCGCGCCGAGGAAGCCAGCACTGATATGTATGTTTCCATTGACCTGGTGGAAGAGATCATAGAGCGTCAGATCAAAAAGTACAGAAGAAAACTTATCGACAGAAAGCAGTCCGCCCAGGCCTTCTCCGCGCTGTTTATGGAGGAAGACGAGGAAATCCATGATGAGGAGATCCACATCGAGAAGACGAAACATTTCGATATGAAGCCCATGTATCCTGAAGACGCCTGCCTGGAGATGGAACTTCTGGGACATAATTTCTACATGTTCCTCAACGCTGAGACCGACCAGATGAGCGTGGTCTATAAGAGGAAGGGCAATACCTACGGATTGATCGAGCCGGAGATGTAGAGAGGATAATGCTTGGCAGAACAAGAGTCTGCTGTGCGGATTTTGTAAAACCGACCCCCGCTGCCTGTGTGGCAGACGGGGGTTTTTCAGCCAAGTATTTTTCTATAAATCCCAAGATCCTCATCCTTAAACACATTGAAGATCACCTTCATCCTGCTTCCCGTCTCCCTCTTGTACCCCCTCACTGTCTCCACGGCGATCTCGGCTGCCAGCTCGCCTGGAAAATGGAATTCTCCTGTGGAGATGCAGCAAAATGCCAGGCTCTCCAGATGATTCTCCTGGGCCAGCTCCAGGCAGGAGAGGTAACAGGAGGCCAGAAGCTTCTCGTCTTCTCTGGTCACTTTTCCTGAAATGATAGGGCCGACGGTGTGGATCACATACTGACACGGCAGGTTAAAAGCCGGCGTGATCTTCGCCCTCCCCGTCTCCTCCTCATACCCCTGCTGCTCCATCAGCCGGGCGCAGGCCAGGCGGAGCTGCATCCCGGAAAAGGTGTGGATACAGTTGTCGATACAGCCGTGACATGGTGCATAGCACCCGGTCATCCCGCTGTTGGCGGCATTGACGATGGCGCCGCACCGCAGTGTGGTGATGTCCCCCTGCCACAGGAAGATCCCCTCCTCCACAGGCTCCAGCTCCCTGACATCGGTGATCCCCTTTTTCTCTGTCTCTTTCTTAAGGTAGGCATCCTGCACCTTCAGAAATTCTTCTCCTATAACCCCGGGCAGCCGGATATTCATGAGGGAGCGCAAAAGCTGTCTCTGTTCCTGCTGCCCCTTGGGTATCTCCAGCTTCCTCAGACGCGGCTGTTCCTTCAAAAGTTCATTTATGAGAAAACAGCGGCGCTGTTCCTGATCCATCTCCTTCTCCATCCCTTTCTCCTTTCCTGTACTCTGTTTTGTTTTGAGATTATTATAAACCGAGAATCCACAAAAAGTAAGCAGGCACCTTTTTGTTGCCTGCTTACTTTTTGGTGACCTGCAATATAGGCCAGGAACCTGCTTTTAGATTCCCAGCCTATGTCTTCATTTATGCAGTTCGTTCTGCGTTCAATTTCTTTACTTCGTCAAGAGGAAGTCCGGCGTATTCCGCAATTTTCTCAAGTGTCAACATTCCATCTGCCAACATTCTTTTGGCAGCCTCTTTTAAGGATTCATTTCTCATATCTTCCATCACTTTACACATTTCTTGAACTCCTTTCGGATTTTCTTTCAGATATCTTGTTCGTTCTGCCATCAGTTCAAAGTTCATATCATCTGCCTGGGTACAGTTAAAATCATGCATAAGTTTTCCCATATCCGATTCTCCACGGTATTCACCATTTACATAAAGGATATGCTCCCCATCTTCAAAGGATTTACCCGTTGCAAGATTGATTCTCTCAATCGGATAACCTGCTTTTCCCTGACCATAAAAATCTTTTTCGATGATAAAGATTATATATGTATCCGGCAATTCTTTAAATTCCTGACCAGAATGGAGATTTTCTATATCCATCACACTGGAATGGTATCTTGCCCTGTGTGGATCTGCTCCCTTATCCTGCCTCTGAACTTCCAGATCATATTTCTTTCCAGTTGAATCCGTTCCATATGCATCCAAGCAGATAGAACGCGCGCCTGCCAGTCTTTTCATATCTTTCTGTGTTTCACAATCAGTGATAATTAAATCCTGTTTATCCGTAATAATGCGCAACACAAATTCAGCCAGTGGAATATTATCTTTAAAAAGACAACGCATGAAATCATCATCGATTGGCCGTAATCCCCGTAAACGCTGCAAATCCTCCTGATGCTGCTGTTCTGTCACTGTCAATCTCCCCACCTGCTTTCCCTTTCGTTTTCGTATCTCCATACTACCATAAACTTTCCTGCTTTACAAGCTGGGAGCCAGCCCCTTCTTTGAAGAAACGCAAAAGCTGTACTCTATTCTGCAAATCCAATCAAGCAGAGGAGGCGTTTCCCCCTACTCGCCGCGCCGGGCCCCGGTCAGCTCTGCTGACAAACCTCTTCTCGGGGCCCGTGCGTATAAAAAGTAAGCAGGCACCTTTTTGTTGCCTGCTTACTTTTTGGTGACCGCCCTCTCACGCCCGGGCCAGATACCTCTCCGCAGCCGTCACCCCGTTGGCCCCGTCCGCGGCAGCTGTGACGATCTGGCGGAGGGGCTTGGTCCGCACATCCCCTGCGGCAAAGATCCCGGGAACCGATGTCCTGGTATCCTCCCCTGCCTTGATATATCCCTGCTCCATGTCCACCAGGCCCTCAAATACCTGGCTGTTGGGGGTGATTCCCACGGCGATGAACACCCCCTGGACAGGCAGCCGGGTATCCTCCCCTGTTTTCTTGTTCTTCAGCTTCAGGCTTTCCACCTTCATCTCACCCTGGATCTCCTCAACCACGGTGTCCCACAAGATCTGGATATTCTGCTGCCGGAACACGGTTTCCTGAAGGCTCCTGGCTCCCCTCAGCTCCCCTCTCCGGTGAATCAGATACACCTTTGCGCACATCCGCGACAGAAAGATGGCGTCTTCGAGAGCCACATCTCCGCCGCCCACCACGGCCACCTCCTTATTTCGGAAAAACGCTCCGTCGCAGGTGGCGCAGTAGGACACTCCCATGCCCGCCAGTTTCTCCTCCCCGGGCACTCCCAGCTTCCGGTGGCGGGCGCCTGTGGCGATGACCACGGCCCTGGCCCTGTAGGTGTTCTCCCCGCATATCACATTTTTTATAGAGGTATCTGCCGGCGTCTCTGGGGATTCCCCTGTCCGGCTGTCTGTGCTCAAGGCCTGTTTTTCCTTCCCGGCCTCCTCCCGCAGGTGCAGTTCCTCTGCCTCCAGGATTCCACCCTCCAGTTCCGCTGCCCTGAGAAGCTCTCCGTTTTCTTCATCCTGCCCTATGCCCAGCTCCACTCTCTCCACCTGGTCCGTGACAAACCGGACTCCCAGCTTATCCGCGTGCTCCCGGAATTTTGTCCCCAGGTCAAATCCGTTGATTCCCGGCAGGCCCGGATAGTTGTCTACCTCATAGGTCGTCAGCACCTGTCCTCCGCTCATCATATCTTTCTCGATCACCAGGGTATCCAGCCGGGCCCGCTGGGCATAGATCGCCGCCGACAGGCCTGCGGGGCCTGAGCCGATGATGATTAAGTCGTATAGATTCTCCATAATCTGCCACCTCATTTCCAAATATATTCCAAAAATAAATGATATCCTATAAAAAACAGTATATACCGGTGAGAGCTGCTTTACAACTCTTTATCCACAAAAAAATCCCCCGGATTGCCTGGATCCGGGGGACTTTTCTCTGTCTTTTGCCTGATTTTCCGGTTGAAAGATTACTCTGCCGCAAAGGCCGCCGCGTTGGCTCCGGCCTCTCTTCCGGAGGTAAATGCCCAGCCCTGGGCGGCGCCGCCGTATTTCACATACTCTTTCTTCTCTGTCAGCAGCACGCCGATGGTGTCGGTTCCCACCGCGTACAGACCCTCAATGGGGGTGGCGCCGTCTTCTTTAAGCACACGCATCTGGGCATCCACGTCCAGGCCGCCGGCGGTGCTGTAGCACCAGGAAGCGCCTTTCACGGCATAGAACGGGCCTTCCCCGCCGATCCCCTTTTTGTAATGGGCTTCGCCCAGGTCTGCTCCCTCGGGGCTGTAGATCCTGTCCGCTTTCTCGATCTGCCCGTTGGCCTCCCCGGTCTCGCAGTAGGCGTTATAACCCTTTACGCTCTCTGCCAGCACGGCGCCATCCACACCGATCTGCTCCGCCAGCTCCTCGATGGTGTCGCCTTTGTACACCAGACCGTACTCCGCTGCCTTGTCCAGCACCTCGTAGATCTCCGGTATGGGGGTTGCCACGGGAACGCCACCCTGGTTGATAAACAGTCCTGTGCTTGCGTATTCAAATCCGTTTTCCTGCACATCCTTGATCCTGGCGTCAGACCAGATGGAGTAAAATTCCGGTCCCGCTTTCCAGGGATCCATCATGGCAAGTCCGCTTTCGTCCGTAAATCGCTTTCCTTCCATGTTCACCGCCATGGTGTCCGGGGACAGCGCCATGACCATGGGGATGTCGTTGAGAGACCATGTGGCGGTGCGGTGTGTCCACATGTCGGTCTGGCCTTCGATCTTATTTACCGGATAGTCGTGCATCAGTACGGGAATCCCGCCGATGTGCACCATAGGGGGAACGCTGATGTTGTAAGTTCCTGCCCCTGCCTCCAGGGCCATCTCAATGGTCTTTCCGTCATTTTGAGCGCAGCCGTACAGGTTCCATGCCCCTTTCAGGGGATAATAGTCATTGGTAAGGTATTTCTCTTCCATCTCCGTGTTCCCGGCAAATCCGCCCCCTGCCAGGATCACCGCTTTGGCGCGGATGGTGTACTGGGTGCCGTCGGCTCCTTCCGCTTTCGCGCCCACCACTTTTCCATCCTCCAAGATCAGCTCCGTTCCCTCTGTCTCTAAAAGATATTTTCCTCCGATCTCCTCATAGGCGTCCATCATCTTGTCAAAGAATCCGCCTACCACGGACTTGCTGGTGGTCTGGCCGTCAGAGCCTATAAATCCTTCGCCGTAGTAGCACACCACCTCATAGGGAGTCCCGAATCCCGGCACCGGCTGGGCGAACTCAAATCCAAGGTCCATGAGCCAGTCCAGGGTCTCGCCGGACTTGCCGATCATCACATCCACCAGTTCCTCCTTGGCGTCTCCCTCGGTGTAGCTCATCCAGTCTTCCTTAAATACCGCTGTGTCCACAAAGTCAGAACCTTTTTCCGCTACCATGCTGGGCGGGTTCACTGCCATGGGAGAGCTGGTGAGGGCGGAAGTGCCTCCGTACTTGCCAGCCTTGTCGATGCCCAGGACGCTCACCTTTGACGCGTCATTTCCCGCTGCCTCATACTGGGCCTGGGCCGCGCTCATTGCCGCGGAAAATCCGGAACCGCCCATGCCGATCACCAGCACATCGGTCTCCAGCTCCTCCTTGGCCGTGCTTGCGGGTTCTTTTACATAAAATGCCTTCACATCCGACTCTGCCCCTCCGGCCGCAGTGATTGCCTGGACAACAGCGGCCTCCGCGGCGGTCTTGATGGCATTGCTGGATACCGTGGCCCCGCAGATGGAATCCACGGTTACGGACTGGTTCTCGATCATCCTGGGGATCAGCAGATCAATGGCAGACTGAAGCACCGTAGCCGTCTCCCCGTTGTCCGGGTTCACCTCAATGGATTCGATCTTATCTTCGCTGACCGTCACACTGACCTCCAAGAGCTCTGCCTTGGCAAAGCCCTGGGCCTGGGCCGTGTAGGTTCCGGGAACCATCTTCACGCTGGCTATAGCGGTGCTTTCCTCTCCCCTTGCCTTGGAGAGGGCTTCCGCCGTCGCGGTCTGTATGGCTTTGCTGGTGACAGTGGCTCCGGCTATCCCGTCAACCTCCGCGCTCTGGGCGGCTTTTATGGCCTCCGGCAGTTCCTCCACTGCCCTGCTGCCGATCCCGTCTGTCTCCTTGTTCCCCTCGATCACCACGTCTGTGATGGACTCCGCGTCCACCTGGATGGTCACTGCCACATCGCCGCCAAAGCCCTGGGCCGTAACCGTGTAGGTTCCTGGAATATACGTCCCCTTTCCTGCTGTCTCGGCCTCTGTCTCAGCCGCCTGGGCTACCTCTGTTGTGGTTTCTGGAACTTTGGTCTCCGCCGGAGCCTGTGTGGAAACCGCCTCCTGCTGTGAGGAACAGCCGCCGGCAGCCGCGCAGACCGCCATGGTCAGTCCCAAAACTGTGGAAATCCGTTTTCTCATGGTTTTTACCTCCCTTAGTATAATCGTGGTATGTTATTTTTTTGTCAAACCATGATCATTATAAACCGTGTGGCAGCCACACGGTCAACTGGTTTTTGGGATTTTTTCCACAAAATTTTCTTTGGCCGCGCCCGGCAGCGGACCCTCCACCAGAATCCGGCATTTCAGAAGATAACGAACCTGATTTTTCGCCACCTCCCTGCAAAACAAGCTTCCTATGATATCGCTTTTAATCTCATAGCCTCCCCTGTCCGCTTCCTCCAAAAGGGGATAAAAATCCTTCCAGCCAAGTTCGAAAGGCCTGTCTGTCACCAGAGACACGCACAGGCTGTCCATGGCCGGCATCTCCTCAAGCCCTTCTTTGTCTCCTAAGTCCAAGAGTCCGGCCCGTTCTTTCAGCAGACAGATTCCCAGCCTGGACTTGAGACAGCTTTCCCTGCCATGGCCTTTGTACCTCTCTCTCCAGTCTTTTGGCAGGCAGTAATCAATAACAATGGATACCATGGGAAATAATTCCGCGAGCCTGGCAATCTGGCGCTGGGCCTCTTCCCCGGCATCGCAAAAAGCCCGGTATCCTGCCAGCCCCGGCTCTTTTGTCACGGTTTGATCACTGTTTAATTCCTGCTCTGTGTAGTGAAGGATCTCCCGGATCATGGCCAGCTGCTGTTCCAGCCCCGCCAAGGCGTTCTCCAACTCCTGCTCCCTCTCCCGGAGACGGAAGAAAAAATTCTCCATGGACATGGCGGTATTCCATTTCTTTACTTCTTTGAGGGGATTCCCCAGGGACGCTCCCAGGCGGTAAAACCACAGATCCAGAATATTGTCTCTGTCGTACTTGCGGTATCCTTTTTCCGTGACCTCCTTAGGGCTGATAAGCCCGATGTCCACATAGTGGCGGAGGGTCTCCGGCGTGATCCCGGCGTTTTTGCACAATTCACTTTTGGTGTACATGTTGTTCATGGCTATCACCCTGATCTCCCGGACACAACGTAATAACTTGTCTCTCGCTTTCCATTGCCCTCAGTATACTATGAAACCACCATCAACGCAACCCCTCAGCCTCTTCCGTCTCCGCCGAAAACGTGATATAATAAGAGATGCGCTGATGCGCACGCAGGCCAGCACCCTGGCGGGTATCTATCTATATCAAAAAAGGAGTGATCCTATGGCCAGAAAAACCGTTCTGGTAACAGGCGCTTCCCGCGGCATCGGGAAAGCCATTGCAGTGAAATTTGCCAAAAAAAATTACAATGTGGTCATCAACTGCCTCCACAGCGAGGAGCGGCTGATGCAGACCAAAAAGGACATTGAATCTTATCAGGTTTCCTGTCTTGCTTTTATGGGGGATATGGGGGATCTGACGCAATGTGAAAAATTATTTGAACAGATCAGGAAGCGGTTCGGCACTCTGGAAGTGCTGGTAAACAACGCGGGCATCTCTTACATCGGGCTTCTCCAGGACATGAAAAGCGAGGACTGGGACCGGATCATCCGCACCAATCTCACCTCGGTATTCAATCTGTGCAAGCTGGCTATCCCCGGCATGGTGGCTCAGAAGTACGGCAAGATCGTGAATATCTCCTCTGTATGGGGCAATGTGGGAGCCTCCTGCGAGGTGGCCTACTCTGCCACCAAGGGCGGCATCAACGCCTTCACAAAGGCTCTGGCCAAAGAACTGGCACCCAGCGGCATCCAGGTGAACGCAGTGGCCTGCGGAGCCATTGACACGGAGATGAACCAATTCCTGGAAGAGGACGAGCTCATCAGCCTGGTGGACGAAATTCCTGCCGGAAGGCTGGGGCGGGCGGAGGAAGTGGCGGATCTGGTGTACCACTTAGGCTACAAGGGTTCCTACCTGACAGGGCAGGTTATTGGGTTGGATGGAGGCTGGACGTAAGATGCCGACTACCTATGCCCACTATCGTTTCGGGCGGGATGTCTACAAACGCCTGCCTTCCTATATCCAGGAGATCGTCCGCTCCCACGGCGGACTCTACAATATCGGCCTCCACGGCCCGGATCTGTTGTTCTACTACAGAGTATTTGAGAAAAATGAGGTGAACCAGACGGGATTTGCCATGCATGACAGGCCCGGAATCGAATTTTTCAGGCAGGCCGCTTCTGCGGTCCGCGGAAAAGATGACAGAAAGCCCCGCCCCAAAAGACAGGGACTCTCCTTCCTTGCTTCGGCCAGATATGCCTATGTGTTTGGCTTCCTGTGCCATTTTGCCCTGGACAGCCGCTGCCATCCTTATGTGGAGCGGATGGTCCGGGAGACCGGGATCTCCCACAGCCAGATGGAGGCGGAGCTGGACCGGGACCTAATGACGCGGGACGGGCTGGACCCCATGACCTGCCGTCCCACTGCCCATCTAAGGGCCAGGGTCTTTTACGGAAAAATCATCTCAGAATTTTTCCCCCACATCACGGCAGGCCAGATCGTAACCTCTATCCGCCACATGAGGCTGTGCTGCAGCCTTCTTGCGCCCTCGGGCCACAGGCTGCACTTTTTCATCTGGTATCTGATGAAACTGGGACACCTTCCTGCCTCGGTTCAGGACATGGTGATCCGCAAAAAGCCAAAACCCGCCTGCAAACCCCTGGTGAGGGAGCTGGAACGCCTGTACATCCAGGCTGTCCCCGAGGCGGCAGAGCTGATTGTAAATTTTATGGAACATGTGGAAAAGGGAACGCCGTTAGACCGGCGTCTAAAACATACTTTTGGAGAGGGATAAGAGAGAAACGCAGATCGAGTAGGGGTGGCTTTTCCCCTACTCGATCTGCGGCCCGTGCGCCGCTTTAGCGGCAAACTTCTGCTGCACGGGCTTTTGTTCTGTTATGTTTTCAAAAGCTCCGGATGGAATCTTCCCCGTCGTCTGTGGTATTGTCGATACTCCGGATCACCACATAATATCCGGCGTTGTCATTGACCTTCACATATACCCGGTCCCCCGCCTTGTGCTTGAAGATCGCCTTTCCAAGGGGGGACTCGGTGCTGATCATATTCTTTAAGGAGCTCCCTCTTATGGAGGTCACCAGGCGGTAGGTCTCCACCTCGTCGTCATCCTCCATGTAAAGCTCAACCGTGTTGTTGATCCCCACCTCATCGTCCCGTGACTCATCGGACACGATCTGGGCATTTTTCAGCATCCTCTCCAGATAGCGGATGCGGCTCTCGTTTTGATTCTTGTCCTTCTTTGCCGCATGGTACTCAAAGTTCTCGCTTAAATCCCCGTGAGCCCTGGCTTCCTTTACTGCCTCAATCGCCTGCTGGCGGACAACCAGTTTCCTGTGATCGATCTCCTTCTGGATCTTCTCAACGTCGCTTTTTGTCAGTTTCTCACCCATTGGCGGACAATCCCTCCATGTACTGGTTGTACCACTCATCCCCGAATTTGACCCGCATGCACTGGATGATCATCTGCACGCTCTTCTCATCCCCGAATCTTGAATTGTTGATGGTGATATCATAGTTGATGGGGTTGGTCCAGTAGTTGCCGTGGGTGTAATACTTGTAATAATCTGCCCGGTATTTGTCTGTCTTGGTGATCAGCTCGTTGGCCTCCTCCGGAGTGATATCGTACATCCGGTCCAGGACCCTCTGGAGGCAATAAGCCCTGGGCGCCTCCACGTACACGCTGAACACATTGTCATAATCCTTCAGGATAAAGTCCGCGCATTTCCCCACAATAACGCAGGATTCCGACTCTGCCAGCTTTTCGATAATCTTCTTCTGGAACTCGAAGAGCCTGTCGTCAGATACAAACTTGGACAGTTGTCCTTTGGTGTGAAACATCTTTGGAAGCTCCAGCAGCTGTTTGGTGATCAGGCTGCCGTTTAAGTTCTCGTCAGCCTCCCGGAAATAATGCTCGTCATAACCGCTGTACTGGGCAGCCAGTTTGAGGATCCGGTTATCATAACTGTGGATATGCAGCTCATCCGCCAGCTTCGCCGCAATCTGACGGCCGCCGGAGCCAAATCCTCTTGCCACTGTGATTACAAAGTTTTTCATCGCTCTTCCCCTCTAGTCTACTTTTTTGCCGTCAATCAGCACCAGTTCCGGTGAGGAGGCCACTTCCAGGGGACATCCGTCGTAAACCACAATGTCCGCATCCTTGCCGGCCTCCAGAGTTCCCACTCTGTCCTCAATGCCCAGATGCTTGGCCGGATTGATGGTGATGGCCTTCATGGCCTCGAAGGGGTCCATGCCCGCCTTCACCGCCATGGCGGCGCACAGGGTGAGATACTGCTGAGGAATCACGGGGGCATCTGTGATGATGGACACCTGACATCCTGCCGCGGCAAGAATTCCCGGTGTCTTCCATGTCTTGTTCTGGAGTTCGAACTTGGTGGCATGTCCCAGGCTGGGCCCTACGGCGCAGGGAAGATTCTCCTTCACCAGCTCATCCACGATCAGATGCCCCTCGGTGCAGTGTTCCAGGGTCATCTTGACTTTGAACTCTTTTGCAATGCGGATGGCGGTGAGGATATCGTTTGCCTGATGAGCGTGGGCCTTCAGCGGAATCTCGCCGTCAAGCACCGGGATCAGCGCCTCCAGCTTCATATCAAATGCCGGTTTCTTTAAGGGGTCATCCCCTGCTGCTTCCTTTCTTGCCTTGTAGTCCTGGGCCTTGAACAGCATCTCCCTGAGCTTGGCTGCCGTGGACATGCGGGCAAAATTATTCTTGTCTTTGTAGCAGCGCTTGGGGTTCTCTCCAAATGCGCACTTCATGGCCACCGGATTCTTTACGATCATGTCGTCCACGCGTTTTCCAGTGGTCTTCACCGCAAAGAAGGTTCCTCCCAGCACATTGGCGCTTCCAGGACCTGTGCCTACGCAGGTGACACCGCCCATGGCCGCCGAGTGAACCGTGGGGTCAAGGGGGTTGAAGCTGTCTATCCCTCTCAAGTGGGAAGCGCAGATGTCATTCATCTCATTGTAATCCTGTCCCTCAAAGCCGATGCCGTAGCCGTCCAGGCCCAGATGGCTGTGGGCATCAATAAAGCCCGGGTAGACATCCTTGCCTGAGGCGTCTATGATCTCGGTTCCCTCGGGAATCTCCAGGTCCTGACCGATCCTCGCGATCTTTCCTCCGTCTACAAGAATATCCCCCTGGTATGCCTGAGGACTCACCATGTCATGGATTCTGCCGTTCTTAATGCATAACATTTTTTCATTTCCTCCAGTTTCTTTTTTATTTCTTCGGATCATTGAGGCGGCGGCGTGTCCGCTGCCGGGCGCATGAAGGCTTACATGCTGAAGTTCAGGGTTATGGTTCCATCCTGATTGTAGATCACCGCATCCTTGTCCATGGTCACCTTGTCAATGGCTGCTAAGTAATCTTCTTTTGACTTAAACTGAGGCTTGGACTCCGCGATCACCTTCTTCGCCAGAGCCCCGCCGTCTGTCAGCAGCATGTCAGCCGCCACCACCAGGCACTGGGCAGGCCTTAAGCAGGCCAGCTTTTTGTTCTCGATGTAGTAATCTTTTCCGTGTCCCGTTCCTACGGCTCCGCTGGCATGGGGATGGACTGCCGGCATAATGGCTGATACATCGCCCATATCCGTGCTTCCTGTGCCCCAGGCGCCGTCCATCTCCACGCTGTCCGGCCCGGCGATCTGCCTCATGGCATCGGCCACCACGTCGGCCAGTCCGGGATCATTGTTCAGCGGGAAATAGCCGGGATGGTCGTCAAGCTCCACATTGCAGCCGATGGAAGCCGCCGAGGCCGCCAAAGCCCGGTTCACTTTCTTGTTGTACTGATACATGGCATCAAAGGATGCGCCCCTCACATAGCTCTCCACCTTGGCCACCTCCGGGATGGCGTTCACCGCAAGTCCTGCCTGGGTGATGATGGGATGGAATCGGATATGCTGGTCGTCCACAAATGTCTCCCTCAGAGCGTTCACGGCGTTGATGCCGCAGGTAGCCGCGTAGAGGGCATTCCTGCCGTTCTCCGGAGAACCTCCTGCGTGGGCGGACACTCCCTTGAAGGTGATGTTCTTAGTAATGCATCCGTTGCAGCCTTTGCTGACGCACAGGGATTTCCCTTCCTCCAGATTGCCGGAGTGGATCATCATGGCCATATCCACGCCGTCAAAATATCCTCTGTAGATAAATTCCACCTTGCCGCCGAAATACTTGATAATTCCTTTCTTCCTCAGCTCCTCCCTGAAGCCAAGCTCGATGAGCTCCTCGGCCGGAACCGCTATGAGGCGGACAGAACCGCACATGCCGTCCAAAGCTCCCGGCTCTTTCAAGGCTGCTGCCACGCCCATCAGCGTGGCGCACTGGGCATTGTGTCCGCAGGCGTGCACCGCACAGGTATCGGGAACCGCGTCCGGATGGTTCTTCACGATCAGAGAATCCAACTCTCCCAGGATCGCTACCTTTGGCCCCGGTCTCCCCGTGTCCAGATCCGCGTAAAACCCGGGAATATCTCCTGCCTTTACCAGGGTATATCCCAGTTTTTCGAACTGCTCCGCCATATATGCGGAAGTGTTCCACTCACGATAGCCGGTCTCGGGATGTTTCCAGATATAGTCCGCTGTCTCATAGATCAGCTTCTCGTGTCTGGCCGTCATCTCCATTAACTGCTCTGCTCTTTTCAAAATGTTTTCCTCCTTGCCTGTAAGGCATAAAATCGAGCAGGGGAGGCTTTCCCCCCTCTACCCGCCGCTCCGGACCCCGGTCAATTCTGCCGACAAACTGCTTCTCGGATCCGCGCGCACTAAAAACACACCGAGTTCCCCTATCACTCATCCGGCCCATATCCTATGGATGTCAATGTACTGTACTTGATCGTATCCTCTGATGAAAACCAAGCCTCCTCTCGGGGCCCGTGTGTATAAACAGGCGCCGGGCTTTCCCAACATTGAAAAAGCGCCCTGCACACTGCCGGGTACCCGACAGGCTGTATCGGCGCGCTTTCTCGTATATGCAGCTTTTGGAAAATGCGTTGGCATGTATATTATATCACAAACCCTGGCCATATGCCACTTTGTTATTTAAAATATGAATTTTTTTTCCATTAAGAAACAAAAAAGCACGCTACCAGATGTCCGTCCCCAGTATCTTTCAGCTCCGGAGTCTCTTTTTTACATTTCTCGGTGCACTTAGGGCAGCGGCCTGCCAGGGGGCACCCGACCTGGTCGCCGATGGGGCTTGGAATATCTCCCTCTAACAGAACTCTCTCCCTACGCTCAAAGGGGCTCTCCGGCGGGATGGCCGAGAGAAGGGCCTGGGTATAGGGATGGAGAGGGTTGGAGTACAGGCCATGGGAGGTGTACATCTCCACGATCCTCCCTAAGTACATGATAATGATGCGGTCGCTGATGTACTTTACAATCCCCAAGTCGTGGGAGATGAACACATAAGTCAGCTTTCTCTCCTGCTGAATCTTCTTAAAAAGATTGATCACCTGGGCCTGTATAGACACGTCCAGGGCAGACACCGGCTCATCGCAGACAATAAGTTTGGGAGAGATGGACAGAGCCCTGGCAATATTTACGCGCTGTCTCTGGCCTCCGGAAAACTCGTGGGGGTAACGCTCCATATGCTGAATGTCAAGACCTACCTCCTGGAGGGAATCCAAAGCCCTCTGATGGCGCTCTCTGTTATTCTCACCGATACCGTGAACCTTCATGGCCTCCTCAACGGAATAGGAGGCAGTCTTTTTGGGATCCAGGGAAGAATAGGGATCCTGGAAAATCATCTGGATATTCCGGCGGGCCTGTTTCTGCTCCTGGCCCTTTAAACTCCACAGATCCTTCCCCTGATAAAGGATGGTGCCGCTTGTGGGTTTGTGGAGCTGCACCAGGCAGCGCCCTAAGGTGGATTTTCCGCACCCGGATTCGCCGATCACGCCTAAGGTCTCCCCCTCGTAGATCTCAAAGGACACATTGCTCAGAGCATGAAGCATCTTGTTTGGCTCTGTCAGCTTCTTGCTGTGGATAACGAAATCCTTGTGGAGATTCTCCACCTTCATGATCACTCTCTTACTCTCCATAGCTGTTCACTTCCCCTCTTACTAAATGCTCCGCGCCGTTCTGCCTGTGACATGCCACAAAATGCCCCGGCTTCACTTCAACCAGGGGCGGCACACTCTCCCTGCATTTCTCCGTCACATAGGGACACCGGTTATAGAAATTGCAGCAGCGGCCTGTAAGCCTTAAATCCGGCGGCACGCCGGGAATGGTGGTCAGCTCTTCCTTTGACGTGCTGCTCAGCTTGGGCATGGAATCCAAAAGCCCCCAGGTGTAGGGGTGCATAGGCTCCCGGTACAGGGTTCCTGTGTCCGCGTACTCCACGGTATTTCCCGCGTACATGACCATGACCGTATCGCACATATCCCACACAACCCCCAGATTGTGGGTAATCAGGAGGATGGCTGTATCCAGCTTCTTCTGGAGACTTTTAAGAAGCTCCAGAACCTGGGCCTGAACCGTCACGTCAAGAGCCGTGGTTGGCTCGTCGGCAATGATCAGCTTGGGGTTCCCGCACACTGCCATGGCGATGATAACCCTCTGGCACATTCCGCCGGACAGCTCATGGGGATAAGCCTCCATGCGCTTCTCCGCCTCCGGGATCCCCACCAGCTTTAAGGCTTCAACGGCCTTGTTCCAGGCCTCCTTTTTGCTGATGCCCTGATGTTCCCGGATCATCTCCACCATCTGATATCCGACCTTGAACACCGGGTCTAAGGAGGTCATGGGATTCTGGAAGATCATGCAGCACACGTCTCCCCGGAACTTTAAGAGATCCTTCTGGGACATCTTTAACAGATCAATGTCCTCAAAGGTAATGCTTCCGTCCACAATCTTCTGGGTTTTGGCCTGCATAAGCCGCATAACCGAGGAACTGGTGACGCTCTTGCCGGACCCGGACTCTCCCACGATACCCATGGTGGAGCCCTTTTCCAGGGTAAAGCTGACGCCATCCACCGCCTTATTCACACCACTGGCAGTGTAAAAGTATACCTTTAATCCATCTACTTTTAAGATCACATCTTTTTCCTTCTTATCCATACGGCCTCCTTCCTACTGCTTCATCTTGGGATCCATGACATCGCGGATCCCGTCGCCAAGCAGGTTAAACCCGATAACAGTCACCAGAATAAACACACCGGCAACACCGGCAACATGGGGAGCCGTGGTGAGGCAGTCGCGGCCCACCCGCAGGATGCTTCCCCAGGAAGCAGTGGGAAGGGCAATGCCAAGTCCTAAGAAGCTCAAAGAAGCCTCGGAGATGATGGCAGATGCCACTCGGAGGGTTGCGTACACGATGATCTGTGACACGCAGTTGGGCAAAATATGGAGAAACAAAAGCCGTGTGTCGGACACGCCCACTACGCGGCAGGCGTTGCAGTATTCCTCTTCTTTTACAATAATGACCTGGCCTCTGGTAACCCGGGCAAAACCGGGAACGCTGGCAATGCCGATGGCAAAGATGACATTGGTCACGCCGTTGCCGAACACCGTGATCAGGATCATGGCCAGGAGGATGAACGGGAACGAAAACATGCCGTCCATAATACGCATAAGCACCGCATCCAGCCAGCCGCCGAAATATCCGGCCACCAGGCCGATGAGCACGCCGATGCCTGCCCCCACCAGGGTAGCGCCCACAGCTACGATCAGGGACACCCTGGCCCCGTAGATAATACGGGAGAGAATGTCCCGGCCCAGATCGTCGGTTCCCAGAAGGTGTCCCTTGAAACCGATGCCCTTAAAAGGGATTCCCGGGTTGATGGCATTGGGGCTGTAGGGTGAGATCACCGGGGCCAGAAGAGCCATGAGGATCATGAAAGCCACAATAAAGAAGCCGATCATGGCGGTGCGGTTTCTCTTTAACTTGTTCCAGGCATTGTTGGCCTTCCTCTCTTTCTGGAGCATGGCCATGTTGGCCTCCCTGCCCAGAATATCCTGTGTCTTATTTTCCGACATAATGATCACACCTCCTTTACCTTGGGATTCAGAACCAGGTATGCCATGTCAACCAGCATATTGCAGAATACAAACATAATGGCGGAGAACAGCACCGTCCCCTGGATGAGAGAATAGTCCCGGTTGTTGATGGCCGTATTGATCATAGTTCCCATGCCCGGCCAGGAGAAGATGCCTTCTGTGATGATGGCGCCGGTAAACGTGCTGGCGATCTGAAGCCCCAGAACCGTCACCAGCGGCGGGAGAGCATTTTTCAGCCCATGGATCATGATAACTTTCCACTCCCTTATGCCCCTGGCCCTCAGGCAGCGGATATAGTCGCTGCTCAGGGTCTCGATCATGCTGGAGCGGGTGGTTCTGGCAAAAGTAGCCATGGGGATGGTGGCCAGACAGAAGCCCGGGAGGATCATGTGGCTCACCACATCCCCGAAGCCTTTGCTCCAGTCTCCCATGCCCATAACCGGCAGCAGGTTCATCTTAACAGAGAACTGCAGCACCAGCATCAGGGCCATCCAGAAGATGGGCATGGACACCCCCACCAGGGCCAGAACCATAAACACATAATCAAACCAGGTATTCTGCTTAATAGCTGCCGCGATTCCCACCGCAGTGCCGATAAAAAAGGCAAAGACAAGGGCTACCAGGGTCAGAGAAAGGGTGTTTGGAATCCTGGATATGATCAGCCCGAACACATCCTGCCGATAACTGTAAGAATAGCCGAAATCACCTTTCACCAGCCCGGTAATATAGAGCCGGTACTGCTCCGGAAGGCTCTTATCCAGATTCATTTTGGCCCGCATGGCCTCGATATCTTCCTGCTTGGCCTCAATACCAAGGATCGCCACCGCCGGATCGCCGGGAAGCATTCTGGTGAGGCAGAATGTGATGGTAACCACAATAAACAGCGTTGGTATGGTCTGCAGGAATCGTTTTAACATCATCTTTAACATAAACAAATTCCTTTCCGTGGGGGATGAAGGCAGAGAGGGCAGGCAAAATGCTCCTCCCCTCTCTCAAACTTTACTCACTTATTGTGAAAGCCAGATATTGTTAAACGGAGACGTCACCACCATCTGGCTGTCGGCCCGCAGAACCGCGTCGTGCACCCTGCCGGAGATCGCCCAGTTGCGGCACTCATACGCATAGTAGATGCCGGTGTACTCGTTCATGATCTTCTCCATGGCCTTCACGTAGATCTCTTTTCTGGCCGCCTCGTCGGTCATGGCAAATGCCTCGTTGAGCATCTTATCCATCTCCGGGTCCGTGTAGCCGCCGGAGTTGGAGGAGGCGTGGATGGTCGCTGTTGAGAAGAACTTATCCAGGAATCCGTAGGGATCCGGGTTGGAGTTCCAGCTCACGCCAAAGCTGTTCACCGTGTCTCCCTGCCAGGAATCCGGAACCGTGGCAGACCACTCGGCCATGGTGGAGGACTTGATATCCAGCTTCACGCCGATCTCTCCCCAGTAGTACTGAAGCATCTGGGCCATCTTCTCCCTGTAGGTAGTGGAACCGATGTAGATGGTCATGGAGAAGCCGTCAGGATAGCCTGCCTCGGCCAGGAGAGCCTTGGCCCCATCCGGGTCGTAAGCCGGAACAAGGGCGTTGAGGGCAGTGTCATACCCCCAGGAATAGGCGGTCAGGGGCTGATAAGCTCTCGTCCCCTCGCCGTACTGATAGATGCCGGACACCAGGGCGTCGATATCCACTGCCATGGTCAGCGCCTGGCGGACCTTTGGATCAGCGGTGGGGCCGTTCTGTAAATTAAAGCGCACATAGGTGATTGCGGAGCTGGGCGTCTGCAGAAGCAGTCCCTCATCCCCGGCTCTCTTGATGGACTCGCCCTGGAGATACATGGCAATGTCAACCTCACCGGTTGTAACCGCGTTGATGGCCTGGTTGGAGTCCGATACAATGCGGAACTCGATTCCATCCACATAGGGCTCTGTGCCCCAGTAGTTGTCGCTCTTCTTAAGCACCACCTTCTCGTCGGTCACGATCTCCTCCAGCGTAAAGGGGCCGGTTCCCACGATGTGGCTGCCGAACTCATCTCCCCAGCCTTCTACTTCCTCCTTGGGGACAATGGCGGTTCCCACCTCGGTCAGCTGGGTGATGAACGGACCTGCCGGGGAAGACATATGTAACAGAACCGTGGTGTCGTCAACAACCTCCGCGTAGTCAAAGAAATCGCGGCAAACCCGGTCTGTAGGGGACTCTTCCTTGCTTCTCTCCAGAGAATACTTCACATCCTCCGCGGTCATCTTTCTGCCCTTGACGTACTGTCCGTTCTGGAAATATACGTCGTCCCGGAGATGGATGGTGTAGGTGAGCCCGTCATCGCTGACCTCGTAGCCTGTGGCCAGGCACGGGATAGACTCCTTGTACTCCTTGTCGTAGATAAACAAGGTCTCCAGCACATTGTACATGATGTGGTTCTCGTACATGGTGGTGTAGCCTGCCGGGTCCAAAGTCAGAGGCGCCGACGGCATGGATACTACCAGAGTGCCTCCCGGCGTCGCCTCCTGGTCGGTCTGGCCGATGGAGATGGCCGCGTCAAGGGTCTGCCCCGCGGCGTTGGCGTCAGGATTCACCTTGGCAGCCGCCGTGGTCTCTCCCGCCGCCGCTGTGGTGTCCCCAGCAGCCGCCGTTGTCGCCGTGTCGCCGCCTGAACTGCCGGAGCCGCCGCAGCCTGCCAAAGCGGATGCAGCCATCACCGCCGCCATGGCCAGCGCCATGATTGATTTTCTTTTCATAATAATTCTCTCCCTTCCTGAAGCTGATAAAGTAAAAATCGATGGCAGACCGGTATGTTCCCCAAATCGCCATCGATTTAAGACTTTCTTATTAAGTTCGCCGCCGGCCTCTCCGGCCCTTGGCTATGTCCCATATTATAATCAGCTATATCCGTTTCCGTCAAGTTTTTTCTCCAAATACTTGATTTTCCTAATTTTATTAATAGTTTGGTTTATTTTTAAAAGTTTTATTTCATCACTTTTATATTTTATTCCTTTATTGTAATAAAATTCCCGGATTTAATTTTATTTTTTTAAGAAGCGAGACTGTGTGCAATCGAGTAGGGGAGGCCTTCCCCCTACTCGCCGTGCGGCCCGTGCGCCGCTTTAGCGGCAAACTGCCACTGCACGGGCCTGGGCAAACAAAACGGGAGACCGCCGTTTCCGGCAATCTCCCGATCCTGTCTAGCCCAGATATTTTTCAAACCATGCTTCCAGCTCCTTAAGCCTGGTCATCCGGTTCTGGGGCTTTCCGCTCCTGGAGAGCTCGTGGTTCTCCCCGTGGAACAGCACCAGCCTGGCGTCGGTGCCCTGGCGTTTCACAGCGGAGAACATCTGGACGGCATCCCCCATCCAGCACCGGTAGTCCTCGTCAGACTGGAGAAGCAAAAGGGGCGTCTTGGCATCCTTGGCTCCGCTCAAGGGGGACATGGACCACACCTTGTGGAAATCCTCCCAGGGGTAGGCCCCCATCTGCAGGCGGTTGGCGTAGTAGCCGATGTCCGTGTACAGGCATTTGGTTAAGTAGTTGGATATGGAGCGCTGAGATACGGCGGCGGCATACCGGTCTGTGTGGCCCACGATCCAGTTGCACATAAAGCCGCCGTAGGAACCGCCGCACACGCCTACCTTCTCCGGGTCCATGTCCGGATAATGGGCCAGGGCCTGGTCCGTGAACTCCAAAAGATCCTCAAAGTCATCCTTTCCAAACACCTCCGTGATGTCCGCAAAGGCCTCTCCCCTTCCGTCGGACCCCCTCGGGTTGCAGTAGATCACAAAATATCCGTCGCTTGCCAGGCACTGATACTCGTGGAAGAATACGGTTCCCGAGGCAGTCTTCGGCCCGCCGTGGATCTCCAGCACTGCCGGATATTTCTTTCCCGGCTCATAGTCCGCGGGCTTGATCACATACCCTTCCATCTCATAGCCGTTCCTGCTATTGTAGCGGAAGGACTCCGGGCTGGACACCTTGCGGCTTGCCAGGTACTCATCGTTAAGGCCTGTGAGCTTCTCCTCCCTGCCGTTTTCGGGACACAGAGCGTAGACCTCCCCTAAGTGCTGGCCCCTCATGGCGGTCATGACGATCTTTCCGCCCCGCACGTCCAATCCCGTAACCGCCCCTGCTTCTTTTGTCACCTCCGTGACAGCGCCATCCTGGTCCACGGCCATGATCCTGGAGTCCCCCCACAAAGTCTGGACAAGGTAGAGCACGCCTTTCTCCTGGCAGTAGACCGCGGACTTTCCGCCGCCGAACTTGGCGTCGCTTCCCACGATATTTCCAACAGAAGCGTCGCAGTAGGGGAGCTGGCGGGAGGCGTTCTCCCCCAGATCATAAATGTAATATCTGGGGTGTTTTCCCACCCTCTCGTAGGTGGAGGCTGTGTAGAAGATCTTTGAGTTCCCCATAAAGCACACCTGGTTCACATCATAAAGGTCTTCCTTCACAAGCTGGCTCATTTTCCCTGTCACACAATCATAGAGATACAGGCCACAGGTCCGGGGCATGATGCTGTCGTAGAGCGGGCCACACCAGACCACCTTTGTCCCGTCCGCGGACACGTCAAAGGAGACAATGTCCAGATATTTCTGGGAAATGCGGGTCAGCTCCCCTGTCCCCTCATGAAACAGGTACAGGGCGCTGCGCTTCCTGCTGCGGATTCCCTTGCCGTTGAACCAGAAGGGAAGCTCCTCATAGATATAATAGTCCTTTCCCTCCTCAGCCTCATAGAGATCCTCCCCGTTTCCTGCCTCGCCGGCTTCCTGCCCTGGGGTTTCCTCTGAGACCTGGAGATCCTCCTGGTTCTCATCCGCCGTGGCCAGCACCAGCCATTGGTCCTTTAACTTCCTAAGCTTCTCCACCTTCACGGGGACGGTCATGGCCTTC
Organism: uncultured Hungatella sp.; assembly: GCA_947066955.1. Lineage (GTDB taxonomy): Bacteria > Bacillota > Clostridia > Lachnospirales > Lachnospiraceae > UBA3402. The sequence continues at coordinate 39,215 of CAMTAF010000015.1, forward strand.
ACCGCCTCGCCGCCTGTGAGGGAGAGCCTGTAGTACCTGGTCTCTTTTTTTGCCTCCTCTTTATCCTGATCCCTTCCCGAGGCAAACAAAAGAGTCTCCCCGTCAAGCCACACCGGCGCCTTGGCCTCGCCTCTGGCGGCCAAAAGTTTATTCTCCTTTGTCCCCATGTTCACGGCCCAAATGCTGCTGTGATAACAGTTCTCCTCCTTGTCCGCCTGGTTCACCACATAGGATGCCCACTGTCCGTCAGGGGAGAAGGACACCTCTGACACAAAATGAAACTCAAACAAATCTTCCCGTGTTACCGGCTTTTTTTCTGTCTGTCCCATAATCACCGCTCCCCCTTAATCAGTATCGGCACGCCCCGCTTCGCGGGCCCTGCCATGTCGGAGGAAGGCATCCTGAAAATGCTCCGCATTTGCCTTCCCCCTCCCTATAGTCTCTGGTTTCAGATGCCTATCCATCCAGTTTAAGATCTCCCTCATGCGGATGATCCGGTTTCTGGGCCTTCCGGAGCGGGACAGCTCGTGGGTCTCGCCCTTGACCATGAGCATGCGGGTCTCCACCCCCAGCACCTTGAGGGCCGCGAACATCTCCATGCCCTCTGCCACATTGCAGCGGTAATCCTGCTCCGAGTGGATGAAGAGGGTGGGAGTCTTGCAGTTGGCGATGTATTTGATGGGCGAATGGAACCACAGCTTGTCCACATCCTCGCAGGCAAAGGCTGCCTGTTCATTCTTTGTAAATGTGTGGCCGATGTCGGACATGTACTCAAAGGAGATCCAGTTGGCGATGGACCGCTGGGAGGCCGCTGCCTTGAACCGGTCCGTGTGGCCGATGATCCAGTTGGTCATAAAGCCGCCGTAGGAGCCGCCTGTAACGCCTACATTCTCCCTGTCGATATCCGGCTCATGGTCCAGGACATAGTCCGTAAATTCCATAAGATTGTCATAGTCCACTGTCCCGTATTTGCCGTTGATGTCGCCGAACTCGGTGCCAAAGCCGTCGGAACCCCTGGGGTTGGTGAAGAACACAAAATATCCCGCATTGGCCCACATCTGCATCTCGTGGTGGAACACCGTGCCGAACACGGTCCGGGGGCCGCCGTGGATGTGGAAAATAGCCGGGTATTTTTTCCCTGGCTCATAGCCCGCCGGAGTCATAACCCACCCGGTCAGGGTGACCCCGTCTTTTGCCGTAAAGCTGTACTCTTTCCTGGGGCGCACATCCCACTGGCTCATGTCATTAAAATGGGTGATCTGCCTTCCATCTAAGTACAGCTCCGCCAGGTTGTCCCCGTAGAGGCCGCAGACCGCTGTATGTCCATCCATAAGGTCAAAGCTGTCGCAGGAGCCTCTGTCTGTCACAACGGGCTCTAGGGACCCATCCTGACGGATGGCGTACACATGGGCGCTATCCCCTCTTGTGGTGACAAAATAGCAGATCCCGTCGCCTGTTTTCACGGTTCTTCCGGCCCCTAAGCGCGCGTCGCTTCCCACGCTTCCGGAGCCGCTGCTGTAATCATACTCCGCCAGCAGCTTGAACTCCCCGGTAGTTAAGTTCATGGTGTAGAAATCCATGTATTTGCCGTTCCCGTGGGGATTGTCCACGCTGGAAGCCACAACCGCCTCCTGGTCTGCCCAGAAGCCGATCATCCCTGTCCTTCTCGTATCCTTCTCAAGAAGGCACCGGTTCTCTCCTGTCTCCATGTCATAGAGGTAGATGCCGTCGTACAGGTTGTGGATATCTGTCCAGGGATAAGCCTTGTACAGCACCTTGTTCCCTCTCACTGAGTAAGCGCTCACATCCGCCGTCTCTTCAGATATGGGGGTCAGCTCTCCCGTGGAGGCCCGGTATAAGTACAGACGGCTGCGGATGCCGTTGGTAAACCCTTTTCCGTTGAACCAGAAGGGGATCTCGTCCACCACCTCATAGGCGTCGTCCTTCCCCTGGACCCTCTTTTCCAGCTCCACAGCAGCCGTGATCAGATATTGGTCCTCATCCACCCGGTACATGCCCGTTGCCTTTAAAGGTACGGTAAACGCCTTCACCGCCTCCCCTCCCTCTGGGGAGATCTCATAGTAGCTGGTAGAGGGCCCGCTCTCTTTTTCGCCGGCCTTTTCGCCCTCTTTCCCGCTGTCCTTGCTGCCTTTCTTGCCTTCCCTGTCAGCCGGGAACAGAAGGGTCCCTTTGGCTGTCCACACATAGCTCTTCCCGTCGCCGCCGGCAGTCAGCCGCAGCACCTTGTCTTTTTCCCCATCATAAAGGTAGAGATCGCCTTTATAATCATTATCCTTCAGATCCGCGTGCTGCACCACAAAAGCGATGCTTTTTCCGTCTGGGGCAAATGTGGGATTGCTGACAAACTGAAACTTGGTAAATGTTTCAATCTTTATAGGATTCATCTCAAGCCTTTCTTGTACATGATATTTAGGTTATTCAGAGGGAACGCCTATAAACCCCGGTCACCACCTGTCAGGGTGCCGACCTGCATGCGCATGCGCATCCGTATCCGCGCACTTCCTATTCTATCCAATCGGGAAGAGAAGTTCAATTCTTTTCGTGGGAAAACTTGAAATTTTGCGAAGAACTTTTATAATGGAATTTATCAAACTATCAAGGAGAATCATCATGAACAAAGATCTGATTAAAAAGTACGCTGCCGAGGTTTACGACGAGATCGTAGGCTACCGCAGACACCTTCACGCCCACCCGGAACTGTCGGCCCAGGAGAAGGAGACCACAAAATATCTTGCCTCCATCATGGAGAAAAATTCTATCCCCTACACCCTAAACCCTGCAGGGGAAGGACTGATCGCCAGGATCCAGGGCTCAAAGCCGGGAAAGGTCCTGGCCTTCCGCAGTGATATCGACGCCCTCCCCATCGCCGAGGAGACCGGGCTCCCCTTTGCCTCGGAAAATCCCGGAACAATGCACGCCTGCGGCCACGACTGCCACATGGCCATCCTTCTGGCCTTCGGCCTGGTCATGGCAAGGCACCCGGAGCTAATTGAGGGTACTGTGGTGCTGATCTTCCAGCCCGCTGAGGAGAAATTCCCAGGCGGCGCCTCCCCCATGATCAAGACCGGGCTTCTGGACGACGTGGACGCCTTCTACGGCTACCATGTGGCCCCCGAGTTAAAGACCGGGGAGATCGGATGCAACGACGGCCCCGTCATGGCAAGCCCCACCACCTTCTGGATCGACGTGAAGGGAAAGAGCGGCCACGGGGCCAAGCCTCAGGACACCGTGGACCCTGTGGTCATCGCCTGCCAGATCGTGGTGGCCCTCCAGACCATCGTCAGCCGCAGCGTCCACCCCTGCGACCATGTGGTGGTCAGCTGCTGCCAGATCCACAGCGGCACCACGGAAAATGTGATCCAGGAGAGCGCCCAAATCGTGGGAACCATCCGCACCTACTATGATGATACCTTGAAGCTGGTGACAGACCGGATGACCTCCATCGCTGAGAATGTCAGCAAGGCCATGGGAGGAAACGCCTCCGTGAGATACGAGTACACTTACCCCGCCGTGCTCAACCCCGCCGACCACGCGGAGCTGATCCGGCAGGCTGCCAGAGAACTGGGCTACACTCCTCTGGACAAGCTCTATCCCTCCATGGTGGGCGAGGATTTCGCTTACTACCTGCTGCACAGGACAGGCGGGCATTTCTTCCTGGGAGTGGGTGGCGACTGCTCAGGGACTTATTATCCCCTCCACAGCGCCTTTATGTGCCCGGACGAGAAGGCTTTGGCGGTGGGGTGCGAGATGCTTTTGGGGATTTATGAGTTGGCCTTGAAGAAATAAGAAGAAAATGAGGGCGGCTGCCAGGAGGGGGGGATCCTGGCAGCCGTTGTTGATCTTAAGGGGAACTGTGAATGAAATATGTTAATAAATCACTCCACCAACACAAAACTTGCAGAGGCCACTTCCATTACACTTAGCGCATTCTTTAGTGCCTAAACCATCACAGGTTTTACACAACCCCACACCATTACAATAAACACACACTCTTTCCCTTACATCTAAACCTGTATAAACCTTTACAAATCCGGAACCACCGCAATTCATACACCTGCCATCCGCACATTTATCACAATCAATGTATCCTTCGCCCCAACACTTATCACAATTGCCTAAACCATCGCAATATGTACAATCCCTTCCTAAATCAGAATCATAATTTGAGGCTTTTGAATTGCTTGGTTTGCTATTGTTTCCCGTATTTTTTTTATCTCTATTTGGGAACAATTCTTTACCCTCCAAATATGGATGAACATTACCACACGTAAGGTTAAACTTACCATCTGTTAAGTCTCCATATCTTTTTTCTTTAGCCGCAAAGCTTCCTTCGTAAACGCCATCAACACCATTTTTTGAAAATTTTATAGAAGTTCCGCTATCTATATAAGGATTTGCGTTTCCGTTCTTCACATAAATCATGTCGAATTTACCCGAAAAGTAACAGTACATGCTCAATCTGTCCCCCGGTTGACCATTTTCTATTTCAAAAAAATGCGCGATCAGCCTTTCTTCATCTAACTTTGCTTCACCTAAATAAAAAGTATGTGTGGCGCCATAATGATCTACTGTCAAAGTGTTCTTTGTCTTATCTATCTGTTCTTCTTTAGGTGTCTTTATTTCCTCAACTGCCTTTGTCTCTGCTTTTGTTTCTTTAACGGCACCTGATAGTTTCAGTACATCATATTCCCTTATTTTTGCGGATAATTCTACCCCGGCTTCTTCTCCATCAATATCCTGCTCCACAAGGTCTTCTTCACTATACGGTACAACACTTGCGGTTGTTGTTCTTCCTGTGTTTTCAAACATATCATCTGTGATCTTAAAGTGAAATTTTCCATCGGCGATTTTATACTTACCAAAAGAAAAAATATTACCAAAATCACAGCTAAAGGTTCCTATATATTCATTTTCCGAAATTTTACTAAAATCAATCTTCAGATCATATGCCCACTTTGTGTCTTCCTTTCCGTCCTTAATCTGAGTAAAAGTCGCCTTAACTTTATTTCCAATATCTACATATAAGCGCAATTTATCTCCTGTGTCTGATCTGTATTCAAGAAAATATTTAGAAGTATCAAATTCTTTTAAACACAAATTATTCAAGTGATGCAGATCTAATTCATATTTTTTCTTATTATATGTGAAGGTTGTTTTATTATACAGACTTTCATCATCTGAAGCATAATTCGTTATATTAAATTGTAATATCAATATCATCAATATTAATAACTCAAACTTCCCACACCGTTTTGATGTGTTGAACCTTGAAAAATCAATACTTTA
>CAMTAF010000016.1 GCA_947066955.1 uncultured Hungatella sp.
CGGCCCCGCCCCAGCGCAGCGAGTAGGGAGAAGACCTCCCCTACTCGATTGTGCACAGGGCGGCAAGGAAATATGGCCGCTTGCGCGGCTCCGCCCTGGCACGGCGAGTAGGGGAAAAGCCTCCCCTACTCGATTACACACGGGGCAAAAAGGAAATGTGGCTGCTTGCGCGGCTCCGCCCTGGCACGGCGAGTAGGGGAAAAGACCTCCCCTACTCGATTGCGCAGGCCCGGCTCGTTTCCGGCGGGAATCAACAGGCAGCGGTCCCCGCTCTGCCGGTTTTCCGGCAATTTTATCCCACCTCCCCCGAAGACTCCCTGCTCCTCCTCCGAAAGGATGTCAGAGGCATCCCGCACAGATCCGCTGCCCTCTTTCCGGATATCTCGCCTGCCATCCATTTCTGGCTCAGCTGCCCGAAATTATCCGGCAGGGGCTTTAGCGGCCTGCCGAACTTTACTCCCCGGAGCCTTGCGGCCTCGATGCCTTCCTGCTGTCTCTCCCGGATATTTTTCCGCTCATTTTCCGCCACAAATGACAAAACCTGGAGAACAATATCGCTTAAGAAAGTGCCCATGAGATCTTTCCCCCGCCTGGTGTCCAAAAGGGGCATGTCCAATACCACAATATCCACCTTTTTCTCCCTGGTCAGCACCCTCCACTGTTCCAGAATTTCCTCATAATTCCGCCCCAGCCTGTCGATGCTTTTGATATACAGCAGATCGTCTTCTTTCAGCCTTTTCATCAAGCGCTTGTACATGGGGCGCTCAAAATCCTTTCCCGACTGCTTATCTACATAAATATTTCCCTTTGGAAGCCGCATCTCACTGAGGGCAAGGAGCTGCCTGTCCTCTTTCTGTTCTTTTGTGCTGACCCGGGCGTATCCGTACATGTTCTTCATCAGTTCCTCCTTATCTTGTGTAACTGCGCTGCTTCCCTTATCTTATCCATTTTTTTCCAAAATGGCCACAATTGGATAATACAAAATCGGAGGATTGCCGCCGGGATACGGGAATATCCAGGTGGGTTTTTACATAGACTTCTTTGAGGTGATCTCTATGGAATCCTGTGAACTTGTGATGGCGATCTCCGCCCTGGCCTGCTGTATCGCGGAGGGAAAGTCTTCTGACCAGATTGCTCTGATCAGTTCTGTTTTTTCTCAGCTTGGCGACACATTAGATACCATTGCCGCCCAGCGGGAGCTGTGTTCTCCGGGGGATGCCCACGATTTTTGAGAGGTAGATTCTGCGTTTATACGCAGCAAAAATCGGCGTGCCCGGAGGATGGGAATCTCTCCCGTAAAGGAGGTCCCGGCGCTGCGGGCAGGGAAAAATTCTCCTGCCCGTTTTCATAAAGTCAGCCAAAGTCTCCCACAGCCTGGGCTCCCTGGCTGTCGGTGGTGTACAGGGCGCACTCCAGGGGATGGCCCTTCCTGGGCTCGAAATAATACCATTTCCCGTCAATCTCATGCCAGTCGGTGAGGGCATAGCCGTCCGGGTTAAAGTAATATTTGCGGCCGTTGATGATCTGCCAGCAATTTTTATAATAGGTGGATTCCGTATCCGCGTACCACCAGCCATTGGAATCCTGGTTCCATCCTTTGATGTACTCCGGTTCTTTTGCCAGGCTCCAGTCGGGGCGCCCGTACCCGGCGATCCTGTCATAGGACAGCTGGTAAGATTTCTCCCACACGCCGCCTCCATTTGCCACCACGCCGGAAGCGCTGCCTGTGTTGCCTTCCACGGTATAGATTTTTCCTGCCGTAACCTTCTCCACGATTCCTGTATGGTAGATCCTGACAGAATTTTTAAAAAATACCTGGTCGCCTTTTCTGGGGGTGGTTTTCCACATTCCTTTATCTTTGTAGTACTGGGCCGACGTGGGAGTATAGGCGCTGAATCCCCCTCCTACCATCTGGCGTGCCCGGATCTGGCCAAAGGCTTTCACAAAGCACCAGTCCACAAACATGTCGCACCAGGGCTGGGCCTGGAGAGCCGGGTAGAGATCTCTGGCGTATTTTGTGTAATTTCCGCTTCCGCTGTTGCCTGTCTTGCTGTCCAGATCCCTGTCTGACTTTTTCTCCAGATATCCCACCTCTTCTTTGGCAATATTGATAACCTTTTCCGCTCCGCTCATATAAATCCCTCCTCTCAAAACCCGTGTGCAATCGAGCAGGGAGGCTTTTTCCCTGCTCGCCGCGACGGGGCGGGGCCCCGTGTGCATAAAAAAAGCACAGGCACTATCAGGCAGTTTCTGTCCGGAACCCTGTTTTCATGATTCCGGGCCTCTGCCTGATATATCCTATGCATCTTCTATGATTTCTGTTTCTTGCTGCCATGCTCCCTTAAGGGCTGCCTCTTTTCTTTACAAATCCCCCTCAGACCCCGTTCTTTTTACAGATATCTTTCAGGCAGCACCTGTCACAGTAGGGCTTTGTCCTTGCGGTGCACACGTCCCTTCCGTGGTTCACCAGCCGATGGCAGAAATTGTTGCCCTCCTCAGGGGGAACCAGCTTCCACAGGGCCATCTCCACTTTCTTTGGATCCTTGATATTGTCCACAAGGCCCATGCGGTTCACCAGGCGGATACAGTGGGTGTCCGTGACAATGGCCGGCTTTCCGAACACGTCGCCCATGATCAGGTTGGCGCTTTTTCTCCCCACGCCAGGAAGCTTTAAGAGGGCGTCAAAGTCATTGGGCACTTTCCCTCCGTATTGATCCCGCAGGATCTTCATACATCCGCTGATGTCTCTGGCCTTGCTGTGCCCTAAGCCGCAGGGTTTCACGATCTTCTCGATCTCCTCCACCGGGGCGTCCGCCAGGGCATTGACATCCGGATATTTTTCATACAGCCCCTCCACAACCACGTTGACTCTGGCGTCTGTGCACTGGGCCGCCAGCCTGACACTGACCAGCAGTTTCCACGCCTGGTCATAATCCAGGGTACAGTCCGCGTCCGGATATTCTTTTTTCAGACGCTCAATGATCTCCAATGTCAGTTCTTTTTTTGTCATAATTTTCTCTCCCTCTTATCTCTTGTCCAAGCCGCCTCTGTGCGGGAAAATTTTACGCCCCCTCAGTTCACGGAAAAGATCCTGTCTCTCTGCCTTCTGGTCAGTACAGGAAGGGCGAATAAAAGGGCCTTGCACACATTGTCGCCGATCATGCACAGCCACACGGCTCTGAGATCCAAGTTCCACACCTTTACGCACAGGAAAGTGAAAAAGATCCGGATGCCCCACATGCTGAAGGTTTCCACCAGGAAAGCGTATTTTGTCCGTCCAAGGCCGTAGAAAATTCCTTCCAGCACAATCATGAGCCCGAAAAACGGCTCCGACAAGGCTACCAGCTTCAGCATCCTGGCTCCCAGGGATGCCGCTGCCACGCTGGGGGTAAACAGGCGCATCAGGGGATAGGCTACCAGATACAGCGTCATCCCGCTGAGACACATAAGAAGCACGGTCAGAATCACGCTCAGGTTTCCCGTGGTCTTTAATTTTTCCTGATTCTTTTCCCCAAGGGCCGCGCCCACCAGGGCCGACGTGGCGGTGCGCAGTCCGTAACCCGGGATATAGAAAATGGTCTCCGCCGTGACCGCTATGGAGTGGGCGGCAAATACGGTGGTCCCCATCCCTGACACCAGACCGGCGAACACCACGTACCCCATGCAGGAAGTCATGCTGGTACCCAGAACCGGCATGCCGATGGAGGCGCATTCTTTTAAAAGGGGAACCTCCAGGGAAAATTCCCGCCATCTCCAGTTCAGCAGCTCATTTTTCCGGTAAGCCGCGAGCATCAAAAGCCCTGAGACACAGTAGGAGACCGCCGACGCCGCGGCTGCCCCTGTGACCCCCAGGCCTGCCCTGTAGATCAGGATGTAGTTGAGCCCCACATTCAGGCTGTTGGCTGACATGCTGATGAGCATGGGGGTTCTGGTGTTCTGGGTGGCCCGGATGGAGGCTCCCAGGATGGTGGTCCAGGTCCGGAACACCATGGGAAGGCTTATGATAAAAAAGTAGGCAGACGCCTGGCTCTGTATGGCTTCCTCAGCCCCCATCCACACCGGGATAAAGGGACTTAAAAGAATACAGATGCTCCCCGTGACCACGCCGCAGCCTGTGGCCAGAAAAAGTGCCTGCTTGGACAGGCTTCGGATCTTCTCCCTGTCTCCGCTTCCCACTGCCCTGGAGATCATGGCCAGAATCGCTGTCCCGATGGCTCCGGCCATGCTCCCCACCAGCCAGTTGATGGTGGTGGTGATGCTCACGGAAGCCGTGGCCTGCTCCCCCAGCTGACCCACCATGGCCGTGTCCACATATTGAAGGAGGGTTGACAGGACTTCTTCCGCCATGGTGGGGATTGACAGGGCCAGCAGAGTGCCCAGAAGCTGCCTTCTGCTCTCTGCCTTAGTCATTGCTCTGGGGATTCTTGGAAATATCGCTGCCAAAATACTTTTCTGACAGCTGCGCCAGCTCCCCTGACTGGCTAATCTGGGCGATGGCCTCATTGACCACCTCCCGAAGGCTGGCGGATTCCTCCCCCTTCCGCATGGGGATGGCCACCAGGGACGCCTCCTCTGTGAGGGCTGCGATCTTTAAATTCCTGTCCGGGTGTGCTTTCATATAGTCATAGTAAGTCAGCTCCGCGTTGAGCGTGGCGTCGATCCGCCCGGAAAGCAGCAGTTCAAAGGTCTGATTTAAATCATCCACCCCTGTCACTGTGGCGCCGTAGCTCTCCGCCAGTTCCGCATAGGTGCTGGAAATGGTGTTAGCTGTGTTTTTCCCTTTCAGATCCTCGAAAGACTGTATTTCGTCATTGTCCCCGTCTACCACAATGGCTGTACGGATAAAACCATAGGGATCGGAGAAATCATACTTCTCCCTTCTCTCCTCAGTGATCTCCACGCCGTTGACCACCATATCATATCTCCCGGCATCCAGTCCGGCAAAAAGGCCGTCCCACTCTCCTTCTACAAAAACAACTTCCACACCCAGCCTCTGGGCAATCAGCCTGGCCACCTCCACGTCATAGCCCACAAGCTCATCCTTCTCGTCATGGTAAGTCCATGGGGACCAGGTCCCCTCCATGGCCACAACCATCTGCCCCTTTTCCTGGATCTGGGCCAGCTGATCTTTGCCGCTTCCCTCTGCGCCGGCGCTCCCTGAGGCAGAATCCTGGGAGCCTGTTGTCTCTGTCTGAGCCGGCTGGATACCGGACTGCTGTCCGCCCCCGCTTTCTGATCCGGAACACCCTGACAGGGACAGTGCCCCTGCTGTCACCAATGCTGCTGCTTTCAGCCAAACGAATTTTTTCATTTTCTTTCACTCCTTTATAGGTATCTTAATTGTTTACACATTCACAAGCCGCAGAAACTCTCTCGTCCTCTCCCCTTTGGGATTTTCAAAAAATTCTTTTGAGCCTCCGGCCTCTGCCACCTGTCCATCCTCCATAAACATCACCTTTGTGGACACATTTCTGGCAAAGTTCATCTCATGGGTAACCACAAGCATGGTCATCCCCTCCTGGGCCAGATTCTTCATAACCTCCAGGACCTCTCCTATGAGCTCGGGGTCCAAAGCCGATGTAGGTTCGTCAAAAAAGATAATCTCCGGATCTGCCGCTATGGCTCTGGCTATGGCCACCCGCTGCTGCTGTCCCCCTGAGAGCTGGCCGGGATAGTGGCCGCACCGGTCTGACAGCCCCACCTTCTCAAGGGCCCTCTTTCCGATGTCCACGGCCTGGGCCTTTGGGATCTTGCGGGCCACAATCAGGCCCTCGGTCACATTTTCCAGGGCTGTCTTGTTGAGAAACAGATTAAAATTCTGAAACACAAAGGCTGTCTTTCTCCGTATCCTTCGAATCTCCTTTCTGGATATATGGCTCATGTCATAATTTTCCCCGTCAAACTCCATGGTGCCCCGGTCCGCTGTCTCCAAAAAATTGATGCACCTTAAAAATGTGGTCTTTCCGGATCCGCTGGGACCCAGGATGGCCACCACGTCTCCTTTCTCCACATCCAGGTCCACTCCTCTCAGAACTTCAAGACTGCCGAAGTTCTTCCTCACATCTCTGATTTTTAGCATCTCAAGCCTCCTGTTAGCGTCCCTTTTCCTCTAATGCCCTTCATCGCCATTCATCTCTGCCCTCATCTGGAAAGATAAAAATTCAGCCGCTTCTCTCCCACATGCTGCAGCTTGGTTAATACGGTGGAGAAGATCAGATAGATCAGCCCCACCTCACAGTACAGGGCCAGAGGCTCATAGGTTCTTGCCACGATCCTCTGGGTCGCCATAAACATCTCCGTAACCGTGATATTGGCAGCTAAGGAGGTGTCCTTCACCATGGCTATGAGGGAATTGGACAGAGAGGGAAAGGCGGTCCGGAGAGCCTGGGGAAGCACGATTCTTCTCATGATCTGCATATAGGACATGCCCACGCAGTATCCTGCCTCCAGCTGTCCCTTGGGCACAGATTCCAGCGCTGCCCTGATAATCTCGGCGCCGTAGGCCCCTTCGTTGAGGGAGAACACAATCACTGCCGAGGGAAACGGATCCAGGACGATCCCCACCCCGGGCAGCCCGTAAAAAATCACATACAGCTGGACCAGAAGAGGGGTCCCGCGAATCACCCATATGTAAAACCTGGCTAACTGTTTCAGTCCTTTTATATCGGCAAACTGTATCAGAGCCATGATCACCGCGATCACCATGGCAAAGGAAAAAGAGATCACAGTGAGGGGGATGGTCGCCTTCAGCCCCGGAAGCAGTATCTTCCAGAAAGAATCCAGCAAAATCCCGTACAGCCGTTCACTAATCATTGTTCCTATCAGCATCCTTTCTATAAAAATAGTAAAATGGCATCTCTGTCACAGACGCTTCCTTATTTTACCTCATGCACCTCCATATCGTCAAGTGCTGCCGCCGGGGCAGGGCCGCGCAAGCGGCCATATTTCCTTCCCGCCCCATGCGCAATCGAGCAGGGGCGGTCTTTCCCCCTGCTCGCCGCGCGGCCCGTGCGCCGCTTTAGCGGCAAATTTCCACTGCACGGGCCTGTGCATAAAAAGTCCTGGGAAAATATCCCCAGGACTTTTTAATCCTTTAAAATTTTTCATTTAATATTTATCATTGGTGGAGTAGCCTGTGCTCTCATATCCATAGCTCTCCGACGGCATATCGTAGGAAGCTGCCGGCTCCGGCATACTTACCAGGGACCCTCCGCCGGATTTCAGGCGGAACTTGCTTACCTGCTGTTTCATCAGCTGAGCCTGACTGGAAAGCTCCTCGCTGGCCGCCGCACTCTGCTGGGCCGTAGCGGAGTTGGTCTGAATTACGCTGGAGATCTGGTCAATTCCCACTGTAATCTGGGAGATGGCTGCGGACTGGGTATTGCTGGCCTCGGATATCTTATCCATAAGCGTAGTAACCTCTTTTGCTCCCGCCACAGCCTGGCTTAAGGTCTTGGCTGTCTCGCTGGCAATCTCCGTACCGTTCTGAACCGCCTTGATGGAGTTCTCTATCAGAGCCGCAGTATTCTTGGAAGCCTCGGCGCTCTTGCTGGCAAGGTTTCTCACCTCGTCCGCCACCACGGCAAAGCCCTTGCCTGCGCTTCCTGCCCTGGCCGCCTCCACGGCAGCGTTCAGAGCCAGGATATTCGTCTGGAAGGCGATATCCTCGATAGTCTTGATGATCTTGCCGATCTCGTTGGAGCTGTTGCTGATATCCTCCATGGCCCGGATCATATCCTGCATCTTTTCGTTGCTCAAATTCATATCATCGCCCACAGCATCCACTTTTCTGTTGGCATCGCTGGCATTGTCCGCGTTCTCCTTGATTCTCTCGGAGATATCGGAGATGGTCGCGGCCAGCTCCTCAATGGAGCTCGCCTGCTCTGTAGCGCCCTGGGAAAGAGCCTGAGCGCCGCTGGAAACCTGCTCGGAACTGTTGGAAACCTGCTCGCTGCTGGTGCTGATCTGGGACATGGCCTCATTCATCCGGTTGGCAATAGCCCGGAAAGAGAGAAGAACCTGATGGAAGCTGCCTATGTACTCCTGCTCACAGATAGAATCCACGGTCAGATCTCCGGAAGCCATCTTGGCCAGGAACTGATTCTCATCAGCCACAATGGCTCTCAGCTTCCTGATAACCTCACGGAACTGGTCTGAAAGCACGCCCAGCTCATCCTTTGACTGGTACGCGATCTCTACATCCAGATTGCCCTTGGCCATCTGGATCGCCGCTTCCTCGATCTCTGCCACCGGCTGGCGGATACTTGAGATAATAATGGTGGAGAACACAATCCCGATGAGGATCACTGCCACCATCATGGCAACCTGGATAGCAATGGCATTCCTGTAAGTGGTATTGCTTTCCTCATAAGCGCCCTCGCTGCCCCTGGTGTTAAAAGCCGACAAGTTTTCCAAAGCAGTTGACACGGCCTTATAGGAATTGGTTCCCTGATCGCTGTCCAAAAGAGCCCACGCCTCGGCTGTCTGGCCGGCTTTCACCAGCCCGGTGAGCTGACTGTCGATCTGCTTATAAGTGCTCCAGGTGGACTGGAGAGACTCATAAAGCTGCCGTCCTTCCGTGGTACTTACATAATTGCCATAGGAAGAAACATAAGAATCCATACTGCTCAGCTGCTGTGAAATCCTCCCGGAAAAGTCCTGCATCTTGGCAGCATCCGTCGCCGTCACGTATCGAACCTCGTAAAGCCTTAAGTCTGAAACAGCCGTGTTCATCCGATCAGCCAGAGTGCAGCTTGGCATCCATTTCTCCGCAATAATCGTTGTCTCGCCGCTTAAGGTTCCCATAAGGGCAAAGGACACGACCCCCAATGCCAGCATCCCTATCAGGGCAACCCCTACCAGAACATAGAGCTTTGCCTTGATCTTCAGATTCTTAATCTTGTCTCCCATAACATCTTTCCTCCATTCCTTTTGATGTCCCGCATGATTGTCTATTGAAAATTTACGAGAACACTCTGCTTTTGCCGTAAGGACCGCGGCGGCATCTCAGCCGCAGCCGATCTTTCTTCAGCTTTTTCTCAGCTGAAACCTTCCTATCAATGACTTGAGAATCTGGGCCTGACCCGCCAGCTCTTCACTGGCCGCGGCGCTCTCCTCTGAGGTGGCCGAGTTGGACTGGATCACCGTGGAAATCTGGGTGATGCTGTCTTTGATACGTCCGATGGCTGCTTCCTGCTCCATAGATGCCTGGGAAATCATCTTGATATGGCTGGTGACGTTGCCGGCGCCGTCTACCACGGAACCCAGGGACTGCTGAGTCACGTCGGTAAGCCTGGAACCTGTCTCCACCATATGGAGGGTCTTGTCAATCAGTTCCGTAGTCTCCTTAACTGCATCCGCGCTCTTGGCCGCTAAGTTGCGCACTTCATCCGCCACAACCGCGAATCCCTTGCCGGCGCTTCCCGCCCTCGCGGCTTCCACAGCGGCGTTCAATGCCAGGATATTGGTCTGGAACGCGATGTCATCAATAGTCTTAATAATATGCTGGATCTCTCCCGAGCAGGCGCTGATCTGCTTCATGGCCTCAGCCATCTCCTGCATCTGTCCGTCGCAGATATGGATCTGCTCGCCTACCTTATCCGCCTCCGATGTGGTGATGGCGGCGCTTTCGGCGTTGCCGTTGATCTGCTCCGAGATCTGCTCGATCATGTGCAGCAGATTATCAACCTCCGATGCCTGTTCTGTGGAACCCTGAGCCAGGGACTGAGCGCCCATAGCTACCTGATTCGCCCCGGAATCCACCTGGCTGGCAGAAGCCTGAATCTGCTCCATGGTCTTGTTCTGCTCTCTGCTGATGGTCTCAATAGCTGTCTGAATCTGGACAAAATCTCCGATATAATCAATCTCGCTCTCACTGGCCAGATTACCCTGGGCAAGCTCATCCAGCACCTTGCTGATATCCGAAATATACATCTTCAAATTCTTTACAGAGGTGTTCAGCGTACCCGCCAGATCGCCGATCTCATTGTTGTCGTTCACGTCGATCTGGAAGCCTAAGTTGCCCTCGGCAAGCTTTCTGCTGGCTTCGGTGATAAGCTGGACAGGCGCCACGATCCGCTTCATCACATAGATAAACAAAAGAATGCTTACAATCAGAATAATCAAAACCGTTCCCGCTGAGATCATCTCGGTCCAGGAAACCCATCTCAGAAGTCCGGACTGATTATCTGCCACCTGGCCGGCCGTGATCTGGGATACCTGATCCAGAAGAGCTACCAGCTTGGTCACATTGGCCTTGGTCACATCGCTGTACATCTGCTTTGCCTGATCCGGATCCGTCTCATTCAGGTCAAGAATCGTCTGGGCCGACTCGTGGATCGCCTGATGGATGGGTTTCATCTCCTCAATAAGCCGAAGCATCTCGCTGTCCGTCACAGAGGAGAGATCCGTATTATAAAACCAGTTTCCTAAAACGCACGTTCTGTAATCCTTGCTCCCCGTAAATTCTGTGCCCAAAGCAACCGCGGAACACAAATTCTCCACCCAGCTGTAGTGGGCTTTCTCTGCCGTGAGAACCAGACTGTTGATCTCTGTCGCCTGTTCCGTAGACTTGCTGTAGTTCTTCACTTTATTCATACCGCTTATGGTCACGATCCCGCTGACAATGACACACAAAAATATGAGGGCAATCCTTATCATAACCTGCTGTTTTATACTCTGCTTCATCTTTTATCTCCTCAATCAATACTTCCCGTCATTATAGGAGCCATAGGACATCTCCTGAGGCTCGCCGGAGGAATAGGATTCATACTGCGGGGCAGGGGATGCCATGCCGGAATCTCCCTCCAGTTTGAATCTTCTCACCAGTTCCTTCATAATCTGAGCCTGGCTGGACAGCTCCTCGCTGGCGGCGGCGCTTTCTTCCGATGTCGCGGAGTTGGTCTGCACAACGCTGGAGATCTGATCAATGCCCACCGTGATCTGGCTGATGGCATCCGCCTGTTCCTGGGAGGCCTTTGCGATGGAATCCATCATCTCCGTAGCTTCCCGGATACCGGTCATGACCTGTTCTAAGGAGCGGGCCGTCTCGTCGGCGATCCTCTTGCCGTTCTCAACCGCTGTGAGAGAATTTTCAATCAGCACGGCCGTATTCTTGGAAGCCTCGGCGGACTTGCTGGCCAGGTTGCGCACTTCGTCGGCCACAACCGCGAAGCCCTTGCCTGCCGCTCCTGCCCTGGCAGCCTCAACGGCGGCGTTCAGAGCCAGAATATTGGTCTGGAACGCGATATCTTCGATGGTCTTAATGATCTTGCCGATCTCGCCGGAAGACGCGTTGATGTCAGCCATGGCAGCCAGCATATCCTGCATCATGCGGTTGCCCTCGCCGGCCACCTCGCTGACCATGACGGACTTTCTGCTGGCCTCCTGAGCGCCTTTGGCGTTCTCGTTAATCCGGGTTGAAATATCGTTGATGGAAGCAGCCAGCTCTTCCACGGAGGAAGCCTGCTCGGTAGCTCCCTGGGAGAGAGCCTGGGCGCCGGAGGACACCTGCTCGGAACCGGAAGACACCTGGTTCGCCGACTGATTCAAAGTGGTCATGGTGGTGTTCAGGCTGCTCTTGATCCCCCGCATAGCCTGGAGGATCTTCTGATAATCCCCGATATACATGCTTCTGTCGGTGGACTTGGCTGCGAAATCCCCGCCCGCCATAGCCGTAAGGATCACCTCGATATCTTTGATGATCCTGCTGATGCCGGCAGTCATGTCATTCATCTCACCGGCCATCTGTCCGAATTCATCCTCGGATTTGTAATCGATATTCACGGAAAGCTTTCCCTGCACCACCTGGGCCATAGCCTCCTGAATCTTCTTCACCGGTATCAGGATATTGCCTGTCAAATTCAAAGCGATAAACACCGTAATAAGGAAAGCAACGGCCGCCACAGCCACCGACACCCCGATCAGGGCCGACAGGGTAGTCATGGACTCTTCATACCGGTTCTGGCTCTCCTGTCCCATCTGGACAAACGCGTTCTGCAGAATGCCGATAAACTGCTGGATCTGAGGATTGTACTCATTGATCACCAGATCCTGGGCCTGCTGCTTGCCATCGGCCGTGTTCTGGGTAGCGTACTCGATGATCGCCAGTCTCGTGGTCTTATTGTTCTCCAGGCCTGTCTCAAATTCTTTGAGAAGAGTCGTGTCGCCCCCGTAGTTGGCGTATACGTCGCTGAGCCCTGAGCGGACATCCTCCATGTATCCCGTCACCTGGTTCACATGGTCCGCAGTGGCCGCCGGGTCCGTCTCCACCACTGCCAGCATCAGCTCTGTCAGGGCCTGCTGCAGTTTCAGCTGAATCTCGTAGACGCTTGCCACGGCCTTATAATCGTTGGTAAAAAAGCCTTGATAGCTGGACTTTGCCCTGACGATCCCGATGGTCCCCACGATCACCGACACCAAAAACAGTGTCAGGATAGTCCCAAAAGACACTATAAATTTTTTGCCGACTTTAAAATTCTTCATTTGTTGCTCCTCCTTATTGAGTCTTGATTGAGTCTTTTTTTTCCTCCTGCCGCTCTGTCAGCAGATCGATGAGACAGGGGATTCCGTCACGCACTCCTTAGAAGTATATCGGCGGATTCTCTTTTTCTATAATAGTTTTCTCCGCCTATTATTAAAAACCTGGGTTTTATATCGGCAGAATTTCAAAAAAAATAATGGTTTTTTGTAATTTTTTTCCCTGGCCCTTAATAAAATCCAAATTTCGCCGATAATTGTCTTAGTGTGTTGCTGTCTGCTGTATTTTCCGCGGATTGTTTAGTATGCAATATAAATCTAAGGATAGGTGGTGTAATAGAATGGATAATGGTATGGAGGGTATGCTGGACACATACCTCTTTGAAACAAATTCCCTTTTAGACCGGTTGGACGAGATGCTGGTGGCGGATGAAAAGGACGGCGATTTCTCGGTCGATGATATAAACGAGATTTTCCGCATCATGCATACCATCAAAGGCTCCTCCGCTATGATGGAATTCGGTTCCCTTGCTGAGATCTCGCACCATATAGAGGATCTGTTCTTCTATATCAGGGACAAAGGGATTGACTCCCTGGATCCGCAGCACAAAAAGGAACTTTTTAACCTGATGTTCCGTTCTGAGGATTTTCTTCGGGGGCAGGTGGAGAAGGTGGAGGCCGGGAAGGCTCTGGACACGGATCTGGATTCTTTTTCCGCCGACATCAACAATTTTCTGAAGAAGATCAGCGGCGCCCAGGTGGATGAACCCGCGGCCCAGGACGCACCCCCGGCTCCTGCCGACTCCCCGGCGGCGGCCCCGGCAGCCGGCGGAGAGAATCTTCCCGCGGACAAGGATGCGGCATGTTTTCTCCATATCTTTTTGGAGGAAGGCATCGGCATGGAGAACCTCCGCGCCTTTATGATTGTCAACGCCGTCAAGGAATGCGGGATCGACTTCCGCTATTATCCCGAGAACATGGAGTCGAATTCCGAAACTACCGCTACCATTATAGAAGAAGGGTTCTACATGGCCTTTGAATCCGAAGAAGAGGCCAACAAGGCTTCCGGCGTTTTGAGGACCCAGGGCCATATCCGTTCCTATGAGCTGGTTGCCAACGCCGAGCCGGAGGCTCCGGCTCCCGAACCGCCCAAGGCTTCGGCTCCCGAGCCGCCGAAAGCTCCCGCGCCGGCAAAACCCGCTCCCAAGCCCCCCGCTGCCCAGCAAAAGTCCGCTGCTCAGAACGCTCCTGTAAAACAGAACTTAATCAGCGTCAACTTAATGAAACTGGACAGCCTCCAAAATATTGTGGGCGAGATCGTCATCACGGAATCCATGGTTACCTCCTCGCCGGAGCTGAACCAGCTCAGCCGCGACGGCTATGACAATTTTATGAAGTCGGCCCGGCAGCTGCGCAAGCTTACGGACGATCTCCAGGATATCGCCATGTCCCTCCGTATGGTGCCCATCTCCGGTGTGTTCCAGAAGATGAGCCGTATTGTCCGGGATATGAAGCAGAAGCTGAACAAAGATGTGCGCCTCACCCTTGTGGGGGAGGAGACCGAGGTTGACAAGACCATCGTGGACAGTATTCAGGATCCGATTATGCATATGGTCCGCAACGCCATGGACCACGGCATTGAGGATGACGTGCAGGAGCGTCTGGATCTTGGAAAGGATCCTCAGGGCGAGATTATCCTGTCCGCCACCCACACCAGCAACGAGGTGGTGATCACCATCACCGACGACGGCAAGGGCATGAATCCCGACAAGCTTCTGGCCAAGGCCAAAGAAAAGGGAATCCTCACCAAGCCTGAGAACGAATATACCAAGAAGGAAGCCTTAGGGCTCATCATGCTGCCCGGTTTCTCAACCAACCAGGAGGTCACGGAGTTTTCCGGCCGAGGCGTGGGCATGGATGTGGTCAAGAAGAACGTGGAGGCTGTGGGCGGCGTGGTGTCTTTAACCAGCGAAGAAGGCCACGGCACCACTTTCACCATGAAGATCCCCCTGACCATGGCCATCGTGGACGGCATGAGGGTTACCGTGGGCCGCTCTATTTTTACCATCCCCATCGCCAATATCCGTCAGTCCTTCAAGGTCCTGCCGGATGAGATTATCCGGGATGAGAACGGCAACGAGATGATCGAGCGCATGGACAGCTTCTATCCCATCATAAGGCTTCATCAGTTCTACAATATCGAGACAGACGTGGTCAACATAGAGGATGGCATTATTCTCTGGGTAGAGACCAGCGAACATTCCTTCTGCCTGTTTGTAGATGAGCTTGTAGGAGAACAGCAGGTTGTTGTAAAACCGTTCCCGTCCTTCCTGAACTTCTTCGAGCTTAAGAATTTCGGATGCGGCGGCTGCACCATCTTGGGCGACGGCAATATCAGCATTATCCTTGAGATCCAGAGTCTCTATGCGGCGGCTCTTGAGAATTCGTAATAGGAAGGGAGGAATTATTATGTCTGAACAGCTTAACAACCAGGATTTTCAGGAGGAGCCTGTGGCAGAAACGGGGGAGGAGACTTCCTCCGTGGAGCGCTGCCTCACTTTCGAGTCCGGAGATCTTGTGCTGTACATCAGCACGAATTATGTTATAGAGATCATCAACAACCACACCATCACCACCCTGCCTCTGATGCCCTCCTACATCAAAGGCATCATCAACTTGAGAGGGCAGATCCTTCCTGTTGTGGATATCCAGCAGCTTATGGGCAAGTGTGACCCCGACGGCCCCGAGAAGACCTGCATCATTGTCCTGGACATTGACTCCGTCTCTCTGGGGATCGTTGTGGACTCGGTTCGTCAGGTGATCGATATTGATTTGAAAAATGTCCGTCCTATCCCGCTTAAGCGGCAGCAAAAGCTCCTGAACGGGATGGTGACCATGGAAGACGGAAGCGTCTTTATGTCCATTGACTGCCAGGCTCTGGCCACTCCACAGTAACCGAAACCGAAAAACCGCCTTTGGCGGCTTTTCGGCGTAGAGGGGTAAAAATTCCCGGCAGTTTGACCAGAGCTTTCCAGCGGGATGACTGGTTATTATTTATAAAACAGGGGGGAATCATCATGCTGACATTGACTGACAGCGATTTTCAACGCCTTTATTCCTATATTAAACAGCACTACGGAATTGACCTGAGCAAAAAAAAGCAGCTCATTGTAAGCCGCCTTTCCCATACTCTCTCTTCCAAAGGCTATAAAGATTTTACCTCATATGTAGATGACATCTTGTCGGGCCGTGACCCGGATATGGTCACTGCCATGCTCAACAAGCTGACTACCAACTATACTTATTTTCTTCGGGAGGAGGAGCACTTCAAATATCTTTGGGATATCGTGCTCCCTGACCTGGAGAAAAAACACGCCAGGGACAAAGTTCTGTGCATCTGGAGCGCAGGCTGCTCTTCCGGGGAGGAACCCTACACCATCTCCATGTATCTGAAAGAATATTTCGGAGCCAAATCCTCCCAGTGGGATACCAGGGTTCTGGCCACCGATATCTCCCAGAAGATCTTGAATACGGCTATGACTGCCTCTTACAACGACGAGAGCCTTTCCTCTCTCCCGGCTACCTGGAAACAGAAATATTTTGTCAAAAAAGACGGAAACTACACGGTAGCTCCCGCTATCAAACAGAACGTGATCTTCCGGACCTTCAATCTCATGGATCCTATCCAGTTTAAAAGGAAGTTCGATCTGATCTTCTGCCGGAATGTTATGATCTATTTTGATCAGCCTACCAAAGATGCGCTGGTCCGCCGCTTTTACAATGCCACTGTTCCGGGGGGACATCTTTTTATCGGCCACTCGGAAGGCTTGACCAAAGCCAGCTGCCCTTACGACTATGTCAAGCCGGCTATATACAGAAAGAAGCAGGCATAAGATGGTAAAGAAAGAAGGTTAGATTATGCAACAGAAAATCCGAGTAATGGTGGTAGACGATTCTCTCATGTTCCGAACCTGGCTGATACAGAACCTGTCGGCAGATCCCCGTTTTGAGGTGATTGGCTATGCCGTCAACGCTCTGGATGCCAAAGCCAAGCTTCCTGTGCTGAAACCGGATATCATGACCCTGGATATCGAGATGCCGGGGATGAGCGGACTGGAATTTTTAAAGGAAGTCCTTCCTTCCCATCCCGTTCCCGTGATCCTGGTTTCCTCCCTCAACGTGCGGGTGTTTGACGCCCTGGCGGCAGGCGCTGTGGACTTTGTCCGCAAGCCGGAAGAAGGCCAGAGAGACTCGTTCTTAAGAAACCTGATGGCAAAATTGGCTGTGGGCAAAAATGCCCGTGTCCGCCTTCCCCAGTCCTCTGCCGCTCCTGCGGTCAGAACCACGGCTTCCCTTCCCCGCGTCAATGCCGCCTCCTTTTCTCCAGGTTCTGCCATCGACCTGGTGGCCATCGGAGCCTCCACAGGCGGAACCGAAGCTATTCTGGAGGTGGTCCGGCATTTTCCCGCCAAGATGCCGGGGATCGTGATCACCCAGCATATGCCCCCCGGATTTACCGCCATGTACGCGGAGCGCCTCAACCGCATCTGTAAGCTGGAAGTGAAGGAGGCCGCCCACGGCGACAAGGTACGCCCGGGTCTGGTACTCTTAGCTCCCGGCGGCCTTCAGATGCGCGTGGTGCGCCTGGGAACCGGCTACAGCGTCAGCTGCACGGCAGAGGCCAAGGTCAGCGGCCATCAGCCCTCTGTGGATGTGCTCTTTGACTCCGTGGCCGCCACTGTGAAGAGCCGGGCCATCGGCGTGATCCTCACAGGCATGGGCGCCGACGGGGCCGCAGGCATGCTGCGGATGAGAAAGGCCGGCGCTTACACCATCGGTCAGGACCGGGACTCCTGCGTTGTCTACGGAATGCCCATGGAAGCTTACAAGATCGGCGCCGTATGCCAGCAGGCGCCTTTGGGCAATATCGCCCAGGTAGTTTTGGCACGTCTCGCCAAGGCATGACACAACGGATTTGGAGGATGATCACTCATGGCCCCTGCGCATAAAAAAAACAGACAGCACCAGAACCAGAGAGTCTCTGGTTCTGGTGCTGTCCCCTTCTCCCGCTCCCATGTCATCCCGCCGCCGGGCAGACAGGCAAAGGATCCCAAGCCTCCAAAAAGCCGGGCAGAGCTTTTGATCACAGGGGGCATCGTGGCCGCGGGCGCCGCCCTGTCCGTCAGCCTGCTGGCGTATTTCCGGCCTTTTTCTTCCGGAGCAGCGGGGGCAGCGGTAAACCGTGTGTCCGGCTATGTCTCCCAGCTCTTTTCAAAGTCTTTAGATGCCCAGGAGGATACCGGCATTTTGATTTCCCGGGAAGAGGTTCTGCCACAGGAGACTGAGGATGAAGGCCGCCGGGAGACCGAGGAGATCTCCCAGATGACCCGGACCGATGAGCTGGGGGATATCTCCGACATGAGCGCGGAGTCTGTATTTCCCCCTCAGGACACCATCTATTCCTGCATGCTGGACACGGCCATGGGGCCTCTCCTGTACTACAACCAGGGAGATATCCGCTGGAAAGAATACCTGTACGGCGGGCAGGACCGGATCAGCAAGTACGGGTGCGGGCCTGTGTGCGTCGCCATGATCATCAACAGCTTTTCCCCTCAGGGCGTGACACCCATTGAGATGGCGGACTGGTCCGCTGCCAACGGCTACTATGCCCGGCAGAGCGGTTCCTACCACGGCCTGATTCCAGGAAGCATCTCTGCTTTCGGCCTCCAGGTGGAGAGCGTCACTGACCGCACGCCGGGACATGTTTCCGATCTTCTCGCAAACGGCCATGTGCTGGTAGCTCTTATGGGAAAGGGAAGCCTGACCCAGAACGGACACTTTATCATTATCGCCCAGCTCTGCGGCAACGGCAATGTGTACATCGCCGACCCTGCCAGCTATGAGAACAGCACCAAGGAGTGGGATCTGCAGCTGTTGATGGATGAACTGAAAAGGAGCTATGACAGCGGCGGCCCCCTGTGGGCAGTATCCTATCCGGAGGGGGAGATGTCCTGACAGGCCGTCTTCCCCTCCCTCCGCACTGATTTGATGTCCCGGATCAGCTTTTCAGAAGAAGGATATCCTTAGGGTGGATCCTGACCATAATCTTGTCCCCCACTTTGGCGCTCTCCTGTTCCTCGTAAGCTTTCCACTGTTCTTTGGGCATCTCCAGCCGCAGCCAGACATTGTGAGAATCCGACTGGGCATTTATGGAGCTGACCATGACCACCATATTGAACACATCCTCCACGATCCGACGGATCCGGCATTCCATAACATTTTGCGCATCCGCGGGGATCTCCCCCGAGATCAGATGAATATAGTGGCTCCGCACGCCGATGCAGCTGATATCCTCCGGAACTCTCTGTCCGCATTCCAGGCTCACCCCCCAGTCTATTGCCCGAACCCAGGCGGTTTCCTGTTCCCTGCCCCTTTTTCCGGGATCCGGCTGTGCCGCGGAGTAATTTTTACAGCCCGACAGCATGCAGGCTGCCACGGTTTTCGGCTCCTCAAACATGGCTTTCACCGGCGCCACAGGCGCAGACCTCCCCTTGTCCATGACACAGACACTGTCACAGATCCGGTAGATCTCGTCTCTGCTGTGGGAGACAAAAAGGGTAGTTCCGGAAAATTCCCGAAGAATGTCCATGAGCTCCATCTCCAGCTTCCACCGCAGATACCCATCCAGGGCGGAAAAAGGCTCATCCAGCATAAGGAGCCTGGGCTTTGTGAGAAGAATCCTGGCTAAGGCCACCCGCTGCTGCTGCCCTCCGGACAGCTGGGAGGGGCGGTGCTTCTCCAGACCTGTGAGATAAAACCGCTCCATCATCTCTGCCACCGCCGCCCTGGCCTTCTTCCTGTCCTTTTCCACAGCCTTCAGCCCTGCCATAAGGTTTTTCTCCACTGTCATGTTGGGAAACAGGGCATAGTTCTGGAACAATAGTCCCGCGCGCCTCTTCTGGGGAGTGAGATCGATGCCTTTTTCCGAATCAAACCAGGTGATCCCATCCAGCCTAATCTTCCCTCTGTCCGGCTTCACCACGCCTGCGATGCACCGCAGGGTCATGCTTTTTCCGCATCCCGAAGCTCCTAAGATTCCCATGATCTCTTCCCCTGCCTCAAACCTTGTGGAAAGCCGAAAGCTGCCGAAATCTTTCTCAATATCCACATACAGGGACATGGTTATCTCCCCTCCTTTCTATTTTTCCTCTCCAGCATATTCACTGTCAAAAGCACCACGGCCGAGATCATCACATTGATGACGACCCACTGAAAAGCCAAAGCCTCGTTGTCCGTCCGCCACAGCTGATAGACCGTGGTGGATATGGTAGCTGTCTTTCCCGGTGTGTAGCCTGCCAGCATGCTGGTGGCTCCGTACTCTCCCAGGGCCCTGGCAAAGGACAGCACCGCCCCTGCCAGGATCCCCTGGCGGCAGGCGGGCATCCGAATCCTCCAGAAAATGTAGGTGTTGGACAGCCCCAGGGTCTGGCCTGAATAGGCCAGGGTCTCGTCGAAGCTCTCAAAGGCGCCCCTGGCCGTCCGGTACATCAGGGGAAAGGCAACCACCGCAGAGGCGAAGATCCCGGAATACCAGGTCATCACCAGCTTTATGCCAAACTGTTCCTGAAACCACATGCCCACCGGACGCCTGGCCCCCAAAAGCAGCAGCAGGAAATATCCCACCACCGTGGGCGGCAGCACCATGGGAAGGGTCAGAATCACATCAAGGATCCCCTTGACCACCCGGTTCAGCCTGGCGATATAGTAGGCCGCGAAAATACCTGTGAAAAATACAATCACGCTGGAGATCAGGGCGATCCTCAGGGAATTATAAAGGGGATACCAGTCCATATCGTCTCTCCTGTTATTTTGCCATAGAAAATCCCACAGACTCAAACACTGCCGCGCAGTCGGCTGTAGTGAGATAATCTAAAAATGCCTGGGCCTCCTCCTGATGTTTTGAGATATTTAACACAGCCGCCGGGTAGATCACCTGGCCGCACTGGTCCTCATCCGCCTGGTCCACCACGGTCAGACCGGCGGAAAACGCGTCCGTGGCATAGATGATCCCGCAGTCCACGGATGCCTCCTTCACCTGGGTGGTCACCTCCTTCACGTTGGAGCCGTAGGTGATCTTGGCGTCACGCTCCAGCTGCTCCAAAATGCCAAGGCTCTCCAGAATCTCTATGGAATACGCCCCCACCGGGACATCATCGTTGCCTAAGCAGATCAGATTCAGCTTGTCTGTCCCCAAATCCTCATAGGAGGAAATGCCTGCCGGGTTGTCCTGGGGAACAGCCAGGACAACCTTGTTCTCCACCAGGTTCAATCTGCTTCCCTCCAGTACAAAATCCAGCCCCTCCGTGTTTACAGACGGGTCCGCCGCCATATCCAGCTGATTCATCTGTTTCTGCGCCGCGGAGATAAAGATATCGCAGTCAGCCCCTTCCTGGATCTGGGTCTTTAAGGTTCCTGAGGAATCAAAGGTGTAGACGATCTCCACCTCCGGCCTGACTTCCTTGTACATCTTGGCGATCTCAGTGAGTGTCTCTGTCATGGAAGCAGCCGCGAACACAATCAGCTCCACGCTCTCTTTCGGGCTCTCGCTCTCTGTCTCTGTTGTCTCTGCCTCTGTGCCCTCCTGGGCCGTGCCTGCTGCCTGGGTGTGGGATGTCTTCTGGCTGCCGCCGCATCCTGACAAGGCTCCCACTGCCATCATCGCTGCCATCATCGCTGCTGCAAATCTTTTTCTCATAATGTCCTCCTTCTGTCCCTTCCGGGGATGGGTATTTATACCGAGCGTTTTTACAAAAACGTACGGTTGTATAATCTTATGCAATTTCCAGGCAGGGGAGAGCCGGCTTTTGAACCCTCTCCCCTGCCTGGCAGATCATGTTTTGATCTTATGTTCTCGCGCACTCCGAGGCTGTTCCCCGAAGAATCTCAAGGCCGTGGGCCAGGGACCCAAGGATATAATCCAGGCTTTCCTTTACCGCCTTCGGGCTTCCCGGCAGGTTGACGATCAAAGTCTTTCCCCGGATCACCGACACTCCTCTGCCAAGCATGGCCCGGCTGGTAACCTCCATGGACTTGTAACGGATGTATTCCGCGATCCCCGGCGCATTCCGGTCCGCCACCTCCATGGTTGCCTCCGGAGTCTGGTCCCTCATAGAAAATCCGGTTCCCCCGCTGGTGACCACCAGATCCACCTGCCGCCCGTCTGCCAGACGTTTCAGCTGAGTCTTTAAAAGGGCCGGCTCATCGGGAAGGATCATGGTTTCCACCACCTCATAGCCTGCCTCCTCCAGCATCCTCACCGCCGCGGGCCCGCTCTCGTCCTCCCGCTCTCCCTTGGCTCCCTTGTCGCTGAGGGTCACCACTGCTGCCGTAAAAGGCCTCTTGGGATCAGGGGGCACCACGGTGAGCACATCGCCCTCAGAGATGTCCCCTTCTTTTAAAACCTTGGCAAACACTCCCTCGTGAGGCATAATGCACTCTCCCATCCGCTTGAAAATAGCGCAGTGGCTGTGGCATTCTTTTCCGATCTGGGTCATCTCAAGCTCCGCTGTCCCCACCAGAAAACGGCTTCCCACAGGAAGGCTTTTAAAGTCAATCCCTTCCACCACCAGATTCTCGCCGAACGCTCCGTGGTCCACATCGGCTCCTCTCTCGTTAAATTCTTTCACCTTATCGTAAGAAAGAAGGCTGATCTGGCGGTGCCACCTGCCTGCGTGGGCGTCGCCCTCAATGCCGTAATTTGGCCGCACATGGACACGGCCCACCCCGTGTTTCTCTGTGCCCTTTTTCTCACTGACACAGACTGCTTTTACTGTTCCTGTCAACATCATGTATCCTTCCTGGGATTTATGTAGATCCCGCTCTTTCCCCCTGTCTTTTTCTCCAGATAAATCTGCCCCATCTCCATGGACTTGTCCACTGCCTTGCACATATCGTAGATTGTCAGCAGCGCCACGGTAACTCCTGTGAGAGCTTCCATCTCCACACCGGTTTTTCCTGTGGTGCAGGCCGTGCACACGGCCTGGATCTCATGGGTCTCCTCCTTCAGTTCAAACTCCACGGCCAGCTTTGTCAGGTTGAGGATATGGCACAGGGGAATAAGCTCTGAGGTTTTCTTCGCGCCCATAATCCCCGCCACCCGGGCCACGGAAAGCACATCCCCCTTTTTCATGGCTCCCCGGACCACCATGTCAAAACACTGGGGACTTAAAAAAATGCTTCCCCTGGCCACTGCCTCCCGCTTCGTGTCCTCCTTCTCCCCCACATCTACCATCCAGGCGTTGCCCTGTGTGTCAAAATGCGTAAATTCCATCTCATCCTCCGATCCTGATCATGTTCCCGCTCTCTGTCATCTGCTCCGGATTCTCAAAGCAGTGAGCCGCGGGCTTCCCCCACACAGCCTGTCTCATGGCCTCGAGAAGACGGGATTTTCTCTCTTCCCGGCCGGCGCTGCCTCTCAGGATTTTCCTCAGGTCAGCTCCGTCCTCATAGCACAGGCAGCTTTTTAGATACCCCTGGGAGGTCAGACGCACCCGGTTACAGCCGGCGCAGAATTTTCCGTGGAGAGCGCTGATGAGACCGATGCTCCCCTGAAATCCCGGGATCCGGTAATACACAGCCGGACCGTTTCCGTGAACCCTGTGATCCTTCTCCATACCCGGATAGATTTCCTTGAGCCGGGCCAAAAGCCTCTCATGGTCCACAGACTCATACTGCCTCCCGTAGCCGATGGGCATCACCTCGATAAAGCGCACGTCCACCGGATATTTTACAGCCAGCTCCAGAAGCTCCTCCCAGCCGGGGCCTTCATAACCGCAGCCAAGCTTTTGGGCCATGTCTTTTAAATCCAGGGAAACCGCATTGATCTTCACCGGGATCTGCCTGTCACGGCCGGCTTCCACGGCCTTCTCCAGGGCTCTCATAACGGATTCCAGCTCTCCTCCCCCTGTCAATGCCTTATACAGCCCTGGATCCAGGGTGTCCAGGCTGATATTGATGCCGTCGATCCCCGCATCCAGAAGCTCTTCCAGGTGCCTTTCCAGCAAAATGCCGTTGGTGGTGATGGTGACCCTGCGGATCCCCTCCGTCTCCTTCAGCATCCGGATGAAATCGCAGCAGCCCTGCCTCACCAGAGGCTCTCCCCCGGTCACCTTGATCTTATGGATCCCCAGGGCCGCCCCGCAGGCCGCGATCTCGGCGCACTCTTCCAGAGTCAGGATCTCTGCCATGGGCACGCACTCTACACCGTCCGGCATGCAGTAACGGCACCGCAGATTGCACCGGTCGGTGATGGATATCCTCATATAATCGATTTCCCGTCCCAAATGATCTTTCAAAATTACAGAACCTCCAACAGCACATCCACCACCCCGCCGCAGACCATGCCCTCATCCTCCGCGTCGGCTCCGGTCATATCCACATGGCAGAGTTTTATCTCCTGACTCTCAATGTCGGGATCCTGGCTGCTGCGGATCATGTGCAGCGCCTCGCGGATCACGGCTCCCTCCATGCAGCCGCCTCCGATAGTCCCCACGCATCTGCCCTCAGGGAGCACCAGCATCTTTGTCCCCACATCCCTGGGCGCGGAACCTCTGCGGGTCACGATGGTGGCCATCACACGCCGCTGCCCTTCCATGGCCGGATCCAGGATCTGGCGCAGCATATCCTTGGAATAGCCCCATGTGCGTCGCTTTTTGTTCTTCACCTCTATGATCTGGGCCATGATTGCCACGCCGATCTCCTCCGGCGTCTCCGCGCCGATGTCCAGGCCGATGGGACTGTAGAGCTCAGCCAAAACCTCCGGATCCCCTCCTTTTTCCAGGACGCTGTCCTTTACGGTGGCTACCCGGCGGCGGCTTCCAATCATGCCGATGTAGGCATGGGGTTTCTTTATGATCCGCTCCAGGCATGTCTGGTCGTGGCGGTGCCCCCTTGTGACAATGACAAAATAGGTGTTGGCGTTACCCGGAATCCTGTCCAGCCCCGCCTCAAAGGACTCGCAGAGAACCTCCGTGGCCCCTGCCCTCCTGGCATGATCCGCGAACTGGGGCCTGTCCTCCAGCACGGTCACCCTGCACCCCAGCATCAGGCCTATGCGGATCACCGGCATGGACACATGGCCTCCCCCGCAGATCACAAGCTCCATCTCCTGGCCCAGCCGGTCGCAGAATACCCGAACCCCATTGATCTCTGCCAGGCCTTTGCTCCCGCTCTCTCCCCCGGGCAGCGCTTTAGCCAATTCCCCGGCATTTTTTGAAAAAAAGCCTCCTTCTTCCGACTCCCACACAAGGCAGTTATCTGAAAACAATGCCCTCTGTCCCAATAGAGGCCCGTCAAGTATTACGGCCGCCATATTCTTTTTGTCCGGATCGCAATCCGAAACCGCTCTGTAAAAATCCAACATTTCTCGTCATACTCCTTTTCCGAATCCGCAGTTGGGGAAGGTGCACACCGGACAGTTCAGGCACAGCCCGCCCTGTCCAAGAGCCGCCAGCTCCTCTGAAAATACCTGGTCGTCTGCCATAACTCTGGGCAGCACCAGGTCAAAGATGGTGCGCCTGGCGTACATGACACACCCCGGCAGTCCCATAATGGCCACTGTCCTCTCACGCCCCTCATCTTTCACCTCATAATAGGCCAGAAGGAACATGGCTCCCGGCAGAACCGGGGCTCCGTAGGTCACGATCCTGGCCCCTGTGTTTTTGATGGCCAGGGGAGTCTTGTCGTCAGGGTCCACGCTCATACCCCCTGTGCAAACTACCACATCCGCCCCTTTCCCGATCATGTCCAGGATGGAGGCTGTTACTTTTTTGTCATCATCGTTCCATGTCACATGGTCGATGACCTCTGTGTCGAATTCCTCCAGCTTCTGTCGGATCACAGGGGTGAAGGTGTCCTGGATCCGCCCGTAGAACACCTCATTTCCCGTGGTCACGATGCCCACTTTTTTGTGGGTAAACGGCTTAAGCTGCAAAATAGGCTTTCCGCCTGTGGCCTCCATGGCGGCCTTTCTGGCATCTTTCAGCTTGTCCTCCCGGATCACCAGGGGGATAATCCTTGTCCCTGCTATCTTGTCCCCCTTTCGGACGGCAAAATTCCCGTGGCGGCAGGCGATCATCATCTCCCCGAAACCGTTCACCGCTTTTAAGCCTTTGTTATCCACTTTCAAAAGCCCGTCCCGCTCCGCGGTAAGTTCGATCTTGCCCTCCTTTACCTCCGAGCGGCCCATATAGTCTCCCCGGCACATGGCGCAGAGGATCTCGGCGGCGTCATTTTCATGGAGGATCCCCTCCTCCTGCTCCCACACATAGAGCTGATCTTTTCCCACGCTCAGCAGCACCGGGATGTCCTCTTTTGTCACAATATGGCCTTTTCTGAACACCGCGTCTTTTGTGACTCCCTTGATAATCTGGGTAATGTCATGGCACAGCACAGCGCCTTCCGCGTCTACCGTCCGGATCAATTTCATCTTATTATCCTCCGTCTATCTCTTTTTGCAGCAATCTCTCAATATTTTTTGCCTCTGTGTAGCGCCGTCTGTGGGCCTCCAGGGCCTCCTCCCTGTTCTCTGCCTCCATGCATCGTTTTCTGCTTTCTTCAAACCGACGCTCCAGAGTCACCGGCTGATCCCCGCTGACCTCCTTGTCCGCCAGGTATACCACAGCGGACTCCAGCCACAGGAAAGGAAGATGGTCCCCGGATTCTAAGGAGCCCGGGCACACTAAGTCGTGATGATGCCGGATCACCTCAGCCACCCTGGGATATCCCTCCCGCAGGAGGATGGCCGCTCCTTTTGCAGGATGGTTCTCCTGGGTTCGGGCCACGTCGTGAAGCAGGGCCCCGCTGAGGATGACCGGCAGATTCACCTTTTTCCCTGCTTTTGCAAGCTTTTCTCCTATGGCCTGGGCCTGACGGCAGACAGCCTGGCAGTGCCTTCTCACAGGTTCGGGTGTTTGGTAATGGTCCCAGATCCGCCTGCATTCCCGGTCATCGGGCGCCTCGCCGGGCATCACCCCCGTCTCTGCCGCCTCCATCTGCCCGTCCTCTCCCACCAGGATCCTGTTAAACCCTCCGTAGGGCTGAGGCAGACTGCGGCTGACCTCAAGGGGCATTCCCGCCATATCCGCCAGAAGGCAGCTGTTGATGCCTGCGTGGGCCACACAGATCACGTCTCCCTGGGTCCGGGCCAGAATCCGCCCCAAAGCCTCTTTGATCCTGGCAAGGCCTTCCTCCCGGCTCTCCCCGGTATCTGGCCAGGATTCCAGGGTCTTTTTCAGCCGATCCATGGGAATATTCTCCCACTCTCCCATGTTCAGCTCTTTCAGCCCTTCCTCCACACACACCGGTCTTCCCTCTCCTGCCAGAATCCGGGCCGTCTCCACGGCCCTCGCCAGGGGGCTGGCAAATACCTCTGTCCCCTGTCCTGTCACATGCTGGAAATATCTTCCCAGCTCTCTCGCCTGCTCCCGCCCTCTCTCGTCCAGAGGGAGATCCGTCCAGCCGATGCACCGGCGGATCCCTCCGGGGAAATCCACATGTCCGTGGCGGACCAGATACAGATTCCTCATATCAAAATCCTTTCCCCATATATTTCTGGTAGGCCTGATCCGTAAAATCCTGAACCTCTGCCACCATGCTCTCGTAGGCCTCTATTAGTTTTTTCCCTTTTTCCGTCAGCGCGGAACCGCCGCCGCCGCTGCCGCCGGTCCATCTCTGGACCACGGGAAATCCCAGCTGCTGCTCCAGCTGCTTTATCATCTTTCTCCCCTTGCTGTAGGAGACGCCCATGTGGAGGCAGGCCTCCTGGAGAGAGCCGGTCTGCTTAATCCATCCCAGAAGCTGCTGAACCCCGGGGCCGTAGAAAGGTTCGCTGGCAGTGAGACGCACCTGAATCTGGGGGCGGATGGGATACCCCTGGCCTCTCTGATAATTCCAGTCCAGCAGCTCCTGATACTGCTCCCTTGTGTCCAGATCCCGGTAGATTCCCTCGTCGTCCACCTCCACGTTGGTGATGGCGATCCCGGAATGCTCAATGGCGCCCCGCAGCCCTCCCGGCCCGTCATAGCCGCACAGCCCTTCTGCCACATCGCTCCACAGCATAATGGGATGCCCCGGTTCCCCCCGGCACACGGTCCGGATGATGGGGGCGTCGATCATCAGCTGCTGGCGTATGGTATCCGGCATAATGGCAGGCAGGTCGATGGGAAGGATCATCAGACGTTCACAGTCCCCGCTGATGGCCCGGATGCCGATCTGAACCGAATCGAACATCTGGGTCTCGCGGAAACGTTCATTTTTTACAAACCGAACGCCCATAGAAGAAAGGTGCTGCTGCAGCTCATCCCCTCGGTATCCGGTCACCACCACCACCGGGTCGATCCCCATATCCTTCAGCATACTTACCATGTGGCGGGAAATCGTAGAGTTTCCAAATGGGAGCATGGGTTTAAAAGCCTCCATGCGGGAGGACAGCCCGGCCGCCACCAGCACTGCGCCTGTTGACTTCATTCTGTGTTTCTTTCCCCTTTCTCTGTTTGTCATAATTATACTATAGACAGTGAAATAAAACAAGTAGTGTGGGATACATCTGCAAAATGGTTTTTTAGCTACAAATCACCCTTACCGTCGGCTTTATAGGATATTTCCCATATACTCCGTCAGCATTCCATTCCTTGATCGAAACCACATCAATCTTATCGATCAGTTTATTCCCATTTCCCACAAGTTCCTGAAGAGCAAATGGCAGCTCTGCCTTTAATTTATTCCGTAACCTTCTACGGGTAGTCGAATCTCCTTTTGGATATTCTAAAATATAAACATATTGAACTGGTTTCTGTTTATCAAGCAATCTTAAATAGTGTAGAGAATCATAAAACTTTCTCGTCACCGTCAGAATCTTTTTATCCGCCATGGGATTGAAGACGTCTGGGGCTGACGCCTCTGCCAAACACGCGTTTTTATATTCTACCATGATAATATGTGTATTGTTTTCAATGAGAAAATCCACATCATTAATGTGGAGACCAGCCTCCTGATAGTCTCTGTGAATCCTGTCTGTAGCCCATACCGCATCGGTACAGTCAATACAGTATGCTCCGTTTTCCTCTGCAAATATATTATTCATCTATACCCTCATAAATCATATATCTCATCAAGCAATTTATTATCCGCTATCATAATATGATTTTCTTTAATTTCATCCATTTTGTACGCTGATTGGCTGTATATCATGCCATCATTTCCTCTATAAAAATTGTGGAACATGACCTGATTGTTATTTTTACGGCGTATCTCCAGATATTTCGCAAAATTATAGCTATGTGTTGCCACAAAGATCTGAACGCCATTTTTCTGTAATTCTAAAAGGATTTCTGCGACAAGCGGATATAATTCGGGATTTAAATTTGCTTCTGGCTCATCCCACAGAAGAACAGTCCCCTCTTCCAAAAGTCCATTGCGAATCAACTTCCAAAGCAATCCCATCTTGCGTAAGCCTTCCGCTTCCAGCGAAAAATCTATTTTTTGCCCATTCTTTTTTATTACATAAAAAGAATCATCTTCCAAAATCACTGTCCCTTCTATGACATCACTGATCTTTTCAAGAATGCCTCCCATAGATGGAGAAATTATACGGGTCTCCGGCAATGACGCATTCACAATAATATCGATCTGCGTGCCATCAAAAGGCATATTATATTTCTGATTCATAGCCAAAAATCCCTTAGCATGGGACAGCATCTCTGTTGTCGGGATAAATACAGATTGAATATTGAGTCCCGACCAACCCTCTAAGTTTAAACTGCCATCACAAGAAAGACCGTCTACAAAACTATGTGTGCCATCTGATACTTTATAGTAACAGTCATCGCTCTTTCTGTCCATATTTTTCAGTGCTTCGCTGTCTTTTAGGCTGTTTGAAAAAAAACTCAGAAATCGCTTTGATTTTCCTTGATCTGTCTGTTCAGCAGACCACTGTACAGCCGTATAGATCATTTTTAATATGGTAGTCTTCCCCATACCATTAGCCCCAATCAAAACATTGAGCCCGTCACAAAATTTCAGTTTCAACCCATTGCCAGAATACTGAAAAACCATTACATTTAAAATATCAATCGATTTAATCGCCACTGTTGCCACCTCTGCCTTCATTTTCTTCTATTGCAGCATCCTCTCCTGATGCCGTCTCAGCCTCTCCACATCACGGATGCAGTAAAATCCGTTGATCTGCTCGATCAGGGACATCTCCTTCAGCTCCTTGATCGCCCGCACCGCTGTCACCCTGTTGATGCCCAGCAGATTGGATAAAAGCTGCTGGCTGATCTTTTCCCGAATCAGGATCTTTCCGTCATAGGGAACCCCGTAGCGGTCAGCGAACATCAGAAGAAGATCGCAGATCTTCCACCCCGCGTTGTGGAAATTGGCGTGGCGGATCTGCTCCATGGAGGACAGAAATTTCATGGCCAATGACTGCATGATATCCATGGAGACTTCGGGATCCGCTCTGATCGTGTTCAGCAATGTCTCTTTGTCAATGCACACCAGCTCCGACGGCTGCACAGTCTTAAAACAGATGGGGGACGCATAGTCGAACAGAAGGTTGGCCTCCAGAAGAAGGGAATTCTGCTCGTTAAAATTATAGATTCTCTCTTCCCCATTGAGAGTGTATTCATAGGCCACCACCCGGCCGTATTTGACAATATAGCAGTATCTCGGCTTTTCTCCTGCCTGAATCAGAAGGTGATTTCTGGGAAACTCCTTTTTTTCGCCCAGCTTTTCCAGGCGGGCAATCCCTCTGGGAAGGTGCAGCAGACGGGAAACAAAATCCGTGTGCGGAACCGGTATCTTTTTATTATCTGGCTGTTTCATGACCTCTCAACTTTCCTGTGTATCTTCTCTATCTCCACATTCACTGACACGTACCTGTTATCTTTAATCATATTGTACTATTGTCACATTGTTAGCGCAAGTAATATATGTAATAAATGTTGTATAGACTACAAATTT
This sequence comes from uncultured Hungatella sp., assembly GCA_947066955.1. GTDB lineage: Bacteria > Bacillota > Clostridia > Lachnospirales > Lachnospiraceae > UBA3402. Next base: position 30,499 of record CAMTAF010000016.1, read on the forward strand.
TAAGAGCGCGAGAATCTCTTGCTTTTCTTTTCCATATCAAATATACTTTTTCCTATGAAATGAAATACACAAAAAACAACAGAAAAAGGAGATTCCATGAAAACGATCATTATCCTGGGGGCCGGTCAGTTCGGACAAGCCTGCGCCAATCTGATCAATACCGCCGACACAAAGCTGCTGGCTTTTGGTGACAACAATTCTTCTCTGCAGGGGACTTATGTGGGAGGTGTCCAGGTTTTGCCTGTGGAAGATGCCGTGGACTTGAAACCGGACTGCGCGCTCATCGCTGTCACTGACCAGACGCGGACAGCCCAGCTGCAGGACCAGGCCAAAAAAGCCGGGTTTTCGGGAGCTTTTCTGCTTCTGGGACAGCTGTACCGCTGGTTCGACATCCGGTCCGCCACCCTGCACCGCATGGCTGACCGCTTGATTAGGCAGCAGATTCCCGGAGATATCGCTGAGCTGGGCGTGTACAAAGGGGACTTGGCCTGGCAGCTGAATGCCCTGTTTCCGGACCGGACAATTCATCTCTTTGACACTTTTGAGGGCTTTGATGCCCGGGATGTCAGAGAAGAGGCCAAACAGGGCTTTTCCCGGGCCCGGGAAGGGGATTTTGCCGACACCAGCTTAGAGGCTGTCCGAAACCGCCTTCCTTATCCGGAAAAAGCCCTGTTCCACAAAGGTTTTTTCCCCCGCACCGCAGCCGGTCTTGAGAACTGTCGATTCTCGCTGGTTAGCCTGGACGCGGATCTCTATGCCCCCATCCTGGCAGGGCTTGAGTTCTTCTATCCCTGCCTCAGCTCCGGCGGCATGATCCTCCTTCACGATTACAACAACCGCCGTTTCCGGGGAGCCTCGAAGGCGGTGGAGGACTATGAAAAGGCCCACGGCCCCCTTCCCCTGGTTCCCCTGTGCGACCTTCACGGGACCGCAGTGATCATTAAAGTGTAGATGCTTCCAAAGGATCGCCATGAATGAAGGGGAGGCCTGCAATCGAGCAGGGGAGGCTTTTCCCCTACTCGCTGCGCTGGGGCGGGGCCGCGCAAGCGGCCACATTTCCTTTCCGCCCCATGTGCATAAAAGCAGGAGCCGGAACTGCCCTCGTCCCGGCTCCTGTCTCTGAAAATCCCGCAGATCTCCAGCATTTTTATGAATTTGTATACACAACTTCCACAATATGCTCATTGGAATGGGAATCTTTCCACCCATCCTTTGCCTTCATCTCCTGGATGGCCTGATCCACGTAAGACCCTTCTGTACACCGGATCTGAGGAAAATACTGCTTGCTCTCCACCACATGGGTGAAGCCGAAGTTGCTCTCGATCTTCTTCACCAGCGCATCCTCCCCCAGCTCTTCCACGCTCTCCGGCACACGGATATACTCCAGGTTCAAGCATCCGTTGACTGTATAATTGCCGATCTTTTTCACTCCGTCGGGGAGATACAGGCCAGTGAGTTTCTTGTTCTGATAAAATGCCTGATTGGCGATCTCCGTGGCGCCCTCCGGAACCACGATCTCCCCCTGGCAGTTCTTTCCGTCCTTTACCACACCGTTTTCCATGACCAGACCATTTTCCAGTGTTCCATTTAACAGATCGCTCATCTTCCTGCCTCCATAACTCTGTTGTAGATCGCATCTTTGCACATAAAGATCTTATACTCGTTTCCGCTCATGGCAAAGGCGTGTTTCATGGCAATCTCCCCGGCCTGAGCGGCTGTCTCCGGAGTGATCTCCTTCCCCCTCAGGTAGGCTTCCACCTCCGGCAGCTCGTAAGGCACCGGGGCCACCCCGCCCAGCACCAGGCGGCAGCTCTTGACCACGGCGTCCTCCGCTTCAAAGGCGCTGGCCAGGGACACGATGGCAAAGTCGATGGCATTGCGGACGCGGCGCTTGTCGTAATGGGTCTCGCCGGAAGCCCTGGGGATCCGGATCTCTGTGACCAGCTCTCCTCTGTGGAGGATATCCTGCACGGTCAGCTTGGAGGTGAACAGTTCTTTGGCAGAAAGCGTTCTCTCTGTGGTGACGATCCTGGCCCCCTCCATCACCAGCACTGGGGTGATGTCTGAGGGATTCACCGCGTAGCAGGCGCAGTGCAGACAGCGGCAGGCTTCCTGCTTTGCCTGTTCCTGATCCAGAGAACTCCGGTCCTCTCCTGTAAGGCTCCTCTCAGATGCCGGAAGCTCCCCCGGCCTCACTGCCTTGGTCCTCTCCACTCCTTCCACATTGAAGGTGGTAAATCTCTCTTTTGCCAATTCCTCTGCCCCCTCGGCGCTCTGCTGCTCCCCGCCGTTTTCAGGGCGCAGATCCAGGTTCATGGTCCTGGCCGCGTTCCTCCCGGCAGCGATGGCCCGGATAGCCAGATCCGGTCCCGTCACCGCGTCGCCGCCTGCATAGTACCCCTGGGCCCTGGTCCTTCCGGACTGGGCATCCGCGTCGATGAGCCCTCTCGATGTCTTTATCTGGGAGGACAGGTGATCTCCCAAAAAGCTGAGTTCCACCTTCTGTCCCGTAGCCAGGATGATAAAGTCGGAGGCCAGCTCCATGGTGTCTTCCTCGTGGTATTTGGGCGCGAACCGTCCGTTTTCATCTCTCACAGACAGGCACCGCTTTGCCAGAAGGCCCTTCACCTTTCCTTCTGATTCCAGAACCTTCCCAAGGCCCCAGCCATTGTACAGCTCCACGCCCTCTTCCAGGGCCATCTGAATCTCCTCCTCGGAGGCAGGCATCTCCCCGCGCTGCTCTAAGCACACCAGCTTCACACTCTTCGCGCCTAGCCGGCAGGCTGTGAGGGCCACATCCATAGCCACGTTTCCGCCGCCGCACACCAGCACATTTTCCCCCATGGCCTTTTTTAAGTAGGTGTTCACTTCCTCCAGGAAATTTAATCCAAACTCTGTCAGGTTCTCGCCTTCCAGCCCCAGCACCGGCTGAGACCACGCTCCGGTTCCGAAATACACGGCGTCATTGTCAGCCTTGATCTGCTCCACCGTCACGTCTCTTCCCACCGTGGTGTTCATGACAAAGCGGATTCCCATAAGGGTCTCCAAAGCCTGACAGAATTCGTCCACAATGGTTTTGGGAAGGCGGTAGTGGGGGATTCCGTAGCGCAGCACGCCTCCCGGCTTCTCGTGGGAATCATAGACCGTGACCTGGTGGCCCGCGCTTCTCAGATAAAATGCCGCCGTCAAGCCTCCCGGGCCCGCTCCGATGATGGCGCATTTCTTTCCGGTCTCCTTGTGGGGAGCCTTATAGTACTCCTCTTTATGCTTTAAAATATAGTCCCCAAGGGTCCTCTCCACTGCCGGGATGTTCACGCTCTCCCCATATACGCTCTGGTTGCAGTGCTGGGTACACCCGTGGGGGCAGACGCGGCTGGTCATCATGGGCATTGGGTTGTATTTAAAGAAAATATCCGCTGCCCCGGCCCAGTCATTTTCCCGGATCTTGGCCATATAGCCGGGAATGTCCGTCCCCGCCGGACAGGCGTGCTGGCAGGAGGAACCGCCTGTGCACATGCCTCCGAAAATGGAGTGGTACCGGTTTTCCCCCGCAATGGCATAGCAGGTGTCCCCGCCCTTTCTCTTGCACTCCAGACGGCCTCCTATGGAGTCCGGATACCGGTAATACCAGCAGCGCACATCCTGGCACACATTGCCGCCTATGGTGGCGGTGCTGCGGATCAGCGGGGAGGCTACGGAACAGGCGGCCTCTGACAGAGCCTGGCAGTAGTCCTTTACCAGCGGGCTCTCCGCGATCTGTTTTAATGTGGTCCCGGCCCCGATGGCCAGCATCCCGTCTTTTTCCTCTATGTACCTGCTCCCGGCAATCCCTTTTAAGCTCACTACGGCCTCAGGGTAATCAGGGAGAAGGCGGTCTTTCAAAGTCCCCAGAAGGTCCGTGCCGCCGGCAATGGGCTCTACCGCGCCGTTTCCTTCCCGCACCACGCGGCTGGCTTCCTCATAGCTCCGGACCTTGATATGATCAAATTTTTTCATTTTACCTTCCTCCTATCTTGCCCATGGCCCGCAGCACAACGGTGGGGGAACAGGGATATTCTGTGATCTCATGGCCAATGGCGTTGCTGACCGCCATCAGGATAGCCGCCGGAGCCGGGGATGGGGTGATCTCGCCGAATCCCAGGGCGTGGAATGCCTCGGAGTCGAACTCACTCTCCAGAAGCACGGTGTCAAATGGCGGGAATTCGTTGAAGGTTCTCCACTTATAGTCGATCATGTTGCCTGTCATGAACCGCCCCAGCTTTTTGTCCATGACCATTTCCTCGAAAAGACCTGTGTCGCCTCCCGCGGAGCCAAAGGATCCCTCTGCCTGCATGCGGATGTTGATAGGATCAATGATCTGTCCAACATCAGACCCCTCCAGGGCATAGATCAGCCTGGCCTCACCGGTCATCAAGTTGACCTCCACGTCCGCCAGATACAGGGCAAAGTTGGGCTTGTCAAAATTCTGCTTATATTTGGCAGAGCCGGTGATGGTCATCTCCGGAGTGCCGCACACGGCGATCCAGGGAAGCCGCACTTCAGGGCGGCTCTTGGCGAACACCAGGAAATTTTCGGTGTCCAGATCCTCCACATTGGCATTGAGCTTTATGGCCGCCATCTCCAGAAGCTGGCGCCGGGCGTCATTGGCCGCGCGGACCGCTGTGGTTCCCATGGTAATGGTTCCCCTGGAACCGATCATCCCGGCGTCGTAGCCGGTGGCGTGGGTGTCCGGATCCACCACCTGCACCCCGTCTAAGGGCACCTTCATCACCTCGGCCACCATCTTCTGCACCGCGAACCTCTGGGCGCCCCCGGTCTCTCCCACGCACAGCTCCAGGGTCACGCTCCCAAAGGGGTGGAGCTTCACCATCCCCTCTGTGGGATCCTCGCCGATATCCGCGTTTCCGTGGACGCCCACTCCCACGCCCCGGGCATACCGTCCATCCTCGCTGACCCAGTAGGGCTTCTCCCAGCCTTTCCATTTATCTTTCCAGCCAAAAACTCTGGCGCTCTCTTCAAAGGCCCTGGTGTAATCCACGGAGTGAACTTCCCACCACAGATTGTCCCGCCAGATATAGCGGTCCCCGGCCTTGACAAAATTCTTCTTAAAGACCTCCAGGGGATCCATCCCGGCCTTGCGGATCACCGTGCACACCATGGGCACCAGCACGCTCTTGCACTCCTGCCCTCCGAAACCGCGGATAGGAGCCTGGGAGGAGTGGTTGGTGGCCACCAGCTTGGTGTCCAATGCCCAGTTCTTGCATTTTCCCAAAAATGCCTGGCACTCTCCCAGTCCCACAGCCGTCATGGCTTGGGCGTAGGTGGAGGACATGCCGGAGTCCGTGTACCACATGCCCTCCACTGCGTTGATCACCCCGTCCTCCGTCATGCCTACCCGGCCCCGGATCCGGCTTCCCTGGCGCAGCTCATAGCTTAGCAGGTGTTCCGTTCTGTCCATGATAAACTTGCAGGCTCTCCCTGTGAGCTTTGCCATGAGGATGGCCTGGAGGATCATGTGGGGGATCAGTTGCTTGGAGCCGTAGGAGCCTCCCGCGTGGCAGGCGATGACGCGGACCGCCACCCCGGGGATGGAAGCCTCTGTGTTAAATTTCTGAAGATGAGGCGCTCCTCCGTTATACCACACCGTCACGGCGCTGGGGCTGGTCCACTGGGCGATACAGCCGGGGCTCTCAGGAGGAAGGGGGTGAGCCATGTTCTCGTATTTCATGTATCCCTCGTTCACATACGCGGCCTCTTCAAAGCCCTTTTTTGTGTCCCCCACAAAGATCTGGTTAAAGGGTTCCTCGGAAAACGGGGTCACCTTGGGGATCTCATTGCCCGGATACTCTTCATAAAGCTGGGGGGCTCCCGGCTCTAAGGCCTTCTCGCAGTCCAGGACAAAGGGCAGCACCTCATACTCCACGTCAATGAGTTTCAAGGCTTCATCCGCGATCTCCACGGTCTCCGCGGCCACCAGGGCCACGCTGTCCCCCACAAAGCGGACCTGTCGGTCCAGAACACGACGGTGGTTGGGCAGTCCGCATTTCCAGTCAGGCGCTTCCTTGTAGGAGGCGGCGCCGATCACCCCGGGGAGGGCTTTTGCCTTGCTCAAGTCAATGGATCGGATGACGGCGTTGGGATGGGGGCTTCTTAAGACCCTCACCACCAGCATCCCCGGCATCACCAGGTCGTCTAAAAATTTCTGGCGGCCGGACACCAAGTCCTCCGCGTCTGCCCTGTTTCCGTGTTTTCCGATATAGCGGTATTCGTGCTCACTCACCTTTACCGTTTTTTTCATCTCCTCATACATGGGTTACGCCTCCTTCCTCTTCATCTCGTTGATAAAGCCCATGACCGTGCGGATCACCTGATAATGGCTGATGCAGCGGCAATAGTTGCCAGACAGGGCCTCTGTCAGCTCCTTCTCCGTGGGGTTGGGATTCTGATCCAGAAGAGCCTTTGTGCTCATGATAATTCCCGGGGTGCAGAACCCGCACTGAAAAGCGGAATTGTCCGCAAATGCCTTCTGCAGAGGGCTTAACTCCCCTGTCACCGGATCGCAGAGCCCTTCCAGCGTTGTCACCGAACTGCCGTCACAGTCCGCTGTAAGGACCATGCAGGAGGCCACCGCATCCCCATCCACGATCACCGTGCAGCATCCGCAGGCTCCGTGCTCACAGCTTCTCTTGGCAGCCGTCAGTCCCAGCCGGTCCCGGATGGTGTCCAGAAGCGTCTCTGACGGCGACACACAGCCCACCCCGTCGCCGATGACAAATTTTCTGGGCACGCCGTTGACTGTCATGCATATCTGTTCCAGATGTTCCTTCATTTCCTGTACCTCCTCATAAAATGTGGGCGTGAGTCCCTTAAGGCCGCCTGCCCCACATACATCAAAGGCCAGGACAGACGGACACCTTGCTTTTTGTCCGCACGTCACTGGCCGCACTACCCACCACCGGAATGTCCCGGCAGACCTTGTATTTTGTTACTGTTATTTTATCAGATTCATCGGCTTATAAAAAGTATTCTTAGCCACATACGTGGTCTAGGCTACACCTGTTATCTGGCTTCACCTGTCATCCCCGCTACTTGTAAACAGCTGTGTTCTATCTGATAATTAAGACAGTTATTATTTTATTGAACAGGAGGTATTGTAACGCTCTATGAAAACCGTGATCATCCTGGAGACAGACCACTTGGGAATCCCTGTGTCCGACTTATTAAACCCCAAGGAGATGAAACTGGTGGGCATCGGCAATTCCTGCCCCGAGACCTGGAACGTGTTCAAAGATGCCCAGACCGGGGAACTGAAAGACGAGATCCAGGGCCTTCCCGTAATGCCGGTTGACCTGGCCGTGTCCCTGCAGCCGGATCTGGTCGTCATCGCCGCCACAGACCAGGAAAAAAGCCATGCACTGGAGTACATGGCCATCCGCGCGGGATTTGAAAACGACATCCGGTTTATGGAAACCATGGTGTCCGAGTTTTCCGTAAGCTGCGCCGTCCTCCGCCGCCTCACCAGGCGCCTTGGAACCTTGGGCATTCCCGGCAGTGTCGCGGAGCTTGGCTGCGGAATGGGCGACGTGTCTTGGCAGCTGAACATCCTGATGCCGGACCGAAAACTCTATCTCTTCGATACCCTGGAGGGCTTTGACGCCAGGGACATTGCCAAAGAGCAGGCCTTAGGCTGCTCAAAAGCCAAGGCCGGGGAATTTGGAAAGGTCAGGGAAGACCAGCTTCTGTCCCGCATGCCTGTCCCGGAGCAGGTCGTCCTGAAAAAGGGGTGGTTTCCGGAGACAGCCTTTGATCTGGAGGAGGAGAAATTTGCCCTTGTGCTGCTGGATGCCTGCCTGTATCAGCCCACATTCACGGGACTGGAATTTTTCTTTCCCCGCATGAGCCAGGGCGGCGTTATCCTGGTGAATGGATATGAAAGCACCCGGTACGGCGGGGTGCGCAAAGCTGTGGACGACATGGAGAAAAAATACGGAGCCTTCCTCATCCTCCCCTTAGGCGACCTTCAGGGCTCTGTCATGATCGTCCGCCCGTAACAGGAACCTGCTATCTTGGCCTTTTGGCCCCAAAGAAAAGGAGCATTTATGAACTTTTACAAAAATCATTTTGGAATGATCATCTCTTCCGTAGTAGCGATCTGCATCTCCCTGATCATGGCAACTGCCGCCATCTTCGTGGCTCACCTGGAATTCTCTGTCCCGGCTCTCATCAAAAACTGGGGCACAGCCTTCCTCACCATCTCCCTCACCGGCATGCTCCTTCCCCTGACAGACTGGAGCTTTGCTCTGGGCCGCAAGCTGGGGCTGAAACCGGAGACCCTTCCCCATGTGCTTTTGGAAAACGCGGTGGCAACCCTGTTTTTCAACACAGCGGCAACCATTGTCCTGACGGCGGTGAACGTGTTCAACAATCCTGCCATTGAGGGAGCCGTGGCCGCCGGGGCCCTGCCCAGCGTCAGCGCTGTGTTTATAAGCGGCGTTGTACACGACTGGCCCATCATGTTTGTGATCAGCTACATATTCGCGTTCTTTGTGACCAAGCTGGCCATCAAGATCGCGGTGGCCTCTGTGGGAGATTTGAAGACCGCGGAGTCGCCGCAGAATGGGCATTGACTATTTCCCCATATCCGCCTCCGTCTCACCCAAACAGCTTCGCCGTCTCACCCATCCGCTCTGCCACAGGGACCCCGAACGGGCAGCGGGTCTCGCATCCTCTGCACCCCACGCAGTCGTCGGCATGTCTCGACAACCCCTCATAGTGGGCGCGAACCGTAGGAGGCACCGTGTCCTGCATGCGGGCTAAGTCGTAGAGCTTGTTCACCATGGCGATGTCGATGCCTGACGGGCAGGGGGCGCAGTGGCCGCAGTAGGTGCACTGGCCAGAGTAGGCGTGCTTAGGGGCGCTGGCCAGGATGCTGGCGTAATCTTTCTCCTCCTCTGTGGCTGTCTCATAGGCCACCGCCGCATCCACATGGTCCGGCGTGTCGCAGCCCACCAGGACGCTGGCCACTGCAGGCCTCGTGAGAGCGTAATGGAGGCACTGCACCGGGGTCAGGGCCACCTGAAAGGGCGAGGTCTCTGCCTTAAAAAGCCGTCCTCCCTCATACCCTTTCATCACCGTGATCCCCACTCCCCGCTGTTCGCAGATCTGATACAGCCGGGCCCTCTCCGGGGCGATGCCTCCTATGTTCTCCGCGTATTCGTCTTTAAAATATTCATCCAGATCCTCGCTGGCCGGGAGCATGTCGAAAGCCGGATTCACGGAAAACAGGATCATCTCCACCACCCCGCTCTCCGCCGCCAGCCTGGCAACATCCGGATTGTGGGTGCTCATGCCGATGTGGCGGATGACTCCCTTCTGCTTTAGATCCTTTACATAGGAGACAAATTCCCCTCCCATGATCTTCTTAAACTCCGCCTTCTCGTCCACAAAGTGGATCATGCCCAGGTCAATATAATCGGTCTGCATCCTGTCTAAAAGGTCCTGGAAGGCCGCCTGTACCTTATCAAGGTCCCGGGTGCGGACATACTGGCCGTTCTGCCAGGTGGAGCCGATGTGGCCCTGGATGATCCACTTCTCTCTCTGTCCCTTGAGAGCCGCCCCGATGTTGGAGCGCACATTGGGTTCTGACATCCAGCAGTCTAAAATATTGATTCCCGCCTGGGCGCAGCGGTCGATCACTGCCTTTACCTCCGGCCCGTTGTGGCGCTCCAGCCACTCGGCCCCAAGGCCGATCTCGCTGACTTTCAGTCCTGTGTTTCCAAGTTCTCGGTATCTCATCTTCCGTCTCCTTTCTTATCTCATACAATAATCTCATACAATGGATTTCAGCTTACACATAAAAAATCTTCTCATCCTCCAGCCGGATGCAGGCCAGCTTTGCTTTGGGATACAGCTCTCGGAACACGCATCCGCAGTCTATGTCATAGAAAATGCAGTCCTTCTCCTCATCATAATACCGGAACACATCCCCGCCGTTGTAGGTGAATTCTCCCTCCACAATGGTGGGCGTGTGGCCGGCTATAATCAGTCCGTGGCGCTTGCCTCCCAGAAGATATCCCTCGACCCTGGCGTGAAGATAGAATTCCTCCGGGTTTGTGTCTCCTAAGCCGATCTTTTCCAAGTCCTCCGCGTATCCGCCATGCACCACCACGCAGGCCCGTCCCTGGATCTCCCTCTCAAGGTAATAAGGCATCCCGCGGATCAAGTCCCTCCACCTGCACAGGTCACCGATGGTTGCGTTGAAATCTTCCAGGAGGCTCTTTATGGTCTTGTAGTAGTCAAAAAACCATGTCGTCAGTTTCTTGGCCTTCAGAAGATACTCAAAAGTCCGATACAGCGCCACCGCGTCCTCGTTGGCGTCAGGGTCCGACTCCAGCCCGTACTGTTTGTCAAGGTCCGTCATCAGATCCACATTGGCGGCAAATTCCTCATCATGATTCCCTCTCACCAGGTGGACATTGGCGGGACATGCCTCCAGCCACCTAAGCATCTCAAGGCTCTTTTTCCCTCTGTCAATGTAATCGCCTGCCAGGATCAGCTGATCTGCCCCGGAAAATCCAATCTTGTCAAGCATGGCGAGAAACTCGTCGTAACAGCCGTGGATGTCGCTCATAGCGTAGGTGCTCATCTCTATCCCTCCTCTCCTGTTAGCTTCTGGTTTCTATTGTGCGATGTCACCACCCGCCAGGGTGATGACCTGCGTGCGCATCAGCGCACTTCCTATTGTACCAGATTCTATGGGAAATGTCCTTGATTTTTTTATTTAATGTTTTATAATTAACTTGTAAGTAATTTACTTGAAAGTTAACTAAATGGAGGTTTCTTATGTTATTCCTGGGACGCGAAAATGAAATGTCAGAATTTGACCGCCTTTACCGCCAGAACCGCTTCCATCTTTTTATCTTATATGGCCGCAGGCGTGTGGGAAAGACCACATTTTTAAAAGAATTTTGCAAAAATAAGCCCAGCATCTTTTACTCTGCTGAACAGAGCAACGAAAAGCTGAATCTGGAGAAATTTTCTGACCTGGTATTTGCGCATTATGGCGAAACCGCTCTGGAACCTTTCGGCAGTTGGGACAAGGCAATCCTTTATATCCATAACCGCCAGATTGAGCAGCCTCTTGTCCTGGTGTTTGATGAATTTTCCTACCTGGCCAATAGTAATCCCTCTGTCTTGTCCATGCTGCAGCACTTAATCGACCATTGCTTAAAGGATGGAAAGCTCTTCCTCGTTCTCTGCGGCAGTTATATGGGATTTATGGAAAAAGAGGTTTTGAGTTCCAAAAGTCCTCTGTTTGGACGCAGGACGGGGCAGCTTCACATGAAGACTTTTGACTACAAAACCAGCATCCAATTTCTTGACGGTTTTTCAGATGAAGAGAAGCTTCTTCTCTACAGTGTATTCGGGGGCACTGCTATGTATTTATCCCAGATACAGTCTGATCAGACCGTTGAGGAAAATATCACGGATCTCTTTCTAAAGCCCACAGGTTATCTCTACGAGGAACCGCTTTTCCTCCTGCGGCAGGAGGTTTACGAGCCAGGCATTTATAATGCAGTGATTCAGGCCATTGCCGGGGGCGCTTCCCGGGCAAATGAGATTGCCCTTAAAGTGGGGGAAGATTCCTCAAAATGTCTCAAATATATCCATACCCTCTGTGAACTTGGCATCTTGTACAAGGAGACTCCATTTGGAGAAAAAAGCAGTTCCCGCAAGACGATCTACTGTATCTCTGATCTGATGTTTCGGTTCTGGTACCGGTACGTTGCCTCCAACCGAACTCTTCTGGAAACCGGAGCTCAGGATCTTATCTGGAAACGCCGTATCCTTCCGGACCTGAACAACTATATGGGCCATGCTTTTGAGGTCATCTGCCGGGACTATCTGCTGCGGGCAAACAGTTTCGGGCAGCTCCCCATCCTTTTTACCTCCATAGGACGCTGGTGGGGCACTGGCCCTCGAACCCGGGCGCAGATCGAGATCGACATCGTGGCCCAGGATGGAAACTCCTATTTGTTTGGGGAATGTAAATGGAAAAATGAAAAGCTGGGATATCCGGTTTATCAAGAGTTAAAAGACAAGGCTCGCGCATTTGGCAGAAATCCCAGCCAGATCTGGTATGTATTGTTTTCAAAATCCGGCTTTACCGGATCTCTTCTTGAGGAGGCCAGGCAGGATGAGCATCTGCTTCTCATATCCATGGAGACTCTTCTTTCCCAGTAGGGCGGGTTTTCTAGTCCAGCGTGCACTCCCCGTCCTCCTGGTGCCCGCAGGTGGTGCAGTCCGTCACATAGCCCCGGTACTTCTCTGAATCCACATAGGCCCCGCACAGGCCATCGTGCTTTGCGTAGACCTGAAGGCACATGTCTGCCACAAAGTTCAGGGCAGTGGCCTTGCCGCCGCAGTACCGGCACACATAATCCATGCACCCGGCCTCCTTCACCTGTGTACCGTTTAACACCATTGTTTTTAATTTCCGTCCCATAGTCTCTTCTCCTTCCTAAAATAAGGCAAAAGGGGCTGCCGCAAAACCGGGCATTACCGTTTTGCGACAGCCCTATCTGTTGCCAATCCTTGCGGTGAGTTTCTTACTTATTTGCTGTTTCTGTCATCTTTCATCCCATGGAGGGCTCTCCAGATGTGCTCCGGGTCCAGAGGAAGCTCTGTAAAATAGATTCCAGTGGCCATGTTCACCGCGTTGGCGATGGCGGGAGCCACCGGGGCGGCGGAGCCTTCTCCCGCTTCCTTGGCTCCTAAGGGGCCTTCCTGATCCGGGGTAAAGTCGTAGAAGGTGCGCATCTTGGGCATATCCAGAGCCGTTGGCAGGCGGTAATCACGGAAGTTGGGGTTTAACACCTTTCCTTCTTTTGTGATATTGTGCTCGTATACCGCATAGCCCAGGCCCATGCCGATGGAGCCTTCCAGCTGACCCTCCACGGCCCGGCGGTTTAAGGCTCGTCCGCAGTCGTGGGCAAATACAAACTCATCGATATCCAGCACTCCGGTCTCCTCGTCCACGGTGAGATGGGCCGCGCCGGTGGAGAAGCTGTATGCCGGGGCATAGTTGGTGGTGTTCACGCCGTTGTACTGGGAATTGTCGGTTCTGTGGTAGTAGGAGCCTATTCCCACCAGCTCATCGCCCCCCTTGACCGTCATGTAGCGGAACATGGCGTCGCCGATGGGCATCTGAAGCTCCGCCTTCTCCTTGCTGATCACCTTTCCGTCCAGGCACTCCAGCGTCTCCGGCATCACGCCCCACATGGGGCCGATCACCTCAAAGAGCTGTCTCTTGGCATCCACCGCAGCGCGGCGGGCAGCGTTTCCTGCCAAGAAGGTTACGCGGCTTCCGTAGGAGCCGGAATCCCACGGGGTCAGGAAGGTGTCGGACATGAAGGTCTTCACCATGTCCATGGGAAGCCCCAGCTCTTCCGCCACAATGGCTGTCATGACGGTATCCGATCCCTGGCCGATATCGTGGGAACCGATATACAGGGAGGCCATCCCCCTCTTGTTCAGGCGGACGGTTACGCAGGCAGAGCTCTGGTTGGGAGCCTCCAGCACCGCGAAGCCGGTTCCTGACACAAAACCGGTTCCCGCGAAGCCGATGCCCTCGCCCTTCTTCATCTTGCCCTTTTTCTCGTACCAGCCGATCTCCTTTGCCGCCGTGTCCAGGGTCTCCTTGTAGGCGCAGCTGGTAATGGTTAAACCTGCCGGGGCCACGTAACCTGGGTCCGCCGCGCTGATCTTGCGGAATTCCACAGGGTCGATGCCCATCTGGTCTGCCGCGTACTGCATGTTTAAGTCATGGGCAAAATGCACCTGGCATGCCGTGTAACCTCTCATGGCTCCGGCGGACGGGTTGTTGGTGTAGATACGCCTTGCCAGGAAATCCACAGAGTTCATCTTGTATGGGAAATTGGCCCACAAAGTAGCC
>CAMTAF010000017.1 GCA_947066955.1 uncultured Hungatella sp.
TCTAAATTGGCTTAGAATGAGAGGAGAATAAAGTCGTGGAAAGAAATTTGAGAAAGACACGTACCGGTAAAGTCATAAGCGACAAGATGGATAAGACCATTGTCGTCGCTATCGAAGACCACGTAAAACATCCTTTATACGGCAAGATTGTAAAGAAGACCTACAAGCTGAAAGCCCATGACGAGAAGAACGAGTGCGGCATCGGCGATACCGTAAAAGTTATGGAGACAAGACCTTTGTCCAAGGATAAGAGATGGAGACTGGTCGAGATCGTTGAGAAGGCAAGGTAAAAGAAAAGTTACGGCTGAGCCGGAGCTTATGGCTGCGCAAACGCAGCGCGGCGGAGTGCGTTTTTCCCGTTTCCTGAGGGGCGGGAGAAAATGTGACAAAACAGGAAGGAGTATCAGGCATGATTCAGCAGGAAACCAGACTGAAAGTTGCCGACAATACGGGAGCCAAGGAATTGCTGTGCATCCGTGTTATGGGCGGCTCTACCAGGAGATATGCGAATATAGGCGATATTATTGTTGCCAGCGTTAAAGATGCAACACCAGGCGGTGTTGTCAAGAAAGGCGACGTTGTAAAGGCTGTTGTAGTGCGTACCGTAAAAGGTGTGCGCCGCAAGGACGGTTCCTATATCAGATTCGATGAGAACGCAGCAGTTATCATCAAAGACGATAAGACTCCAAGAGGAACTCGTATTTTTGGGCCGGTTGCGAGAGAGCTGAGAGAGAAGCAGTTTATGAAGATTGTTTCCCTGGCTCCCGAAGTACTGTAAGGAGGTGCGGGCTGTGCATAAAATTAAGAAAAATGACCTGGTAAAGGTTATCACGGGAAAAGATAAAGATAAGACCGGCAAAGTCCTTCAGGTGAAGGACGGCAGGGTGCTGGTTGAGGGCTGCAACATGGTGACCAAGCATGCCAAGCCGAGCGCTGGCAACCCCAGCGGCGGCATCGTCAACCATGAGGCGCCCATGGATATCTCCAACGTTATGCTGGTAGTTGATGGCCAGGCCACCAGGGTCGGCTTTGAGGTGAAGGACGGCAAGAAGGTCCGCGTCGCCAGGAAAACCGGCAAAGTGATCGACTAATTCAGGAGAGGAGGAACGAAATCATGGCAAGGTTAAAAGATATTTACAAGAACGAGATTGTCGACGCGATGATCAAGAAGTTCGGATATAAAAACATTATGGAAGTGCCAAAGCTGGAAAAAGTCGTCATCAACATGAGAGTCGGTGAGGCTAAGGACAACGCGAAAGTTCTGGACTCTGCTGTAAGAGACTTAGAGATCATCAGCGGCCAGAAGGCGGTGACCACCAAGGCAAAGAAGTCTGTGGCAAACTTCAAGATCAGAGAAGGCATGGCCATCGGATGCAAGGTTACCCTCCGCGGGGAGAAGATGTATGAGTTTGTTGACCGTCTGATCAACTTAGCCCTTCCCCGGGTGCGTGACTTCAGAGGTGTCAGCGCCAACGCTTTTGACGGAAGAGGCAACTACACACTGGGCATCAAAGAACAGCTGATCTTCCCGGAGATCGAGTATGACAAGGTAGACAAGGTGAGAGGCATGGATATCTGCTTCGTAACCACTGCCAAGACGGACGAGGAAGCCCGTGAACTGTTGAGATTATTCAATATGCCATTTCAGAAATAAATAGGAGGAGAATTCCATGGCTAAGACTTCAATGAAGATTAAACAGCAGCGCCCGGCAAAGTTCTCTACCAGAGAATACACCCGCTGCCGTATCTGCGGCCGTCCGCACGCATATTTGAGAAAATACGGAATCTGCCGTATCTGTTTCCGCGAGTTAGCATATAAGGGCCAGATCCCCGGTGTTAAAAAAGCGAGTTGGTGACAAGTCGCACTTGGTGAGTCCGAGCCGTCAGGCGACAGACGAACCTTAGTAAGACTGTCGTTCTTCGACCAAAGGGAGAAGAACTTCCTTAAAAAAACGCTGTGAGGAGCGACCACAACCACTAGCGGAGGAGAAGAACTTCCTTAAAAAAGCCGCAGGGAGCGACCACCCAGAAAATATAGGAGGAATATATATCATGACAATGAGCGATCCCATTGCAGATATGCTTACAAGAATCCGTAACGCAAATACTGCTAAACATGATACAGTAGATGTGCCTTCATCCAAGATGAAGCTGGCCATTGCCGATATTCTTGTGAAAGAGGGCTACATCAAAAAATACGATATGATAGACGAAGGTTCCTACCAGACCATCCGCATCACCTTAAAGTACAATGCTGACAAGAGCGAGCGGATCCTGTCCGGTCTCAAGAGAATCTCCAAGCCGGGTCTGCGCGTGTACGCAGGCAAGGAAGATCTGCCGAAGGTGCTCGGCGGTTTAGGTACTGCCATCATTTCCACCAACCAGGGCGTGATTACTGACAAAGAGGCCCGCGCGTTAGGCGTAGGCGGCGAGGTATTAGCATTTATTTGGTAGGCATTGCAGATGTCTGAAAACAGAAGTGGCGCACACGCCATTTCCGAAAATTTAAGGAGGAAAACAGCATGTCACGTATAGGAAGAATGCCTATCGCGATTCCGGAAGGCGTAACTGTAACAATCGCAGAGAATAATAAAGTGACTGTAAAAGGTCCCAAGGGCACTCTCGAGAGAGAGCTGCCTGTAGAGATGGACATCAAGGAAGAAGATGGACATATTGTTGTAACCAGACCCAATGATTTGAAGAAGATGAAATCCTTACATGGTCTCACCAGAACCCTGATCAACAACATGGTGGTGGGTGTGACAAAGGGCTACGAGAAGGTTCTGGAGGTTAACGGTGTCGGTTACAGAGCGCAGAAACAGGGCAATAAGCTGATTTTGAGCCTGGGATATTCCCATCCCGTAGAGATGATTGATCCCGAGGGCCTTGAGTCTGTAGTCGAGGGTCAGAACAAAATCACAGTAAAAGGTATCGATAAAGAAAAAGTTGGCCAATACGCTGCTGAGATCAGAGACAAGAGAAGACCTGAGCCGTACAAGGGCAAGGGTATTAAGTATGCTGACGAAGTAATCAGACGTAAAGTTGGTAAGACTGGTAAGAAATAATTAAGGAGAGTGTAAAGATGGTTAGCAAAAAGTCAAGAAGCGAAGTTCGCGTGAAGAAACATGGCAGAATCCGCAATCATTTGTCCGGTACATCACAGAGACCGCGTCTGGCCGTGTTCAGAAGCAATAATCATATGTATGCTCAAATTATTGACGATACAGTTGGCAATACTTTAGTTGCAGCATCTACTGTGGAGAAATCCGCGAGGGAAGAGCTGGAACATACCAACAACGTTGATGCTGCTGCATATGTTGGTACACTGATCGCCAAGAGAGCCTTGGAAAAAGGTATTGACACGGTTGTCTTTGACAGAGGCGGATTCATATATCATGGTAAGATCCAGGCACTGGCTGACGCAGCCCGCGAAGCCGGCCTGAAATTCTAGTAGGGAGGAGAGCAGCATGAAGCGTACAATCATTGATCCAAGTCAATTGGAGTTAAATGACAAGGTAGTGGCCATCAAGCGTGTGTCTAAGACTGTAAAAGGCGGACGTACCATGAGATTCTCTGCCTTAGTAGTAGTGGGCGACGGCAACGGACACGTTGGAGCCGGCCTTGGCAAGGCAGGGGAGGTTCCGGAGGCCATCCGCAAGGGCAAGGAAGCTGCCATGAAGAACTTAGTGGAGATTCCGGTTGACGAGAGCAGAAGCATCCCCCACGATTATCTGGGCAAGTTCGGAAGCTCAACCGTGCTGTTGAAGAGAGCTCCGGAAGGTACCGGCGTTATCGCGGGAGGTCCTGCCCGTTCCGTACTGGAGTTAGCCGGGATCAAGAATATCCGTACAAAGTCCTTAGGCTCCAACAACAAGACCAATGTTGTTCTGGCTACCTTAAACGGCTTGTGTGCACTGAAAACTCCGGAGCAGGTTGCAAAACTTCGCGGCAAGTCCGTAGAAGAGATTTTAGGCTAAGGAGGATAGAAAAATGGCTGAGAAATTGAAAATCACACTGGTGAAATCTCCCATCGGGGCTATCCCCAAGCAGAGGGCCACAGTGGAAGCTTTGGGCTTGAGAAAGCTTAACAAGACTGTTGAGATGCCGGACAACGATGCCATCAGAGGCATGATCTGGCATGTGAGACATTTGGTAAAAGTAGAAGAGATCTAAACAGATAAGGAGGTGCGAAGATGGAATTATCAAATTTAAGGCCTGCAGAAGGTTCCAAGCACAGCAATAATTTCAGAAGAGGCCGCGGACATGGTTCAGGCAACGGCAAGACGGCCGGCAAGGGCCACAAAGGCCAGAAAGCCCGTTCCGGAGCTCCCAGGCCGGGATTTGAAGGCGGCCAGATGCCATTGTACAGACGCCTTCCGAAGAGGGGCTTCACAAACAGAAATACAAAGGAGATCGTAAGCATCAATGTAAGCGCACTGGAGAGATTCGACAATGAGGCAGAAGTTACCGTTAAGTCTCTTATGGAGATCGGCATCGTGAGAAATCCAAAAGACGGTGTCAAGATCCTTGGAGACGGAGAATTAACCAAAAAGCTTACAGTTAAAGTAGACGCTTTCAGCGAAGGCGCGAAAGCTAAGATTGAAGCCGCTGGTGGAACCTGCGAGGTGATCTAATATGTTTAAAACACTCCAAGATGCATTTCGTATAAAGGACATAAGAAAGAAATTACTGTACACATTTTTGATGCTGATAGTAATTCGTTTCGGGTCCGAATTGCCGATTCCAGGAGTAAATACAAGCTATTTTGCAGACTTTTTTGCAAGACAGAGCGGAGACGCGTTCAACTTCTTTGACGCCATGACTGGTGGATCCTTCACCAGCATGTCCGTCTTTGCCCTGAGTATTACACCGTATATCACATCGTCCATCATCATGCAGCTGATGACCATCGCCATCCCGAAGCTGGAGGAAATGCAGAGGGAGGGCGAGGACGGAAGAAAGAAGATCGCCGAGTACACCCGTTACGTGACAGTGGGACTTGCTCTCATCGAGTCCACCGCCATGGCAGTGGGGTTCGGCGGCCAAGGACTTCTCCTTGACTACAACGCGGGCAGCGTGATCGTGGCGGTGGCTACCATGACGGCAGGAAGCGCCCTGCTGATGTGGATCGGCGAGAGGATCACGGAGAACGGTGTGGGCAACGGTATTTCGGTTGTCCTTCTGTTCAACATCGTGTCCAGCCTGCCGGATGATGTGAATACCCTGTACACCAGGTTCTTGTCGGGCAGGAACATCCCTGTGGCAGTGGTTTCAGCCATTATCATCCTCGCGATCATCATCGCCATGGTAGTGTTTGTCATCATCCTTCAGGATGGGGAGAGAAGGATTCCTGTTCAGTATTCCCAGAAGATGCAGGGAAGAAGGATGGTAGGCGGACAGTCCTCCAGCATACCGCTGAAGATCAACACCGCGGGAGTTATCCCGGTAATCTTTGCCTCTTCCATCATGTCCTTCCCGGTAGTGATCTCACAGTTTTTCCATGTGAACTATGCCAGCGTGGGCGGTTGGATTCTGACAATGCTCAGCTCCAACTCCTGGTTCAGGCCGGAGCAGCCGGCTTACTCCGTAGGTCTTGTGATCTACCTGGTTCTGATCGTGGTGTTTGCCTATTTCTACACATCCATCACCTTCAACCCCCTGGAGGTTGCCAACAATATTAAGAAGCAGGGCGGCTTTATCCCGGGTATCCGTCCCGGAAAACCGACTTCAGATTATCTGAACAACATCTTAAACTATATTGTATTTATCGGTGCATGCGGCCTGATTGTGGTCAGCCTTGTTCCGATCATCGTGTCCGGACTGTTTACCATAAGCCATCTGTCCTTTGCGGGAACTTCGCTGATCATTATCGTAGGCGTAATTCTGGAGACGATCAAGGCAATTGAATCACAGATGCTTGTGCGTAATTACAAAGGATTCTTAAACGATTAATGCACTTGAGAGGAGAAAGGGCATTTTCGCCCTTTCTTTTCTTTTCATGCACAATATAAAGTATAAAAGCGGGAGGGAATATCGCATGAAGATCATTATGTTAGGCGCTCCGGGAGCAGGCAAGGGGACTCAGGCAAAGAGGATTGCCGCCAAGTATCAGATCCCCCATATCTCCACAGGAGACATCTTCCGGGCCAATATCAAGGGCGGAACCGAGCTGGGCATGAAGGCAAAGACTTTTATGGACCAGGGGATGCTGGTGCCGGATGAGATCACCATCGGGATGCTCATGGACAGAATCCATGAGGCCGACTGCGCGGGCGGATATGTGCTGGACGGCTTTCCAAGGACCATCCCCCAGGCGGAGAGCCTCACCAAGGCTCTGGGAGAGATGGGGGAGTCCATCGACTACGCGGTGAATGTGGATGTGCCGGATGAGAATATTGTCAGCCGTATGGGCGGACGCCGGGCATGTGTATCCTGCGGCGCCACCTACCATGTAAAGTTCAACCCTCCGAAGAAAGAGGGAATCTGCGATAACTGCGGAGAAAAGCTGGTCTTGAGAGACGACGACAAGCCGGAGACCGTGCAGAAGCGGCTCGATGTATATCACGACCAGACTCAGCCCCTGATCGACTACTATGCCAAGGCGGGGGTTCTTAAAGAGGTTGACGGAACAAAAAACATGGAAGAAGTATTTAGCGATATCACGGCCATTCTGGGAGTTTAAGCATCATGTCGGTCAGTATAAAATCACAGAGGGAGTTAGGTCTCATGAGGGAGGCGGGGAGGATCCTCGCTATCACTCATGACGAACTGGAAAAGGCGCTGAAGCCGGGAATCTCCACCTGGGAGATCAACCGGCTGGGCGAAGAGATTATCCGCAGCTACGGGTGCGTTCCCTCCTTTAAGAATTACAGAGGATATCCTGCTTCTATCTGCATATCCGTCAACGACGAAGTGGTTCACGGAATTCCCAGCAAAAAGAGGATCCTGAAAGAGGGAGATATCGTCAGCCTGGATGCCGGAGTGATCTACAAAGGCTATCACTCCGACGCCGCCAGGACCCACGGGGTGGGCCGGATCAGCCCTGAGGCAAGCCGGTTGATCCAGGTGACAAAAGAAAGCTTTTTTGAAGGAATAAAGTACGCGAAAACAGGCAATCATCTCAATGATATTTCCTCCGCTATCCAGGCCTACGCGGAAAAGTTCGGCTATGGGGTAGTCAGGGACTTAGTGGGCCACGGGATCGGCTCCCACCTCCACGAGGATCCGGAGGTACCTAATTTCGCCACCAAGAAAAGAGGCTTAAAGCTGCAGCCGGGCATGACCCTGGCGGTGGAACCCATGATCAACGCAGGCCGGTATAATGTCAGGTGGCTGGATGACGACTGGACCGTCATCACGGAGGACGGATCCTTGTCCGCCCACTATGAAAATACCATCCTCATCACGGAGGATGGCCCTGAGATCCTGTCAAAGGCCTGAGCAGGGAAAAAGGATATCAGTCATATCCGGAAAAAAAGGGGAATATGCTTCACTATGAGATGGAGAGTTTCGCCCCAAAGAGGCTTTCCGGAGTGAACTGCAGTTACGAGAGAAGAGGTTATGTTTACAGGAGGTAGACCGTATGTCAAAAGCGGATGTGATCGAAATTGAAGGCATTGTTGTTGAGAAGCTCCCCAATGCCATGTTCCAGGTAGAACTTGAGAACGGACACCAGGTCCTGGCCCATATCAGCGGGAAGCTGCGGATGAACTACATCAAGATTCTTCCCGGGGATAAGGTTACCATTGAGCTGTCCCCCTACGACCTGACCAAAGGAAGGATCATCTGGAGGGATAAATAAGAATCGTTGAGCGCCCTGCGCGAAACGATTCGCTACCCAAACGGAGCAGAGCGGCGCCAGGCGCCAGTGACGCCTGCTTGGCGCGGACCGAAGCGGAGCGTAGACGTTCGGGTTTCCCGCAAAAAGGGCTTGCATTTGGGAAGGAAAGGTGCTATAATGCTTGAGCGGCTTTGTTGAAGTACTGGGTGAACTTTGCCCAAAAGTAATCCCGGTTGACCGATATATCTAAAGACAACTTAGGTATATATCCCGGATACACCCGGGCGGGTGTTCCTGAATGTCCGGACCAGGACGTGCAAGAGAAAGGAGAATTGCTGTGAAGGTTAGATCATCAGTAAAACCGATTTGCGAAAAGTGCAAAATCATCAAGCGCAAGGGCAGTATCAGAGTGATCTGTGAAAATCCCAAGCACAAACAGAGACAAGGTTAAGAATCAAAAATTACAGGAGGTGTACTACACACATGGCTCGTATTTCAGGTGTTGATTTACCAAGAGAAAAACGTGTTGAGATTGGCTTGACTTACATCTACGGCATTGGCCGCGCAAGTTCCAATCGTATTCTTGCAGAAGCCGGAGTGAATCCTGACACACGGGTGAAGGATCTGACCGATGACGAGGTGAGAAAGATTTCCTCAGTGATCGCGGACACTCAGATGGTAGAGGGCGACCTGCGCAGGGAGATCGCCATGAACATCAAGAGACTCCAGGAGATCGGCTGCTACCGCGGCATCCGCCACAGAAAGAGCCTGCCGGTGCGCGGTCAGAAGACCAAGACCAACGCAAGAACACGTAAAGGTCCCCGCAAGACTGTGGCAAACAAGAAGAAATAAGGTTACTCATTGACACGAGAACAGAATCAAGTTGCATGTTTTAAAAACAGGAGACGATGATTCGGCAATTAGGAAGAAAGTAGGTTAGTTTAAAATGGCTAAAAATAAGTCCACTGCAAAAAAAGTGACAAAAAAGCGCGTAAAGAAAAACGTTGAACGCGGACAGGCACATATCCAGTCCTCCTTTAACAACACCATCGTGACGTTGACGGATGCACAGGGTAACGCTTTATCATGGGCAAGTGCTGGTGGTCTGGGATTTAGAGGTTCAAGGAAATCTACTCCATATGCAGCACAGATGGCAGCAGAGACTGCTGCGAAGGCAGCAATCGTACATGGGTTAAAATCTGTAGACGTTATGGTTAAAGGACCTGGCTCAGGGCGTGAGGCAGCAATCCGTGCACTTTCTGCATGCGGTATTGAAGTAACTAGTATTAAGGATGTGACACCAGTTCCACACAACGGATGTCGTCCGCCAAAACGTAGAAGAGTTTAATTTTAGGAGGTACGAAAAGTGGCAGTTGATAGAGTTCCTGTTCTTAAAAGATGCAGATCACTTGGGCTGGATCCGATCTGCTTGGGAATTGACAAAAAGTCCAACAGAGAGTTAAAGAGAGCAAACAGAAAATTAAGTGAGTACGGCCTTCAGCTGAGAGAAAAGCAGAAAGCGAAATTCATCTACGGCGTTCTGGAGAAGCCCTTCAGAAATTACTACGCGAAAGCTTCCAAGATGGAAGGAATGGTAGGCCAGAACTTAATGATCCTTCTGGAGAGGAGACTGGACAACGTGGTATTCCGCATGGGATTCGGACGCACCAGAAGAGAGACCAGACAGATCGTAGACCATAAGCATATCCTGGTAAACGGCAAGTGCGTAAACATTCCGTCTTACTTAGTAAAGGCCGGGGATGTGATTGAAGTTAAAGAGAAATGCAAAGCTTCTCAGAGATACAAAGACGTACTGGAAGTAACCGCGGGAAGAATGGTGCCGGCATGGCTGGATGTTGACCAGGAGAATTTGCGGGGAACCGTGAAGGAGCTGCCCACCAGAGATGAGATTGATGTTCCGGTAAACGAAATGCTTATCGTCGAGTTGTACTCCAAATAATCGTTTGATGGTTTAGCCATGTGAGCGGCATATGCCGTCTTACATGGCCAGGTCATTATATTATGATGAGTAGAAAGGCCTCGACATGTAGACTAAAAAGGAGGGGCTATAGTGTTCGATTTCGAAAAACCAAACATTGAAATTGCAGAAATCTCCGAAGATAAAAAATACGGAAAGTTTGTAGTAGAACCACTTGAGAGAGGCTACGGCACGACTTTGGGCAATTCTTTGAGAAGGATTATGCTTTCTTCTCTCCCGGGAGCTGCAGTCAGCCAGGTGAAAATCGACGGCGTTTTGCATGAGTTCAGTTCCATCCCCGGCGTCAAGGAGGATGTGACTGAGATTATCATGAACATCAAGAGTTTAGCAATAAAGAACAACAGCGACAGCAATGAGGTGAAGACCGCTTACATTGAGTATTCCGGTGAAGGGGTTATCACTGCTGCCGATATCCAGGTGGATCCGGATATTGAGATCCTCAACCCGGATCAGGTGATCGCTACCTTAAGCGGCGGCCCGGACAGCAAGTTCTATATGGAGCTGACCATTACCAAGGGCCGGGGTTACATCAGCGCGGATAAGAATAAGAAAGATGACCTGCCTATCAGCGTCATTGCCGTGGATTCCATCTACACTCCTGTGGAGAGGGTGAACATGTCCGTGGAGAACACCCGTGTGGGACAGGTTACGGATTACGATAAACTGACCCTTGACGTGTACACTAACGGAACCCTGGCGCCTGACGAGGCAGTGAGCCTTGCGGCAAAGGTGCTCAGCGAGCACTTAAACCTTTTCATCGACCTGTCCGAGAACGCCAGGACCGCGGAGATCATGGTGGAGAAGGAGGACAATGAGAAGGAGAAGGTCCTTGAGATGAATATTGACGAGCTGGAGCTGTCTGTCCGCTCTTACAATTGTCTCAAGAGAGCGGGGATCAACACCGTGGAGGAGCTGTGCAACAGAACCTCCGAGGATATGATGAAGGTCCGCAACCTTGGCAGAAAGTCTCTGGAAGAGGTTCTGGCCAAGTTGAAGGAGCTGGGGCTTCAGCTGAACCCAAGCGACGAATAAAGAGTTTTTCACGTTATGCGAGATGTGCCTTGTCCTGTAAGACCGCAGGCTGGGACGAGGTATTGATAAAAAAGGATGCGGTTTCCGTAAGTCCGACGAAGCAGGAAAGCGTCTCCACATATTTATGGAGGAAAGAACGATGGCAGGATATAGAAAACTTGGAAAGAATTCCAGTCAGAGAAAGGCATTGCTGAGAAATCAGGTTACTGCCCTTTTGTACAACGGAAAGATCATCACCACTGAGGCCAGGGCAAAGGAGGTCCGCAAGATCGCCGAGGGACTGATCGCCATGGCGGTGAGAGAGAAAGACAACTTTGAGACCGTGAAGGTTACAGCTAAGGTTGCCCGCAAGGACAAAGACGGAAAGCGGGTAAAAGAGGTTGTAGACGGCAAGAAGGTAACGGTTTACGATGAAGTGGAGAAAGAGATTAAGAAGGATCTTCCTTCCAGACTTCACGCAAGACGCCAGATGCTTAAGGTTCTCTATCCCATTACGGAGGTTCCCGCTGCTGCCGCAGGCAGGAAGAGGAATACAAAAGAGGTTGATCTCCCGGCCAAGCTGTTTGACGAGATCGCTCCCAAGTACACCGCCCGCAACGGCGGTTATACCAGGATCGTGAAGATCGGTATGCGCAAGGGCGACGGCGCCATGGAGGTTCTCTTAGAGCTGGTATAGTTTAAAAAATAGAAAAAGACCCGGAGGATCTCAGGATTCCTTCGGGTTTTTTACCGTAAAGAGAACGAAAGAATATCGTAAGTTGACGGTTACAGGGCCAGTGTTTATAATAAAATCAGGCAGAATAACCAACACTCGTGCAGGAATGGAGGAAAAGATGAAAATTACGAGAGGCAGAACACTGGCGCTGCTGCTTGCCCTGTGTCTGGCTGTTGTGGGAACTCCCTCAGCGGCGTTTGGCGCCACGAAACCGATCACTTCTATATCAGTCCGTGTAGGGACGGACTCAGAGGCAGGAGATTTTCTCAATGAGAACATCACACTGTTTACGGATACCACAGAGACTCAGTCAGGCACCTATGCGGCTACTAATTCCGCCAGATATTATGTGAGGGACGCGGAGTGGCTGACCTCCACCAGAGATGAGCTGGCTGTAGGCGATGAGCCTAAGATGAAACTTTATCTGGATATTGAGGACAGCGATTACTCTTTTCGGGGCAATTATTCAGCCGGCAATGTGACCGTCAAAGGAGGAACCTTCGTGTCGGCCCGGAAGTCCTCGTCAGGGGACTTGGAGCTGACGGTAAAGTTAAGCGGCATCAAGGGCATCTACCGGGCTCCGTCAGACGCTGTGTGGCGGGATTCGGGATACGGCCAGGCCATGTGGACCATGGGAGAGGAGGACGAGGAGGAAGAGAAGAGAGTCAGCTCCGGTTACTATGATGTGTACCTGTACAGGGGAAGCAGCATTGTGAAAAAACTGGAGGACTACAAGGGAACCACCTACAATTTTTACCCCTACATGACGAAGAAGGGAACCTACAAGTTTAAAGTGAGGACCGTGCCCCACACGGAGGCAGAGAAAAAATACGGAACCAGAAGCGATTGGACAGAGTCCGACGAGGTCTACCTGGAGGAGGAAGAGGTGTCCGATGGAACCGGCCAGACCGACGGCAACGGACAGCCGGTGGGCAATACGGCCCAGGTTGGCTGGATCTTGTCCGAGGGCACATGGTATTATCGGTATCCTGACGGCTCCTATGAAAAGAACGGATGGCTGAAGCTTAATGACAAGTGGTATCTCTTTGACAAGGATGGGAAGATGCTCACGGGTTGGCAGAAGAAAGACGGGCTGTCCTATTTTCTCAACAGCAATGGAGAGATGTATGTGGGATGGCTCAAGTCAGGCAGCTACTGGTACTATTTAAACAGAATTTCGGACGGCGTGGAGGGCGCCGCCCACACAGGATGGCTTCACAGCGACGGGAAGATCTATTATCTCGACAAGAACGGAGTCATGCTGGAAGGCTGGAATGAGGTAGACGGCGGATGGCGCTATTTCTACCCGGGTTCCGGCAATATGGCCGTAGACACCACGGTTGACACATTTTACGTGGACAAAGAGGGAATCTGGAAAAAATAGGCGGCAGGGCAGAGCCCATGCATGAGGCAGCCGCGAAAAAAGTCAGCCGCCGGCAAAAAGCCTGGCGGGAAAGGAGTCAGAGATGAAGACAACAGGGAAGAGATGGGGGCTGGGGATCCTGGCGGCCTTGTTTATGGCCGTTACCATGTGCGTTCCGGCCATGGCAGCCACAAAGACACAGCTGGGAGAGCCTGAGGAGGCCTACTGGGACGGAAGCCAGCCGGGAATCGCCCGCTGGAAGAAGGTGGATAAGGCCAAGGAGTATGAGGTCCGTCTCTACGAGGGCGATGACGAGCGGGTGACCCGGGTCACGGTGAGCACCAACAAGGCAGATTTCAGCAGCTATATGACAGACGGCAGATGGTATCATTTTTCCGTCAGGGCGGTGCCCAAGTCAAACCAGAAGAACCTTACCGCCGGAGAGTGGGTGGATTCCGATATGCTGGAAGCCACGGGCTTTGGGGACAACTCGGGAAAGTGGAGGACCTACAGCGAGGGGAAGAAGTATCAGAAGGCCGACGAGACCTATGTCACAGACCAGTGGTATAAGATTCAGGGCAAATGGTATCTGTTCGACAAGGACAGCTATATGCTCACCGGATGGCAGCAGGTAGATAACGTATGGTATTACCTGGATGCGGACGGGGTGATGCAGACCGGCTGGCTGGACATAGACGGAGGACGGTATTATCTGACTTCGGGAACCGGGGCCATGGCAGTGGGCTGGGTCGAGGACCAGCCGGGAGAGTGGTACTACATGGGCGCGGACGGACGGATGCTCACGGATACGGTGGTGGAAGGGCACCAGCTGGACAGCACCGGAAAGAGAGTTTCCTAAAATACGGCGGGTTAAGATAAAACCGCATAAAAAAGAGAATCCTGAGGGGTTCTCTTTTTTATGCGTACGGGCCCCAGGAGGAAGAATCACGGTTTATCTTGACTATTGGGGGAAATTCAACTAAAATTGTAAAGCAATAGTTACCGTTCAAGGGTTATTTTGAAAACGGTATATAAAAACAGCGGGAAAGGTCAAATATGGGAATCATAAAGGCGAGCAGACTGATCTTTGATTATATAAGACGAGACGAAGACGACAATATAGAAGAGATCGACAGGGCCATTGACAATTTGAATGTGGATATCGAGAAAGGAAGTTTTGTGGCCATCTTAGGGCACAACGGTTCCGGCAAGTCCACCTTCGCCAAGCAGATCAACGGGATCCTGACTCCCACGGAGGGAACGGTGTGGGTTTCCGGCATGGACACTTCTGACGAGGAGGCGATCTGGGAGATCCGCAAGAAGGCGGGGATGGTGTTCCAGAATCCCGATAACCAGATTATCGGCAATGTGGTTGAGGAGGATGTGGGATTCGGCCCTGAGAATATGGGAGTGCCTGCGCCGGACATCTGGAAGCGGGTGGACGAGAGCCTGGAGGCAGTGGGCATGACCGCCTACCGCTACAAATCTCCCAACAGGCTGTCAGGAGGCCAGAAGCAGAGGGTGGCTATAGCCGGTGTGATGGCCATGCGCCCGGAGTGCATTATCCTGGATGAGCCCACGGCCATGCTGGACCCCAATGGCCGCAGGGAAGTGATAAAGACGGTGAGGGAGCTGAACAGGCAGGAGGGGATCACGGTGCTGCTGATCACCCACTACATGGAGGAAGTGATCTCTGCGGACAGGGTGATTGTCATGGATGACGGGAAGCTGGTGATGGATGGCACGCCCAGGGAGATCTTTTCCCAGGTGGAGAAGCTGAAAGCTTACCGCTTAGATGTGCCTCAGGTGACGGAGCTGGCCTACGAGTTAAAGCAGGCGGGGCTTGACATTCCCGAGGGCATCCTCTCAAATGAGGAGCTGATGGATTGTCTCCTCCCTATGTTTAAGGAGCGGTTCCCACAGCAGGTTGCACTGACGTAAGGAGAGGACGATGGCGATAAAAGCAGAGCATTTGACTTATGTGTACGGGCAGGGGACTGCCTTTGAACAGTATGCCTTAAAGGACGTGAATTTTGAGATCCCTGACGGACAGTTTGTAGGGCTGATCGGCCATACAGGGTCAGGGAAGTCCACTTTGATCCAACACCTCAACGGGCTTATTAAGCCTACGGAGGGGACCGTGTATTACGATGGAGAGGACATCCACAAAGAAGGATACAATTTGAGGGAGCTCAGGTCAAAGGTGGGGCTGGTGTTCCAGTATCCGGAGCATCAGCTTTTTGAGATCGACGTATTTTCCGACGTGTGCTTTGGCCCCAGGAATCTGGGGCTGGAGAAAGAGGAGGTTGAGAAACGTGCCAGGCTCGCCTTAGAGCAGGTGGGTCTTGATAAAAAGTACTGGGAGCAGTCGCCTTTTGAATTGTCCGGCGGACAGAAGAGGCGGGCGGCCATCGCGGGGGTGCTGGCCATGGACCCTAAGGTGCTGATCCTGGACGAGCCCACGGCGGGGCTGGACCCAAGGGGCAGGGATGAGATCCTGGAGGAGATCAGCCAGCTCCACAGGAAGAGGGGCATGAGTATCATCCTGGTGTCCCACAGTATGGAGGACATAGCCAGGTACGCGGACAGGCTGATGGTGATGAACCACGGGGAGAAGGTTTTCGACGGCCCGCCCCGGGAAGTGTTTCGGCACTACAGGGAGCTGGAGGCCATGGGGCTGGCGGCCCCCCAGGTGACTTATATCGTCCACGGCCTGAGGGAGCGGGGAGTTCCCATTGACCAGGATATCACTACAGTGGAGGAGGCAAGAGAAGCCATTGTAAAGCTGCTCAAAGGGTAGAAGGGGCAGTTTCGCAAAGCGGAGGAAGAGATGATCAGAGATATTACATTAGGGCAATATTATCCGGTGGATTCGGTGTTGCACCGCATGGATCCCCGGACCAAGCTGTTCGGCACCATGGTGTTTATCATATCCCTGTTTTTGGCAGACCACATCGTGGCTTACGCCATAGCCACGGTGTTTCTGGCGTCGGCTATCGCCATATCCAGGGTGCCTTTTAAGTTTATGGTGAGAGGGCTGAGGGCAGTGGTGTTTCTGCTGCTGATCAGCGTCAGCTTTAACCTGTTTTTGACGGACGGGGAGGTGCTGGTGAGGCTGGGGTTTTTAAAGATCACCAGGGAGGGCCTTCGGATGTCCTGCTTTATGGGTCTGAGGCTGATCTATCTGGTGGTGGGATCTTCCATCATGACTCTCACCACCACGCCCAACCAGCTGACCGACGGCATGGAGAAGAGCCTTGGTTTTTTGAAGGCCGTGAGAGTGCCTGTCCACGAGATATCCATGATGATGTCCATTGCCCTGCGGTTTATCCCCATCCTGGTGGAGGAGACGGACAAGATCATGAAGGCCCAGATGGCCAGGGGGGCGGATTTTGAGAGCGGGAACCTGATCCAGAAGGCAAAGAGCATGGTGCCGCTCCTGGTGCCCCTGTTTATCTCGGCTTTCCGCCGGGCAACGGATCTGGCCATGGCCATGGAGGCCAGGTGCTACCGGGGCGGTGAGGGGCGGACAAGGATGAAGCCTCTGCGCTACAGCCGCCGGGACTATGGGGCCTACGTGGTCTACGGGATTTATCTGGCAGCGATCATAGCGGTGAGGGCGGCGCTGTAGGAAGGCTTAGGGCCGGAAAGGGGACTTATGAAGCGAGTGAAGATGGTCCTGGCCTATGACGGGACCAATTACTGCGGGTGGCAGTTTCAGACAAACGGAATCACCATAGAGGAGGTGCTAGGCAGAGCTCTCTCAGAACTTCTGAGGGAGCCTGTTGTGGTTATCGGAGCAAGCAGAACTGACTCCGGAGTCCACGCTGAGGGAAATGTGGCGGTTTTTGATACAGAGAACCGGATGGCCGCGGACAAGATCTGTTTTGCCTTAAACCAGAGGCTCCCCGACGACATACGGGTGCTGTCCTCAGAGGAGGTGCCCCTTGACTGGCATCCCAGAAAGCAGAACTGCGCCAAGACCTACGAGTACAGGATCCTCAACAGAAAGATCGACATGCCCACCCAGAGGCTGTACTCCTATTTCTGCTATTTCCCTCTCAATGTGGAGAAGATGCGCAGGGCGGCCATTTACCTTACAGGGGAACATGATTTTAAAAGCTTCTGTACAGCCAGGGGGCAGGTGGAGGACACGGTGCGGACCATTTACCGGATCGACTTGATCGAGGAGAGGGAGATGATTACTATCCGGGTGGTGGGAAGCGGATTTTTGTACAACATGGTGCGGATCATCGCGGGGACTTTGATGAAGGTGGGCATGGGGGTCTATCCGCCGGAGCATGTCCAGGAAATCTTGAGGGCCAGAAACCGCCAGGCGGCAGGGCCCAAAGCGCCGGCCAAGGGACTGACTCTCATGAAAATCGAATATGAGACAGAGCTTAAAAAGAACATCATAGGCAAAAACGAGGACTGGGAGTATCATCTGATCCAGACGGAGATCCCGGTGAAAGGAAAGGCCTATCTGTTCATCAACCGGTGCCGGCCCCGGGACTTTGACCGGCTGCTGGCCCGGGTCACCCACCAGGCGGTGAGGAACGGGGCGAGGCAGGTGTACGTGTGCGACAAGGAGGAGAAGGAGAGGCTGGTGCCGGGAAAAGCCTACGGCCTGTACACGTTCCGCCACGGACACGATATGCTGGAACTGAAAAAGAAGGTCTCGCCTCCTGAGGGCAGAGCGGAGGACAGGGAGTGGGAGGAAGTGAAACCCTGGCAGGTTTCCGACCTGTGCGCCCTGTACAATACGGTTTTTTACACTGTGCCCAACTCCGCTACAGTGACAGAGGACGAGTTCCGGCAGTGGATGGCCAACAGCAGGTGGCATATGTTTTTTGTGAGAAGCCAGGGGAAAATCGCCGGGTTTCTGATCCTGGTCGAGAAAGGCGAGGAAGTGGAGATCGACAGCCTGGGAGTCCTTGAGGAATTCCGGGGCAGGGGATTGGCCAGGAAGATGCTTAAGTCCGTGGAGGCCGTGGCGGCAGAGAACGGGATCAAGACCCTCTCCCTGGGAGTGTCCAGCATCAACGCGGCCGCCTATTCCCTGTACCGATCCATGGGCTTTAGCGGCGAGACGGTAACTTCCCGCTGGTATGTGACCGAGGAAGGCAAACGCGAGAGCGTTTCTAGGATGCCTTCCGACGACCTGGCAGGTGACGCGTAAGCGGCGCGTGCCGTTACCCCAAGGAGGAAGGAGAAAAATAGATGGATTGCTGGGAGATTTTGGGGATCAGGAAGACCGACAGGGAGGAGGACATCAGGAGGGCGTACTTAAAGAAGCTTCCCGAATTTCATCCAGAGGAGGACCCGGAAGGGTTCCGCCGGTTAAGGCAGGCCATGGAGGAGGCCCTCAAGACGGCGGCCGGAAAACAGAAGGAGCCGCTGACGGACAACCGGGAGATTCGGGAGCTTATCAGGAAGGCCGGGGAGCTTTACCAGGATTATGGCAGGCGCATCTGTCCGGACAACTGGAAGGAGCTGGCAGCCAGCCCGGTGTGCCAGGATTTGGAGACCCAGCGGGATGCAGGGCGGGCTCTTCTTGGT
The DNA here is from genome assembly GCA_947066955.1 of uncultured Hungatella sp. GTDB lineage: Bacteria > Bacillota > Clostridia > Lachnospirales > Lachnospiraceae > UBA3402. The sequence goes on from CAMTAF010000017.1 coordinate 18,449, forward strand.
TTTCTCATGGACCACATCCACCTGCCCCACAGCTGTTACGCTGCCCTGGATGAGACCTTTGGCTGGAGCGAGGCGCGGGAGGAGCTGAGCCTCCATTTTCCGGAAGGCTTTGTGGATTATCTGGCAGACCGGGTGGAGAGGGAGGACTCTTTCCGGTATGACAAAACGCCTGTCAGGGAAGATTTTGACTATGACCGGTTTTTTGAATTGTTTTTTGAGCTGAGGGCGGCTCTGGGAGAGAAAGACCAGGAGAAGGCAGAGCGGACCCTTGAGGAACTGGAGGCCATGGACATGGAACATCCGGACCTGACCGTCTTGAAAATCCGCCATCTGTCCATGGTCCAGGGGATGGAGGAAAAGGCCTGGGAGCTGGCCAGAGAGCTGTATGGCAGGGATGGGGAAAATGTCTCCACCAGATATTGGTACGCCCGGACCGCCATGGATGCCGGGGCGGCGCCGGAGGACTCCCAGGAGCTGGAGGAGATTCTGGCGGGACTGGTGAAAGAAGACATGGAGAATCCAGGTTACTGGCAGCTACTGGGCACCTATCTGGAGAGGCAGGGGTGTCTGGAGCAGGCTCTCAAGGCTCTGGGGCGGGCGAGGGCCTGCGGGCCGGAGAAGTGGGATTATCTGGAAGATCAGATCGCCCGGGCGGCAGACGCCCTGTCCAGGAAAGTGGAGGAAGAGGGAACCCAGGACACATGGGAGCTGGCCCGCCTGTGCTGGCAGGGCCGCCGCTACGGCCGGGTGAGGGAGCTTTTGGAGAAGACAGAGCGGACACAGGACAATGAGTGGGACTGGCTTTGCATGATGGCCATAAGCTGTCATCACCTGGAGGACTATGAGGCTGCCTTAAAGTACAGGAGGCAGCTGTGGGAGCTGTGCGGCGCCCAGGGGGGCCGGCAGCCTTTGGCGCTGTACATGGACCTTGCGGAGGATTACAGGCTTACGGGGAACAGCGACAAGGCCCTGGAGGTCTACGGCCAGGCGGAGGCGGCATATGGGGAGAGCCCGGAGATCTGGTACAGGCAGGCTTCGATTCTGGCTGACCAGAAGAAGAGCCAGGAGGCAGCGGCCCTGTGCGGAAAGGTCCTGGAAGCCGGGTTCCACCGGGATGCCGCCAATCTGCGCCTGGAGCTTCTTTTAAACTTGGAGGAGTATGAGCAGGTCTGCGAGGACGCCGAAAAACTTACAGCCCAGGGCTGCGGGACAGCCCAGGTGCTCTTTGACCATGCCCAGGCTCTCCGGAAGCTGGAGGATTACGGCAGGGCCGAGGAGATCTTGAAGGAGCTCTATGACCGCACCCAGGGTGCGGATATGGTATGCGAGGAGTACGCCTTTGTGTGCTATGACGACGACAGGCCGGAGGAGGCTCTCAAATGGATCCAGGAGGCCCTCGGGGGGAGGGATACCCCAAGGCGGCAGTATTTAAAGGGGAGCTGTCTCCATGACCTGGGGCGCTTTGAGGAGGAGGCGGCGGTCTACCGCCATGTGCTGGAGAAGGTGGGCGAGGACTACTACGCCAGCTACCGCATGGGCAAGGCATATGAGGGAGCCGGAGATTTCACGGAGGCGGAGAGATGGTTTGACGGGGCCGCAAAGCAGGAGCCCGGCTTCGGCATGGCCTGGGATGCCTTGGGGGATGTGCTTCAGAAGCAGGGAAAATGGCAGGAGGCCGTGAGGGCCTACCAGGAGGGGAGGCGACAGGGCCACCTCCAGTCAGCCAGAGATCTGTGCAGGATTTTAAAAAGGCTCCATGAGGACGACAAGGCGGAGGAGTGCATCAGGGAAAGCCTAAAGCAGTGGCCCGACGACAGGAGCCTGCTCCTTCTGTATTCGGATATTCTTGTGCGGAAGAAACGGTATGAGGAGGCGGTGCGGCGTCTGAACCGGTATATTGAGGCCCATCCCAGCCAGACAGAGCGGGGATACCGGGAGATCGCCTGGTGCCACATGAGGGCCGGGGAGCTTGAGAAGGCCAGGGAATTTTATCAGAAGGCCATCGACACTGCCCCCGGCAGCGCCAGGTGCTGGCGGCTCATGGGCAAATTTTTGGCAAATGAGATGAAGGACCAGGAGGGAGCCCTTCCCTACCTCCTAAAGTCCGTGGAGCTGGCGCCGGACAGCACCTACGGCTTTATGAAGCTGGGGGAAGTGTACGAAGCCCTGGGCGACCGGGAACAGGCCTTCCAGTGCTATGAGCGCTCCCTGGAAAACTACAGGGCCGATGTGGAGAGCGATCCGGATGACTGCTGCAATTACGAGGGCATGGCCGACGTGCTGATCCATTTAGGAAGGCTTGAGGAGGCCGAGGAGGCGGCCCGTAAAGCCATGTCCCTGGAGCGGCGGGTCTTTACCTGCTCTAGCCCCTTCTGCTATGAAGGGCGGGAGGACCTTGCCAAGGCGGAAGAAAAAAGAGGGAATCTAGAGAAGGCTCTGGAGTGGATGGAGCAGGCGGGAACCTACTCGGCCACAGACTATTATCCCAAAGAAATCGCCAGGCTGAAGGCAGCGCTCAACCAGCAGAGGGCACGCGGGGAATAGTAAGCAGATTGTACAAATAAACGGCGTAATTAGGCAAATAAAAACTCCCATAAACCCGCTATACTTAAGACAACAGGCATGGCAGGTGACGCAAAGCGGCGCGTGCCGATACCCGATAAAAAAAGTAGGAGGTAGTTTTATGGGAGAGAGAAAAAAACCTGTATTGGTGGTTATGGCCGCAGGCATGGGAAGCCGCTACGGAGGTCTCAAGCAGATTGATCCGGTGGATGAATATGGAAACATTATTATGGATTTTTCCATATTCGACGCAAAGGAGGCCGGGTTTGAGAAGGTGGTCTTTATTATCAAAAAGGCCATTGAGAAGGAGTTTAAGGAGACCATAGGCAGGAGGATGGAGCAGAGGGTCAAAGTGGAGTATGTATACCAGGAGCTGGACAAGCTGCCGGAAGGGTTCACGGTGCCGGAGGGGAGAGTGAAGCCCTGGGGTACGGGACATGCGATTCTGTGCTGCAAGGATGTGGTGAAGGAGCCATTTGCCGTGATCAACGCCGACGATTACTACGGAAAGCAGGCGTTCCGGGAGATCTACGGCCAGCTCACAAGCTGCGGCGACGATGACAGATATCAGTATACCATGGTGGGCTATGAGCTGATCAATACCATGACAGAGAACGGACATGTGGCCAGGGGAATCTGCACTGCCGATGATCAGGGCAGGCTTGTGGATATCCACGAGAGAACAAGGATCGAGAAGCGGGGAGACCACGGCGCCTATACGGAGGACGACGGGGCCACCTGGGTGGATCTGCCGGGAGACACGGTGGTGTCCATGAACCTGTGGGGATTCACCCCCAGCATCTTAAAGGAGCTGGATGACCGTTTTGCCTCATTTTTGCGGAGAGAGGTTCCGGCAAATCCCTTAAAGTGCGAGTATTTTCTTCCTTTTGTAGTGGATGAGCTTCTCAAGGAGGACAAGGCGCAGGTCAAAGTATTAAAGAGCAGAGACAGATGGTATGGGGTAACTTATAAGGAAGATAAGGAGACCGTGGTCCAGGCGATCCGCAGGATGAAGGAGCAGGGTCTGTATCCGGAGAAGCTGTGGGAGGGTTACAATGGACAGTAAAAACGCGAGAAAAATGGAAGCAGCAGAGGCATTTGCCATAAAGGGAAAAGTGAAAAGCTGTGAACTCTACGGGAGCGGACATATTAACCTTACCTTCCGCCTGGTTTGTGAGGAGGAGGGGCAGGAATACGCCTATATTCTCCAGCAGATGAATCATGAGGTCTTTAAGGACATTGACGGCCTTATGAAAAATGTAAAAGGCGTGACCACCTTCCTGCGCCGCCAGATCGTGGAAAATCACGGGGATCCGGACAGAGAGACCTTAAATCTTGTGCCCACAAAAGACGGCAGGGATTATTACCAGGACAGCCAGGGACATTACTGGAGGATGTATCTGTTCGTGGACCACGCTACCTGCTACAACCTGGTGGAAAAGCCGGAGGATTTCTATCAGAGCGGCAAGGCCTTTGGGCGGTTTCAGTGCCTTCTGGCAGATTATCCCGCGGATGAGCTGACTGAGACCATACCGGATTTCCACAACACGGCTGCCCGGTTCAAGACCTTCCAGAAAGCTGTGGAAGAGGATGTCATGGGGAGGGCCGCCCAGGTGGAGGAGGAGATCCGGTTCGTGAGGGAGAGGGAGAAGGACATGAGCCTTGCCTACGACCTCCAGAGAGCCGGCAAGCTTCCCTTGAGAGTAAGCCACAATGACACCAAGCTCAACAACATCATGATCGACGACGCCACGGGCGAGGCTGTGTGCATCATTGATCTGGACACCATTATGCCGGGATTTTCCATATTCGATTACGGGGATTCCATCCGGTTCGGCGCCAACACCGCCGAGGAGGATGAGAGGGATCTGTCCAAGGTGTCTCTGTCCCTTCCCCTTTTTGAGGTGTACACAAAGGGATTCCTGGAGGGAAGCCAGGGCCGTCTGACGGAGACAGAGACAGACATGCTGCCCTACGGCGCCAGGATGATGACCCTGGAGTGCGGCATGAGGTTCCTCACCGACTACCTCCAGGGGGACGTGTACTTCCACACCAGCAGAGAAGGGCACAATCTGGACCGGTGCCGCACCCAGCTGGCCCTGGTGGCGGACATGGAGAAAAAATGGACCCAGATGAAGGATATCGTGAAGCGGTATCAGGGGTGATCCGACAAAAGCCGGATAGAGGAAGCGTACTCGGAGGGGCTCATGTGGGTGACCTTTTTAAACTGCCTGGAAAAGTAGTGGACAGAGGTGTAGCCTAAGCGGTCCGCGATCTGGGTAAAATTCAGCTGGTTGCAGCGGATCAGCTCTTTGGCGGTGTCGATTTTCATCAAGGTAAAAAATTCCATGACGCCGCATCCGTGAAGCTCCTGGAACAGTTTTTGAAGGCGGGAGCGGCTGATGAGGGTATCTTTGCAGATATTGTCCATGGTCAGCTGTTCATTCACATGTTCTTCCATATAGCGGATAATGCGGTTGTAGGTTTCGTTGGGGCGCCCAAGGCTTGGGCGTCCCAAGCTTTTTGAGGGCACGGGGAGGGGGTTGGCGAAATAGCGGCGGTATAGGTGGATGAGGAGCTCCTCCAGATAATTCCTTATGAGCTGCTCTGCGCCGAAACCGGCAGCGTCCGCCTCCCGGATCAGCTCCTCCTGGTAAGGGTCATCCAAGCGCCCCGAGAAGGCCCTCCGGGCCTCGATGATGATCTGGGCCAGGAGGGCCTGTTCCGTGTCCTGAACCGTCAAAATCCGGCCCCGGAAGGCCTCCATGCAGGGCGAGCGGCACTCAAAGCCGATGACCACCAGGCTGGGGGCGATGCGCCCGTTGGTGATCACATTGTGGAATTCCCCGGGCTCATGGAATATGATGCTCCCCTTCTTTAAGGTGTGGCGCTTCTCGCCGGCAGCGGCGTCGATCTCGCCCTTGTCCACACAGACCAGCTCCCAGAAATCGTGGCTCTCCCCGGGAAAGACAAAGTCGCTCATGTAGTCAAAATAGTGGATAGAGATAACGCTGCGGACCGTTAAGCTGGTCCGGAGACGGGTGCTTTTGTAGGCCATGAGAGAGCCTCCTTTCAAGGGCAGGGCTGAAGCGTCCAGGTACGCGGGTCTGTATATCCGGTCCAGGGGCGCTGCCCGCCGATCACGGTATTAATTAAGCACAGTTTAACATATTTCAGCCAGTTTTTGTAGCCAAAATCAGGGAAAAAATTGTTGACACGCCTGACCATGTGTTATATAATGTATAACTGTGACGTTAGGCGAAAATGTCCGATCCAAAGCCCCGGAGTCGGCATTTTACGATATATGTTTTCAGAAGATCATGGAAATTAAGGAATATTACAGGAGGTTGACCAATGAAGAGTTTTATGGCTAGTCCATCGACGATTGAGAGAAAATGGTATGTAGTAGATGCTGCCGGATATACATTAGGACGTTTGTCTTCAGAAGTGGCTAAGGTTCTGAGAGGAAAGAACAAGCCGATTTACACTCCCCACATGGACTGCGGCGATTACGTAGTGATCGTAAACGCGGATAAAGTGAAAGTAACCGGCAAGAAGCTGGATCAGAAGATCTACTATCACCACTCCCAGTATGTGGGCGGCATGAAAGAGACCACCCTGCGGGAGATGATGGCAAAGAAGCCGGAGAGAGTCATTGAGTTAGCGGTAAAAGGCATGCTTCCAAAAGGACCTTTGGGAAAGAGCATGATCAAGAAGCTTCATGTTTACGCTGGCCCGGATCACGAGCAGGCAGCTCAGAAACCGGAAGTTTTAGAGTTCAAGTTTTAATCAAAGGTGCGGAAGGAGGAAATTATAATGGCTAACACAGCAAGATATTACGGAACAGGCAGAAGAAAGAAATCCATTGCCAGAGTCTATCTGGTACCCGGCACAGGCAAGATCACCATCAACAAGAGAGATATCGACGAGTACCTGGGCCTGGAGACTCTGAAGGTAGTAGTGCGTCAGCCCCTTGTGGCCACTGACAATGCAGATAAATTCGACGTACTGGTGAACGTCCACGGCGGCGGCTTCACCGGCCAGGCAGGCGCTATCCGCCACGGCATCTCCCGCGCCCTTCTTCAGGCGGACGAGGAGTACCGCCCGATTCTTAAGAAAGCCGGTTTCCTTACCAGGGATCCCAGGATGAAAGAGAGAAAGAAGTACGGTCTCAAAGCCGCACGTCGTGCGCCTCAGTTCTCCAAGAGATAATTGGTCGCGCATTTACAATCAAAAAGGCTCAAAAACCCTGGAAAATCAAGGCTTTCCGGGGTTTTGCCATATCTGAAAGGGCTGATATAGTTTGACTAAATCTGAATAATTGAATATGAATCTAATGCAGGCACTCAGTATTTTTTACTGGGTGCTTTTTGCATTTCCGGGGCAGGATGTTCCGGGGGTAGAAAAAGCCGTCACTTTTTAATTTTTGAAAGTGGCGGCTTTTTCTATTTCCAGAAGCTATCAACACAACTTAGAAATGAGGTGAAGTCAATGAACACACAGATCATCGCCTGCTCAAACCAGAAAGGCGGAACGGCCAAGACCACCACCTGCGTCAATCTGGGGATTGGGCTGGCCAGGGAGGACAAAAAGATCCTTCTGGTGGATTGCGACCCGCAGGGCAGCTTGACCATCAGCCTGGGCCACCCCCAGCCGGACAAGCTGCCATTTACTCTTTCCGATGCCATGGTACGTATCCTGCTGGACTGTCAGCCCTCCCTAGGGATGCTTACGGTCAATGCCCTGGCCGCCGCAAACAGGATTATAACAGAAGACGTGGAGGTTATCATTCAAAAAAGTTTTTGATTTCTATATTTACTTTCGTGCCACATTCGTATATAATAGTAGCACGAAAGGAAGTGGCGTGCGTGACGAAAGCAGAACGATTTGAGCAATTAGATAAACTTCTGGCAGAGCATGATGGAATGCTGCAAACCGCCCAGGTAATTGCCAGCGGAATTGTAAAACCAATCTTTTATGAATATGTCAAAGAGAAAAAGCTGGAACAGGTTGCCCATGGTATTTATGTTTCTGAAAATGCTTGGGTGGATGCGATGTTTCTTTTGCATCTGCGGTGCGGTCAGGCAATATTCTCCCATGAATCGGCGCTGTTTTTTCACGATCTGACAGACAGGGAACCGTCACCATACTCTGTTACGGTGCGGAGAGGTTACAGTCCAACTCGCTTAAAGGCGGAGGGCCTTTCTGTTTACACCGTGAAGCCAGAGTTTTATGAGATTGGCCGAACCACTGGCCAGACGCCTTTTGGTCATACGGTGCCGGTTTATGATATGGAGCGAACGATCTGCGACCTGCTTCGGAGCCGGAGTAGTATTGAAATCCAGACTTTCCAGGGAGCGCTTAAAGCCTATGCCCGCAGGAAAGATAAAAATTTAAGAACATTGATGCGCTATGCCGGATTGTTTCGGGTAGATAAAACTTTAAGGCAGTATTTGGAGGTACTCTTATGATAAAAACAGCAAGACAGCTCAAGGATTTAATCCGCAATCTTTCCAGAGAAAAATCCGCAGACGCACAGATTTTAATGCGGAATTATATGATGGAGCGTTTTCTGGAGCGCATTTCCCTTTCTGAATACAAAGATAAATTTATCTTAAAGGGTGGGATGCTGGTAGCCGCAATGGTGGGGCTGGATGCTCGTTCCACAATGGATTTGGATGCAACCATAAAGGGAGCCAATGTCAATGTGGAGGACATTGAAACTTTGATTTCTACAATCATAACCGTTCCGATTGACGATGGCGTTAAATTTCAGTTGAAAAACATCTCCGAGATCATGGATGAAGCAGAATACCCTGGGATTCGTGTCAGCATGACCACAACCTTTGACGGTGTAGTAACACCATTGAAAATTGACATTTCCACCGGTGATGCCATTACCCCCAGAGAGATCCGGTACAGTTTTAAGCTGATGTTGGAAGATCGCTGGATTGATATTTGGGCCTACAATCTGGAAACGGTGTTGGCAGAAAAGCTGGAAACCATTCTCTCCAGGGCAACAACTAACACCCGCATGAGGGACTTCTATGACCTCTATATTTTGAACCGGCTCCACGGTTCCGACATCATTCCGGAAGATTTGGCTGCGGCTCTCGCTGCAACGGCCAGAAAAAGAGGAACAGAAAAGTATCTGCCGGATGCGTTGGCGGTTTGCGATGAAGTGGAAAATAGTCCCACCATGCTGGGGCTATGGTTAGCCTATCAGAAGAAATTTTCCTATGCCTTTGACATTTCATGGGCTACTGTTATGGAATCCGTCCGGAATTTGTACCGGATGTGCCAAGGGCAGTAAACAGGCTGCTGAAGCTGCTTACAGAGATGGGCTGCGAAGTGTTCAGACGAGGAAAATCTATCCGGCTCAAAGCTCCCGGATGGAAGAATGTTGCCCGTATGGATGAGAAGCTGGGCGAGGGTTACAGTGAGGAAGAGATTCGGGCGGTTCTCGCCGGAGAAAAACAGCACACGCCGAATAGGAAAGCAGTCCAGCAGAACCACCGAAGGTCAATCTGCTGGTGGACATTCAGGAAAAATTGCAGGCTGGAAAAGGTGCGGGGTACGCACGATGGGCCAAGGTATTTAACCTCAAGCAGATGGCGCAGACCGATGCAAAACGAGCCTTGAAACTGGAATAGATTGTTGTAAAACCCAAGACATATCCCCATTTTTTTGATATAATCCAAATGAGGTAATTCATGTAAGGGCTTTGGGAGGCTACCTATGATGAATTCAGCAATTACCGGCTTCTGGTGCGTGTCCTGGGGGAACAGGCCATCCAGCAGAACTCGGCGGAACCGGTACACAAGGAGACGGTGACTCTCGATACGGACGGGGCCTATGGGGAAGCCGGAACCAGGAGCTGGCAAAAGGGAAAGGGAAAGGTACAAAGATGGAACGTAATTTAAAAATCAATCAAAATGCGGAACAGACCTACCATTCCATCCGCAATTCTATTGTATCTGCCCAGCACCGTTTAAGCGCAGCAGTAAATTCCGCTATGGTAATGACCTATTGGGAGATTGGCGAGCAGATCTATAAAGCGTGTGGGGAAAATGACCGGGCTGAATATGGGAAGAAATTGTTAGAATATCTTTCTGAACAGTTGACTGTTGAGTTCGGAAAGGGCTTTACGGTGCGAAATCTGAGGGCCATGCGTCAGATCATGACCAGGAGGAACTGTTATGACACAAAACCAGACATCCGACACAACAAATAAACCCCGGAGAATATCTGTCAAATGGAAGCTTCTGGCAATGGTTCTTCTGATTCAGATTCCCTTCTGCGTTCTGTTTCTGTTAAGCCAGCGGTCGGCAATGGAACAGATTGAGGGCCAGATGGCCAAGAGCCAGGCCGATGCTCTCAATGTATTTGCAGCCAGCATCCAGGATCAGATGACAAAGGCCTCAGAGTTCCTTTTTGTAAACTGCTGGAGTGAGAAAAGCTTTATGGACGCAGCCGCGGCGGAGGAGAGGGAGCGGGCGGCGGAGCTTTTGGAGCTTCAGTACAAGCAGGCCCAGGATCTGACAGATTCGGCAAAGAGTATCGGGGCAGTGGTGTTTTTGAATCCGGAGTATGATTTTGAGATACCTGTCATCAGCTGGGAGGATGACACGGAGGAGCGCAGGGAACGTCTGATGTCTGCCGCCAGGACCATATGTGAGGAGACGGACAGTTTAAACACAGGGTGGGACCTGTATCTGTTGGATGACCGCCCGTATCTGGCCAGAATGTGCTGCCGGGAAAGTCTCTATGGGGTAGTCCTCATGGATCTGGCGGATATCTCCTCCTCGGTCCGGGTGGATTACGGCTTGACTTCGTCGGTGATTTTTAAAAAGGGGAACCAGCTGCTCACCAGCGCCCTGTGGACCAGGGGGTATAACGGCAGCATGAAATATAAAGAGAAAGATGGTTATTATTTTGTGAAAAATAATAACCGGCAATATCTGATCACGGAAAAAACCCTGGCTACCCTGACCGTGGCCAGCGCCAGCGATTTTTTGTATGATGCAGGCTGGCTTTACACCATAACCTGGCTTTGGGCGGCAGTGGCCCTGGGTTCCTTCGGCGTGGCTTACTTGTACTTAAGGGGCACCTTTTTTAAGCCTCTCAACGGTCTGGTCCACGCTATGGAACAGATCCGGGGAGGGGATACCAGGCTTCGGGCCCCCAGAGGGGGGAACCGGGAGTTTGATCACATCAGCGACACCTTTAACGAGATGCTGGATGTGCTGGAGCAGTGGAAGATCAGCACCTATGAGAGCCGCCTTGCGGCCAGGAAATCCCAGATGGATGCCCTCCGCCTTCAGATCCGCCGCCATTTTTTTCTTAATTGTCTGAAAAATATTTATGCTCTGGCCAGCTCCGGGGAGGTGGAGGCTGTAAAGAAGGTGATTTTGCTGCTCTCTACCAACCTGCGGTACACCCTGGATTTTCATAAAGACGCGGTTGATCTGGGGACAGAGCTTAAGATGTGCGGCGATTATCTCAAGCTGCAGAGCGTGGGCCAGGAGCATGAGGCGGAATTGGCTCTGAGCGTGGAGGAAGGGATGGAATCTTTCAAGATCCCGCCGGTAAGTATTTTGACAATTCTGGAGAACAGCTGCAAATACGGCTCCCGCCAGGCCGGCCCCTTAAAAGTGGCTGTCACCGCCGGAAAGAGGAAGATGGATGGACGGGAGTATGCCCATATCGCAATTTCGGACAACGGAAACGGGTTTCCCCCTGAACTTCTGGAGAAACTGAACAATGATATGGACTCGGTCTGGAAAGAGGGCCATGTAGGTCTTGCCAACACCATTGTCCGGCTGAGGATGCTTTACGGCCAGGAGTGCCAGGCCTTGTTTTCCAACAGGAAGGGGGCCAGGGTGGAGTGGATTATTCCTGTGGGAGCGTTTGGCAAGGATCAGGGAATCGGTACAGAGACAGAGGAGAGGAGCGCTGGGGATGAAGCTTTTGATTGTTGATGACCAGAGGGTCACCTTGATGGGGCTGGCTGCCAACATTCCGTGGCAGGAAGAGGGGTTTGACGCAGTGGACACGGCGGCCAATGCCATGGAAGCCAGGCTTTCCTTTGGCCGGGGGGCGCCGGATGTGATCCTGTGCGATATCGAGATGCCTGTGGAGAGCGGCATAGAGTTCTGCCGGTGGGTAAGGCAGCAGGGATATGGCAGCAAGATCATTTTTCTCACCTGCCACGCGGATTTTCAGTATGCCAGAGAGGCGATTGAACTGGGGGCCAGCGATTACATCGTCCAGCCGGCAGCCTATGAGACCATCCGGGCAAAGGTTCGGGAAGTGGCGGAAAAACTGGGGGCGGAGGCCAGAAACAGGCGGTGGCAGGACATAGGCAAAAGTTATGTGTACAATCAAAAGGAGATCAGCAGCAGCCTGTGGCATGGATACCTCCTGGGAACTGTCAACAGTGGAGATTTCGCCTCTCTGCCCAGTATGCCGGACAGGGATGGGGAAGGGGTTCTCGCGGCGATTCAGATCCTTCGGTGGACCGCTGACCGTAAGCTTGAGGAGGATCTCATGGCCTCGGTGCTCCAAAGCTTTGCCGAGGATATTTTCGGAGCCCTGTCCTCCTGTATCCTCACTTCTTATATGGAAGCAGACACCTACGCTCTGCTGATACAGACAGAACCGGGAGCGGATATAAGCGGAGACTTAAACAGCCGTCTTCAATACCTGGCAGATGCTTGCGACGTGTATATGCCATGCGAGATCGCCCTGTATCCCTCCAAGACATGTGCCATAACCGGAATGCCAAAGGAGTGGCGGCGTCTTATCAATGTCAGGGACCGGAATATAACCGGCAAAAAAGGGGTCTTTGGAGACGGACTGCCAGCAGAGGGAATGACAGACTACCGGCAGCAGGCCATGAGATGGAAGTCCATTCTGGAGGAAAAAGGGCCCAGGGCCATGGAGGAGGATGCCTGTGCCTGTCTGGACCGGCTGGCGGCCGCAAAAGGTTTTACCGCGGATACTCTGGCCTGCTTTTCTATGGATTTCCATCATCTGCTGGTGTATTTGTGGGAACCAAAAAGCAGGGTGGCCATGCTGCAGCAGTCGGCGGACTGGCAGCGGCTTGCCCACGAGGCCATGCGCTCCGTAGATCAGATGAAGGAGCTGATCCATCTGACCCTGGAATGCTATGCCAATGAGTCCGATGCCGGCGAGCTCAGCGTCACTGAGCAGATCGTGGATTATATTAATGAAAACCTGTGGGGGGAGATCCGCAAGGAGGACATCACGGAACATGTCCATTTGAATGGAGATTACATCAGCCGGGTATTTAAAAAGGAAATGGGAATATCGATCAAGGGTTATATCATCCGCCAGAAGCTTTTGGAAGCTCAGAAGCTTCTGCGAACCACGTCCCTGTCTGTGAGCAATGTGGCGGTTCAGCTGGGATACGGGAATTTCAGCCATTTTTCCGCTGCCTATAAGAGGGAGTTTGGGATTACGCCCACGGAGGAGAGAGAACGAAAAAAATAAAAGAATTTGTGGACATTATATAAAAAACGACTTTTTACAAGAGAAAACCTGTGAAAAGTCGTTTTTTTGATGGGAGAACCACACGAAAGTCAAAAAAACACAAGCAAAAAGCATAAAGAGTGGCGGATAGGGTCGAAAAAATTATGATATTCTCATAACAGATATTTAGACAGGAGGTTACTTACATGTCAGAAAAAGGAGAGATTCTGGTGGAGGTCAGGGATCTGTGCAAGAATTTCGGCGTGACCGTAGCCCTGAACCATGTGAACATGGAGATCAAGAGGGGGGAGATCCGCGGGCTGATCGGGGAGAACGGCTCCGGAAAGTCCACGGTCACTACCATCATCGCGGGAATTCAGCAGGCCACCAGCGGAGAGATCATCTACAAGGGAAAGCCCTGGAAACCGGTCACTTCCCTGGAGGCAATCCACGCGGGGATCGGGATCATCGTTCAGGAGATGGGAACCATACCCAACATCACAGTGGCGGAAAACATGTTCCTGGGAGATTACGACCAGTTCCGCGCAGGCCCGTTTATCAACAAGGGGAAGATGATCGCCAAGGCTAACGAGGCCTTGAGGAACTTGGGGATCGACGACATCGAGGCCGGGCGGATCACGGGGAGCTACAACATGGAACAGCGCAAGCTCATTGAGATCGCCAAGACCATGGCCCACGACCCGGAGATGTTTGTGGTGGACGAGACCACCACGGCGCTCTCGGAGAAGGGGAGAGAGATTCTTTACCGCCTGATGCGCAAGGCGGCGGATGACAACAAGGCGGTGGTGTTTATCAGCCATGATTTGGACGAGATCATGGAGCAGTGCGACACCCTGACGGTGCTCAGGGACGGGGATATCATCGGATCCCTGGAGAAGGAGGAATATGAGCCCAACCGGATCAAACAGATGATGATCGGCCGTGACGTCCAGGGAGATTACTACCGCTCCGACATGGACGGCTACGGGGAAGAGGTGGTTCTTAAGGCGGAGAACCTGACCACCATGACGGACCTGATGTGCTTTGACATCGAGCTTCACAAGGGTGAGATTCTGGGAATCGGTGGGCTGTCCGAGTGTGGCATGCACACCCTGGGACGGGCCCTCTACGGCCTGGAAGATATCCTCACAGGGCAGGTGACGCTGACGAAAACCAACACAGCCATTAAAAACCCGGAGACAGCCTTTCAGCACGGCATGGGGTATGTGTCTAAGAACAGAGACCAGGAATCCCTGGTGATGAACGGAACCATTGGCGTCAACATTCAGAGCACCGGCTACAAGGCCAACCGGGGGCTGGGAATCTTTATCTCCGGGAAAAAGGAGCGGGAGTACGCCCGGCTTCAGGTGGATTCCCTGGCCATCAAGTGCAACAGCATCTTCCAGCCGGTGAGCGCCATGTCCGGAGGCAACAAGCAGAAGGTGGTGTTTGGAAAATGGCTGGCAGCGGATGCGGATGTGCTGATCCTGGACTGTCCAACGCGAGGGGTGGATATCGGTGTGAAGGCCTCCATGTACAAGCTGATCAATGACATGAAGAAAAACGGGAAGTCTGTGGTGCTGATCTCAGAGGAACTGCCGGAGCTGTGCGGTATGTCGGACCGCCTGATCATCATGAAGGACGGGAAGATTTCCGGAGAGTTCTACAGGCAGGACGGATTTGACAACACAGAACTGATTGATTGTATGATTTGATGATACCAGGGTCAAAAGGTCAAAAAGTCCGACGCAAGCTTGCTTGCAGGAGGATTTTTGAACTTGGGACCCGCAAAAACATGAAAAAGGAGCCCGGCAGGGCGGATTTTGAATGTTTTTAGAATTGCGGGAGCACGCAGTGCGGAGCAATTCGTGGTATCAGGAGGAAGATCAAAAATTTTTTACAGGAGGAGCGAAGAATGTCGAATTCATCTGCGGCGGCTGTTTCTGAGAGAAGCCCTAAGCTGACTCTCGCGGACCGCGTTGACATGATAAAAAATAATCGGTATTTTCCCATTGTATTTCCCCTTGCCATGCTGGCATTTCTGCTTCTTTTATTTGTGGCGCTCACAGGCGGGGAGTTTATGAAGCGGAGCGTGATTCTGGGAATTTTCAACCAGAGCTTTATCACCGGAACCATGGCTACGGCGGTGGCATTTATCTACAGCACCGGTAATGTGGATTTCTCCGTGGGCAATGCCATGGGGCTGGCCTGTGTGCTGGGGGCCCTGGCCTACCAGGCCACAGGGAGCATGGCGGTGATGGTTCTCGTGACTTTGGCGGGCGGCGTGCTGCTTATGATGTTTAACTGTACCTTGTGCGTCACCTGCCATGTGAAACCGGCCATGGTTGCCATCGTGGCTATGTCCATCTACAGCGCCATCTGTGTGGTGCTGGTGGGGGCGGCCCCCATCGGCGTGGAGTATGAGACCAGCAAGGCCCTGGAAGGGGTGTTCCGGTACGGGTCCTTTCTCCTGTATTTCGGCATGTGCCTGCTCCTGTACCACGGCACGGCAATCGGACGGAAACTGCGGTTTATCGGGGGAAATGAGAGATGCGCCATCCAGACAGGGATTAACGCAGTGAAGACTCAGTACATATCCTTTTTGTTCGCCGGCGTAGGCGTGGGGCTGGCCGGGGTGTACCAGACCATCCGCACAGCCAATGTGGCCTCCACCGTGGGAACGGGGATGGGAACCGATGTGATGCTTGCCACGGTGCTGGGAGGCATGTCCATCTTCGGGGGGACAAAGTCCAACTGCTTCGCGGGTCTCATCGGGGCTATTACGGTGACAATACTGAACAAGGGGCTGCTGATGATCGGGGTTTCTTCTACCATGATTCAGGGAATCCGGGGAGTGGTGTTTTTACTGCTGGTGTATCTCAACAGTGAGAGGCAGAAAACTCTGCCCAGCAGACAGCAATTTTAAAATTCAGAGAAAAGGAGATTTGTTATGAAGAAGAACGGTTGGTTGAGAAAAGCGGCGGCGATTGGTATGGCCGGGGTGCTTGCGGTTGGCGCGGGCGGATGCTCCGACAGCGGGGATACGAGTCAGGGAGGAGAGTCCGGAGCCGGCGGGCAGGAGAAGTATAAGATCGGAATCCTGGAGGTTCAGCTGAACGATGAGAGCACCAACAGGGCCGACTGGTTTAACAATTATATCGCGCCTAAGTATAATGTGGAATTTATGTTTTCTGAGGCATGCTCGGACTTGAATTCCTGTATGACATTTATCGAAAACGCGGCGGATGCGGGGTGTGACGCGATCATCAATTATTACGCGGTGGGAGCCAATACCCAGCAGCTGGTAGAACTGTGCGCGGAGTATGACATGGTTTACACGGAGAACGGGGGAAGGAATCCAGCCAATGATGCGGTTTACACGGGAAATTATGAGAATTTCGCGGGGAATTTTATGGCGGATCAGCCGGCTACCGGCAAACTGTTCCACGATTATCTGTCGGAGACCCTGGATACCAGCGTGGAGCACGGATTTATCGTGGGAACAGGAAACGCCTATCAGGGCAATGCCCAGCAGACGGAGATTTCCGCCAATATGCTTGGCGCCATTGAGGAATTGTATGGGCTTAAGTTTGATTCCACCATTGAGGAGCTGTATTCTTCTTCAGCTCCGGTTAACGGGACCAACGACAAGGGGATTGAGGTGTACTGTTATCCGGGAGCTCCGGCTACCAGCGGCTGGCTGGAGGGACTGAACGCGGCCATGCAGACAGGAAAGTATGATTATATTCTCATGTCCGGCAATGTTTTGGGCAATATCATGACCACGGTGGATGAGCTGGAGACAGCTATGAATAAGGATTTTACGGTTATCGGATTTGGTTCTTTTGGGGAGGCTTTGACCAGCGCCATGAATTCGGTGGACCATTTCGGCAACCAGGCCCTGTCCATGTCCACGGTAAAGTTTACATCCATTGTAAGCACCATGGGATTCAGCAAGGTTTACAACTGCCTGACAGGGCACCGGGATGCCTGCCTGGAAGCCAACGGGGAGCCGTCGGTGCTGCTGTTTCGGATGAACGCGGTCACAAATCCTCAGCAGCTGGAAGAGATGGGCAGCTGGGATAAGGAAGGAAAATGGGTGGCGGACTATGATTTTGTGGACAGCATGCTGGCTGTAAAGACAGAGGGACTGACCAACGAGCAGGCTCAGGAGACCATCTACAAGATGGATTATGACGCCATTAAGGCAAGGCTGAACTGACGGTAACAGGCTGATTTAGTCAGAGATGGGAAAGAGGGGAAGATGATGAAATCAAGTAATTCAAAGGATATGGTTTCCCGGGCCGCCAAGGCGGTGGCGGTGCCTCTTATGGTGTGGGCCATTATGCAGGTCATTGATATGGTTTTCGCGGGCATGGGAGTGATCAACAACTCGGCGGACATTAAGACCTTGTTCCGCAACCTGATCTCCTCCCTGGCCTTTGCCCTGGCCATCGGAGCCAACTTAAACTGCGGCCGTATGGACCTCTCCTTAGGAGCCCAGATGTACGCGGGGGTGATCTTTGGGGGGAATCTGGCGCTGATGTTAAATGCGGGAGGGATCGGGGTTCTGATTCTGTCCATGGCAGTGGGAGCTCTGTGCGGTCTGGCAACTGGTTTTATTTTCATCAATCTCAGGATCCTCCCCATGGTCCTGGGGCTGGGGATGACCCTGGTGTTTGAATGTATCTGTTTTGCCATCAACAACCAGCAGGGAGTCATCCTCTATGGAAAACCGGGGGTTGAGATTCTGTCCAACATCACTTTTATCGTCATTGTGACCGCTGCCATCGTGCTGTTTGCCTACTACTTTTTCCAGCTCAGCGGCTACGGGTTTAAGTACCGGGCGATCCAGGGAAGTCAGAAGCTGGCGTCGGATGCGGGAATCAATATCTACAGCAACTGTGTGATCTGCTATGTGATCGCCGGGACCCTGGCGGCCTGCGCCGGCGTGTTTATCACCATCTATCAGGGAAATTTAACTCCGGTGCTGGGCATGAGCTCCAACGGAC
Organism: uncultured Hungatella sp.; assembly: GCA_947066955.1. Lineage (GTDB taxonomy): Bacteria > Bacillota > Clostridia > Lachnospirales > Lachnospiraceae > UBA3402. Next base: position 36,517 of record CAMTAF010000017.1, read on the forward strand.
GGGTATTTTCCAACATGTTTCCCATGGTTCTGGGAACCTGGATCGGCGGCCTGTGCCACAACCGGGAGGGCGGTATCCTCATGGGCGCCGTGACGGTGAATATTATTATCTTAGGGCTGACCAAGCTGGGGCTTTCCAACAGCGTGCAGAACGTAATTATCTATGCCCTGTTTTTGACCTTTGTCGTGTATAATACAAATCGAAGCAAGATCGACTATTACAAGGCCCGCAGAGCCCGGGTGGCCCAGGCCCAGAAGCTGATGGCCCAGAGGGAGGCGGCTCATTAAGAGGAGGAAGGCAAACGCGCAGCGTTTTTAGGATGCCTTCCGACGACCTGGCAGGTTCCGCGAAGCGGAGCGTGCCGATACCAAAAAGGAGGAACGTTATGAGAGCAGTTATGGTGATGTATGATTCTCTGCGGCTTGACATGCTGCCCTGTTATGGCGGCGCCCAGGTGGAGCTGCCGAACTTTAAAAGGCTGGCGGAACATACGGCGGTCTTTGACAACAGCTATGTGTGCAGCATGCCCTGTATGCCGGCCCGGAGAGAGCTGCACACGGGGAGACCTAATTTTCTTCACCGCAGCTGGGGACCTGTGGAGCCCTTTGACGACTCCATGCCGGAGATCTTAAAGCAGAACGGAGTCTACACCCGGATTGTGACGGATCACAACCACTATGTGGAGGACGGCGGCTGTACTTACTGCACCCGCTATTCTACCTGGGAGTGCAACCGGGGGCAGGAGGGGGATCCCTGGCAGGGCTCTGCCGCTCCCTATATGGACAATCCCCACTCAAAGCCCATATCGGATCAGGCCCCTGAGGACTACAAGGCTCTCTTTGACCGGATGCACGGACAGGATATGTTAAACCGCAGCTCCTACAAGGGGGAGGAGGATTATCCCCAGGCCAGAACATTTAAACAGGGCGTAGAATTTTTGCGGGAAAATGCCGGGTATGACAATTGGTTTCTCCAGATCGAGACCTTTGATCCCCACGAGCCCTTTGACGCGCCGGAAAATTATATCAGCCGTCTCTTTGACCCGGACCGATTAGGGGACTTGGACTGGCCGCCCTACGCGCCTGTGACCGAGAGTCCGGAGGAGATCGAGTGTTTCCGGAACCACTATCTGGCTCTCTTAAGCTTCTGCGATGAGTGCCTGGGCAAGGTCCTGGACGAGTTTGACCGGCTGGATCTGTGGAAAAATACCATGCTTATCGTCAACACGGACCACGGATATCTGCTGAGCGAGCACGGCTGGTGGTCCAAGAGCGTGATGCCGGACTACCAGGAGATCATGCATACTCCCCTGTTTATCTGGGACCCCAGAAGCGGGGTTAAGGGAGAGCGGAGAAAGAGCCTGGTTCAGACCATCGACTTAGCTCCCACCCTTCTGGACTTTTTCGGGGTGGAGATTCCAAAAGATATGACCGGCAGGCCCTTAAGAGAGGTGGTGGCCCGGGACAAAGCGGTTCGGCAGCACGCCATATTCGGTTTCCACGCAGGGTCTCTGGATATCACAGACGGGCGCTACAAGCTGATGATGGTGCCCAGGGCCGGGATTCAGCTGTATGAATACACCTTGATGCCCACCCACATGCGGATGCGGTTTACGGTGGAAGAACTTAAGGAGGCAGAGCTGGCAGAACCATTCTCCTTTACAAAAGGCTGTAAAGTGCTGAAGGTTCCCTGCAGGACGAAACATGTAGCAGATATGCCTGCAGGCACGGAGTGGCTCTTTGACATTGAAAAAGATCCCCAGGAGACCACGCCCATTCTGGATGAGGAGGTTAAGATTCGGCTGAAAGCGGCTTTGAGAGAGATTCTTAAGGAAAACGACGCGCCGCAGGAGGTCTATGAGTGCTACGGACTCACCAGACCCTGACTGACAATAGCAAAACAGACAAAGGAAGGAAGCGCGACATGGCAAAAAGACCACATATCATTATCTTTAATCCCGATGAAATGCAGGTGACGGCCATGGGGCATATGGGAAATCCGGCAGCTGTGACACCGTTCCTGGACCGTCTGGTCCAGGAGGAGGCGGTGTCTTTTCGTCATGCAGCCTGCCAGAATCCCGTGTGTGTCCCCAGCCGGTGCAGCTTTTTTACAGGGCTCTACCCCCATGTACACGGCCACAGGACCATGGCCCATCTGCTGCGGCCAGGGGAGAGCTGCCTGTTCAGTGAACTGAGAGACAGCGGTTACTACGTGTGGATGAACAGCCGCAACGATCTCCACGCTGCCCAGTATCCCGGGTGGCTGGAGGCTAACGCGGATGAGATCTTCTACGGGGGAGAGGTTCCTCCGGCCCCGGGACCGGAGAATCCGCAGGTGAGAGGACCTCTGGAGGGAAAAAACTTCTACTCCCATTTTGAGGGAAGGCTGGGATTAGATGAGAGAGGGCTGAACTATTCCAGGGATGACGAGGCGGTGGACGCGGCTGTCAGGCGGGTGAAGACCTGGAAGGAGGACCGTCCCCTGTGCGTCTTTCTGGGACTGATGTTCCCCCACACCCCCTACGCCGTGGAGGAGCCTTACTATTCTGCCATAGACCGGAAGAAGCTGCCGCCCAGGGTCCGGCCCCAGGAATGTACGGGAAAGCCTCTGATGGAACAGCGGCTCAGAGAACTGCAGCACATGCAGGACTACACGGAGGAAGAGTGGGATGAGCTGCGGGCTGTGTATCTGGCTATGTGCTCCAAGGTGGACGCCCAGTTTGAACGGCTGTGCCAAGGGCTTAAGGACGCCGGCATCTATGACGACTGCGCCATCTTTTTCCTCAGCGACCATGGGGACTTTGCGGGAGACTACGGCCTGCCGGAGAAGGCCCAGAACTGTTTTGAGGACTGTCTGGTCAATGTCCCCCTCCTCATCAAGCCCCCGAAAAGGGAAGCGGTGGACCCGGGTATCACGGAGAGTCTGACGGAGCTGGTGGACTTTTACGCCACAGTCATGGACTATGGGGAGGTCACGCCGGACCATACCCATTTTGGCAGAAGCCTTCGGCCTGTGGTGGCCAACAGGGGAACTTCTCTCCGCTCCTATGTATTCTGTGAGGGCGGGAGGATGCCGGGAGAGACCCACTGCGACGAAAGCCATATCAACGGCATCAAAGGTTCCCCCAGGGGATTTGTCTACTGGCCCAGGCAGACGGCCCAGAGGGAGGATCGGACCCACGCCAAGGGAACGATGATCCGGGATCTTAGGTTCAAGTATATTAAGCGACTTGACAGCGCCGAGGATGAGTTTTATGATCTGGAGAAGGATCCTCAGGAGAAACGCAATGTTATAGATGATCCTGAATACGGAGCCCAGATTCTCCGGATGCAGAGGGAGATGCTGTCCTGGTATCAGAGCACCTGCGATGTGGTGCCTCTGGATTTTGACAAGCGCTTCAACGAGGAGATGATGTGGAGCATGATGAGGCACAACGTGGAAAATGAGAGAGAGGAGAGGCTGATCCGGGACAGAATCCATGCCGGAGACAACATGCCCCATGTGCTGGAGGCGCTGAGGAAGATGAGGGAGGAAGGTTAGATGGCGCTGTTTCATTTGAATTTTCAGAGCAAATATCTGTCCGGAAATACGGATGTGAACGTGATTTTGCCGGATCTGCCAAGAGGGCAGGAGCCAGGGGAATTTTACGGTTCAGGGAAGAAATATAAGGTGCTGTGGCTTCTCCACGGAACTTTCGGGGACTACACCGACTGGGTACGGAGAAGCAATGTAGAGCTGTACGCCTGCGAAAAGAATCTGGCGGTGGTCATGCCCTCGGCTCAGAACACGGACTATGCCAACTGGGACGGGTTTGGCCTGGGGTACAAAATGTATGATTATCTCACAGAAGAACTGATGCCTTTAATCTACGGCTGGCTGCCTGTCAGTGACAAGAGGGAGGACAACTTTATCGCCGGTCTGTCCATGGGAGGCCGGGGCGCCTGCATGTACGCCTTTGCACACCCGGAAAAATTCGCTGCCGCCTACATTATGTCCTGCTGCCCCCAGGACATGCGGGAGCAGAAGGATGACAAAACCTGGGGAGACCGGAACAAAAACCGGCTGGACAATGCGGGAGGGCTTGAGGGCTATCTGGCCTCCCCCCAGAACACCTGGGATCTCACTGCCTCGCTGGCAGGTCATGAGAACCTGCCTAAGTTGTACTTTACCTGCGGCAATGCGGACCCGTTGATGTACGAGAGCTTCCGAAAGTTCCGGGCTTACGCAGAGAAGGCGGGGCTTAAGGCAGAGTTCGCGGAGCTTGAGGGGTATTCCCATGAGTGGCGCTTCTGGGAGTGGTGTATCCAGGATGCCATCGAAAAGTTTGTGCCGGATACCGCGGGACAGGGAAACGCCTTTTAGGCTGAGAAAGGGGATTCATGATATGGAGATACTTGGACTCCTGATGGGGCAGATTGTGACCATGTTTTTGTATATGGCAGTGGGGTACTGGCTTTTTCGGATTGGAAAGATCAGCCAAAATGGCAGCGGGGAGCTGGCCGCCCTTCTGGTGTGGCTGGTGATCCCGGTGGTGGTGATAAAAAGTTTCTGTGTGGAGTCCACACAGGAGCGGATAGGGATATTGGGGATCAGCACTGTGGCAGCAGCGGCCTCTCTTCTCCTGTCAATTGTGGTGTCCCGCCTTTTGTTTCGGGGACGCCCTCTGGATCATTTCGCGGCAGCGTTCTCCAACGCGGGCTTTATGGGAATTCCCCTGGTCCAGGCGGCCTTAGGACAGGACAGTGTGTTCTACATCGTGTCGTTCATCGCCATCTTGAATATCCTCCAGTGGACTTACGGGGTGGCGGTGATCACGGAGAAAAAACAGGGGATTTCTCCCGCCGTGTTTCTCAACCCTCTGGCAGGGGCAACTCTGGCAGGCCTGATCCTTTTTTTCACCGGATGGGGAAGCCGCCTTCCGGCGACCCTTATGGGAACCCTGTCGGGCCTGTCAGCTCTCAACGCTCCCCTGGCCATGATGGTGCTGGGGGTGTATGTGGCGCAGGCGGATTTTAAAACCCTGTGGACGGATCCGGCTCTCTACAAGGTCAGCGCTGTCCGTCTTCTTCTGATTCCGCTCCTCACCGCAGGCCTTCTTAAGCTGTTTTCCATGGAGTATGCCATGGCCGGGGCTCTTCTTATAGCGGCTTCGGCCCCCGTGGGGGCCAACGTGGCGGTTTACGCCCAGATTCACGGAAAGGATTATATCTATGCCAGCAAGACCGTGGTGGTGTCCACTCTCCTGTCTGTTGCGTCCCTGCCTCTGGTTATAGGGCTGGGTTTGGCGGTTTTGTAGCTAAAAGCAGTGGAAGTTTCGGGAAAATTGTTGTAATATTTTAAATATATAAAAAGGAGAGGAGAGTTTACATGAAACAGTATCTTGTATTGGATCTGGGAGGGACATTTATCAAATATGCTCTCATGGGGGCTGACGGCACATTTTTGAAACAGGGAAAGACAAAGTCCCCCTTAAGCAGCATGGAAGACCTTTTGGATGCCATCGAGCCCATTGGCAGGGAGTTTGAGGGGGAGTATGAGGGCGCGGCCGTGTCCATGCCTGGCCGGATTGACACAGAGAACGGGATTGCCCACACGGGAGGTTCTTTCCGGTTTATTAAGGACGCCCCTGTGGGACAGTACTTTGAGGAGCGGCTTCATGTTCCGGTGACAGTGGCCAATGACGGCAAATGCGCCGCCAGCGCCGAGGCGTGGAGCGGGGCTCTGTCCGATGTGGACAACGGGGCCGTGCTGGTGCTGGGAACAGGCATTGGAGGGGGAATTGTGCTGAATAAGAAAGTCTGGATGGGTAGCACCTTCGGGGCAGGAGAGCTGTCGGTGTTTTCCGCGGACCTTGGGAAGCTGTCGGAAGGGATCCCGGACATTGGCAAAAACGAGGAGGCGACGTGGACCAGCTACACTTCCACAACTGGTCTTCTCCGGCTTTACG
>CAMTAF010000018.1 GCA_947066955.1 uncultured Hungatella sp.
TTGTCCATTTCTCTCTTTTGCACTTTAAAAGTAGTCATTTGTCTTTTCCTCCAAAATTACAAAATTTGTTAATCGGAACTGGGGATGAGGGGAAGGGAACCGATATCATTCACCGGCTCTATTCTTTTCCTTTGTTCTATTTGTGTTATAACGCATCTATTGTCACTTGTCAAGAGTGAGTGCTAATATTTCTGTGAATTATTTATGAACTTCGTTTTGCAGGCTGAGCATAATTTTTGCTATAAATGAGCAAATTTGAAATATTACCAAAATTGTAAGAAATTGCTCAAAAATAAAGACATCAAGCCTTTTTAGGTATATACTGTCTTTGACAAGAAAACAAATAAACCTCAAAGGATGATGTCTTATAGAAAACAGTATATACCATTCCTCAACACTTTACAACTGCTTTAAAAAGTTAAATTTATGTAGGGTAAATCCGGAAAGCCTGTGTTCTGCATTGTGGATGACACCATCTCTTCCAAAACAAAGCCTTCGTCACGGGCTTTGCACCCCATTGAAGATGGGTATTTCCACCAGTCCCACCTCAAAGGGAAGCAAGACTATGGGCACCAGGCCGTGGCTGTCATGCTCTCCTGCAACGGCATTGTCCTCAATTATGCCATTATCATGTACGATAAATCCAAATCAAAAGTGAAAATCGTGCAGGAGATTGCGGATGAACTGCCGGTTGCCCCGGTAATCTCCTATTTCCTCTGTGACAGCTGGTATACCTGCGGGGGATATCATGGACGCTTTTATCAAAAAGGGATTCTACACGATTGGCGCCCTTAAGACCAACCGAATCCTTTATCCCTATGGAATGAAGCAGAAACTCAGCGAGTTTGCCCTCAGCCTGCGGAAAACAGACGCTCTGGATCGATATGTGGAAAGGTGGCCGGTAGAGGCCTTTTTCGGCCAGAGCAAGAATCCGCTGGCGCTTGACCGGTATCAGATCCGTCCCTCGAAAGGAATCCGCAGGTACTGGCTGCTGATGTCGCTGTCCCATTTCATTGCCTGTACAGGAAGTGGGAAAACCCTGCCATTTGAGGAGGGTTATAGATTCTTTTACAACCGAATCCGGGAGGAGCGTATCCATTATATCTATCTTATAGTTCTTTAGACACAATACTACTGTCTCTCCATAAGCCTTATATAAACTGGCATAAGCCCCTGACTTATAAAAGCAGCTCCAAGGCGCATATCACCTTAGAGCTGCTTTATAAAAACACAAAATCATGTCTGACAGCCAAACTCAGTATGTTCATCTGTCCGACAACCCTTGAAATCTATATTTCCGACTTTAAGATGGTATTTCGGTTACATCATCTTTGTCAAGCTGCACAGAACAATATCTTTCAACCAGCTTTATAAATTCGTCGGCTACTGCAATCTGCTGTTCAGCCTCTTCCATGCTGGCAATATAGAAATCATCATAATCACTTGCATGTCTGATTGCTTCTGCCCCGGCAATCCTTCTCCCTATTTCTTTTGGAAATATTTCTGTTTTTACATAATCTTTATTAAAGTTTGCAATCGCATCTTTATGCCTCTTATAAGCCTTTCCTGCCAGTGCATAAACAGCATTAATGAAATGAAAAATCGCATAATATGCCCTGTTATTGGCTGATTTATACTCTTTCGAATCAAACAGTTATCTTCGTAGCGCGCAAATTTTCTTTTGACGTTTCAATCCTGTACAAAACTAAATCTTTTTGAGTTCCTGAATCTTCAGGCTGCCTCATATAACACGACTCCTTCCTGTTTAACATTCGCATAAAAAGGATAATGAATCATCCATTTTCTGAAATGGGCTTCGCTCTTTGCAATCGGTTTAATGTCCAGGCCATGCTCCATATTAAAATCAAAAGTTGTATCCACAAGATGGTCAAAATAAGCCTTTGTCTCAATATCTGAAATATCCAGCAAAATCATAATATCTACATCCGAATCTTCCTTAAAATCCCCTCTGGCATAAGAGCCATACAAAATCACCTGTTTCAGATGGGAACCATATATTTCCCGTATTTCATTTACATATTGTTTCAATAAATATTGTATTGTCTGCGGCATCATACACCTCCATGTGGCCATATTTTATATCTACATTAAAAAAAGTTAAAAAGCTGAATATATTTCGCACTGTCTGATATCGAATATCTTTCATCTATTACGAAATATGTAACCGATAATTTTTTCTTTGCAAAGTCTATCGCATGATCCACGACAAAATGCTCGATTTCCGGGTTAACCGGACAAGAAAAATCGGAAAGACGCTGTTTTAATTTCGTCTCTCCGATTGCCCCAATCATATCTAAAATATTAATTGTTTCAAACTGCTTCATTTTACTGGGTCTCCCTTGGCCATTAACTGTCTGATAGCATCATAATCTGTCAATGGCGGTTTAACCGGAATGGATGATTTCCTCTTCGGTTTATTCTCCGATGCTTCAAGAGCATCAATAAACGCTTCCGCCTTCTTTGGATCACTAATCCTGACTTTTTCAAAAATACTGGATGTTGCCATATAAAAGCGCCTCCTTTATCTCTTCTTAATTGTAGTATATGTTAAAATATTGCTTAGCTATACATCGTCTATCCCATTCTGACACTGTATAAAAATAATGTATAAATGAATCAACAACAATTCTCTTTATATTTTATCGTCGGAATTGTCAGTATGTCTCTTTTAGAAAATCTATATGACTCTACAAATGCCTTTGTAGCAATCACTTTGTCCATCTCATTACCTATATAACTCTGTCGCCATCTTTATATCTGTACCGCTATTTGGTACAGAATTGGTACATGATTGGTACAAAGACAGCATTACATTTAATCAGTTCTTCCAATATTCCATCACTTGTTCTTGGGAACCCTCTTTAGATAAGGTAAACTTTACAGAAATCTTTTCTACAGTTTCTCTAAAATTCATTCCAAAATCCTGACACATTTCTACAGCTGTACGAATTGCAATTCCCCTGTCATGCGCCCTCATAATTTCCTCTTGATCATATAACTGCATCATAATATCCACTACCTCACTTTCTCTGCTTTCCAAATACTCCTTCAACACATCGCTGTCCTTACAAATCCGAATCGTTTCACGCACAGCAGTTCTTGTCCGCCCATGCTTCTTTACCTGCCTGTTCAGCACCCTGGTGAAGGACACATATTGATTGATAATATCTCCTTTTTTACCATCATATATCATTTTTACAGTTACTTCAATCGCAACCTCTTGTCCACCGAAAAATTCTTCCAACAGTTTGATCTCATCAGGACGTTTCTTCCTGTCTCCTACATAAAGTACATATAACTCTGGTTTGGGAAGCCTCACCTTCTTGCTCCGATACAAATCTTCATCATTCTCTGAAAAATATCTGCGATATGAATTCACAAGATATTCCAATGCCCGAATAATAATATTAACCGTCCAGGTACTCTGGGCCTCCATCAACACCATAAGTTTGTCACCTTTTGCAAAGCCAAGATCATTATATATATCGTCCGTAAAGATATTTTCAAGAGTAACTGTTTTTAAATCGTCTTCTTCTACATCTTGATCCTCTGGATGGAGAGCCTGGTACAATTGAAGCAAATACTTGGAATTACCGAATAAATCCGTAAACACACTGTCTTTTATGGTATTCTTTACTTTGGTTTCATCTGCCATAGCCATCATCTCCTTCTATGCTATGTATAAATGCTTTGTTATATTATACTCTATCAAAGACTATTTGTACAACTATATTTTTCATGGCCAACCAGAGGGATTATTCCCTCTTATAATCGTTTCCATTGTCTATCCACTGACCCCATTGCTGTTTCTGCTCTTCTAATTTCTTTTCAAAATTCCCAAACTCACGCTGTTTCAGTTCTTTAGTGACCGTTGTATAAATATCCAGCGTCACATCGGATCTTGTGTGGCCACAAAGTTCCTGTATGACTTTGATATTAATGCCCGCCTTCACAAGCCTCGTGGTAAATGTATGGCGTAACAATTGTTGATCATTACAGTCTCTTATGATTGATGATGGATACTGTCCTCATTTTTTTCTCCTTTTTTGCATGAAAAAAGGAAGTATCCTGCTCCTCATAGAATACTTCCAAAGTCTGCATGTCTGCTTTTTTAAACCAAAATCCTTATGGATAATCACCATACTACTTTAAGCACCAATCTGTTCTTTCTCCAGGTTCCTGATTTCATCAATCGAAAGCCGAGGAACATATTCTTTAATTTCCTCTATAGAAAATTTCCCTGATTTCAGCATTTTAATTGCTGTCTCAATATCTTCCTCTTTTACTACCTTTTTTACCACCTTCTCAGTCTCTTTTCTTACTTTCTCTGTCGCCTCGCCTACAATCTTACTGATCTCCGGCTCCATGATCTCCAATAATGCCTGACACATGCTCTCATCTCCTCTCAACTCTTCTACAATCTTTTGATTCGCACGGACACTCACTTCCAAAACTGCATCCGCTAACGCTCTCTCCTGCTCCTTCGTCAGCCCTTCGATCTGTTCCAGAAGTGCTTTCAGTTGCTGCTTTTTCAATTTATCCGACAAAGCCTTCAGCCACCTGTGGGATTCCTCTTCCAGTTCTTTAGACACTATAATCTGTGTGGGAAACAGAACTTGATCCAATACATAATAAATCCCCTTATACGGCCTCTCTGTTCTGATACCATGCTCTGCAAAGTATTGGAACAGCCCCTTTGGTTTTGTATCCCTGACTATGGAAACGGTGATATCCTCCGCCTTCCTCTCATCTGCTGTCTCTCCATAAGCCTTATATAAACTGGCATAAGCCCCTGACTTATAAAACGTGTCTGCGTTCAGATGGTCTCCTGGTGATTTATACTCCAATATATTAAATTTCCGGAATATTTTTCCTATCTCATTCGCAATCTGAACATCTTTGTCCTTTTTGATAACCAGGAGATCGATCTCCAGTGGTTTTGTATTCAGATTGTATTCCCGCTCATAGATCAAATCATTCCTGTTGGCTGATAATTCCAGATCCATGGCGGCCACAAATCCGGAATGCCACTGTATCTTTACTTCATTCATCCGCTCAGTCCTTCCCTCTTTCTACATTATATCACATCAGCATGATTTTACAACCAACAGATCCGCAGGGTCCTGGCCAGCTTTTACTGGCAAACTGCCTCTTGATATCCGCGCGCACAAAAAAGCAGCTCCAAGGCGCATATCACCTTAGAGCTGCTTTATAAAAACACAAAATCATGTCTGACAGCCAAACTCATCTGCCATAAATCTACATATCCCTGCATAACTGTTGCATTATTTGGCGTAAAATTGGCGTAAATTGGCGTAAACTACAGATATTCTTATTTTCTAAACTCTGAAAATGCCGATTCTTAGCGGATTTTCTGCACATTTACTTATCGGTGTTCCTCATCGTCGGGAACAACAACACATCCCGAATAGCCGGCGAGTTAGTCAAAAGCATCACCAGCCTGTCGATCCCATACCCGATCCCTCCTGTAGGCGGCATGCCGATCTCCAAAGCATTCATAAAATCCTCGTCCGTAGTATTGGCTTCCTCGTCTCCCGCGGCCAGAGCCGCCTCCTGGGCCTTAAACCGCTCTCTCTGATCAATGGGATCATTGAGCTCTGAGTAGGCATTGCACATCTCCCTGGCGTAGATAAACAGCTCGAACCTCTCCACCAGCTCCGGCTTATCCGGCTTTCTCTTGGTCAGGGGGGATACCTCCACAGGGTGGTCCATGATAAAGGTTGGCTGGATCAGATGCTCCTCCACAAATTCCTCGAAAAACAGATTGATAATATCGCCTCTTGTGTGGCGGTTCTCATAGTGGACTCCCTTCTCGTCGGCCAGCTTCTTGACCTCCTCCGTGGTCCGGATCTCCTCGAAATCAATGCCTGTATACTTTTTCACAGCATCGATCATGGTCAGACGCTCAAAAGGCTTTCCAAGATCAATCTCCACGTCCGCGTAGGGAATCACCGTGGTACCGCACACTTCCTGAGCGACATGGCGGAACATGTTCTCTGTCAGATCCATCATGCCGTGGTAGTCCGTGTATGCCTGGTAAAGTTCCATCAGGGTGAACTCCGGATTGTGTCTTGTGTCCAGCCCCTCGTTTCGGAAAACCCGGCCGATCTCGTAGACTCTCTCCATGCCGCCTACGATCAGCCTCTTTAAGTACAGCTCCAGGGAGATTCTCAGCTTCACATCTTCATCCAGAGCATTATAGTGGGTCTCGAAAGGTCTTGCCGCGGCGCCGCCGGCATTGCTCACCAGCATGGGGGTCTCCACCTCCAGGAATCCTAAGTCATCCAGATATCTCCTGATGCAGCTGATAATCTTGGAGCGCATGACGAAGGTCTTCCTTACCTCCTCGTTCATGATCAGATCCGTGTAGCGCTGGCGGTAACGCATATCCATGTTGGTAAGCCCGTGATACTTCTCGGGAAGGACCTGAAGGCTTTTGGACAGCAGGGTCACGGAAGTGGCATGGATGGAGATCTCTCCGGTCTTTGTGGTAAATACGGTTCCGGTGAGGCCGATGATATCTCCGATATCCAGCTTTTTAAACTCCTTGTAGGACTCCTCCCCGATGCTGTCCCTGGCCACGTAAGACTGGATATTGCCCTTTAGGTCCTGGACATTGCAGAAAGAAGCTTTTCCCATAACGCGTTTGGACATCATGCGTCCTGCCAGGGATACTTCTTTTCCTTCCCACAGGGCATAGTCCTCCTTCACGTCTGTGCTGTGTACGGTCACTTCGTATTTGGTAATCTGAAACGGATCCTTTCCAGCTTCCTGAAGCTGCGCCAGCTTCTCGCGGCGCACCTTAAGCAGCTTATTCAGATCCTCCTGTGTCTGGGCCTGGCCCTGGTTCTGCTCTGCCACTTTTTCCACTCCTCTTTTCTTTAAAGTCAGACTTTTTTCATCTATGACACTCTCTGGATTTCCAGGACTTTGTACTGGATCACTCCCACCTGGGTCTCCACATCCACCACATCTCCCACTTTCTTGCCAAGAAGGGCTCTGCCCACGGGGGACTCATTGGAGATCTTGTTCTGAAGACTGTTGGCTTCTGTGGAGCCTACGATCCGGAATTCCATCTCTTCCGCCTCGTCGATCTCGTACACCTTCACCCTGCATCCGATGTTAATCTTTTCCAGATCAATCTCTTCTTCTACAACTACTTCGGCGTTTTTCAGGAGCTTCTCCAGCTCTTCGATGCGGAGTTCGATGTCTCTCTGTTCGTCTTTTGCGGCATCGTACTCGGCGTTCTCCGAAAGATCCCCCTGCTCCCTGGCCTCCTTGATCTTCTGGGCCACTTCTTTTCTTTTCACCACTTTTAAGTTGTGAAGTTCATCCTCATATTGTTTTAATCCCGCGTAGGTTAAGATATTTTTTTTCTCTGCCATAGCTTCACATTACCTCCCAATACTTCTTTTCATGATCCTCTGGGCACACTCTGCCCTTTGCCATGTTCAAGGTATTATATCCCAAACCTTCTCCATTGTCAAGATTCACTCCGCCCCGACACGGCCGATGAGCTCGCAAAACTCCTCGTAGGTCTCCGCCTGGTTGATCCTGTCCCTGAGCGCCGCCGAGTGGGGCATGCCTGCCGTGTACCAGGCCGCATGCTTGCGCATTTCCATAATGCCGAGGACAGGCCCTTTGTACTGGATCTGAAGCTCCAGATGGCGCAGGATCTCCTGCCGGATATCCCTGGCTGAGGGAAGAGGCAAAACCTCTCCTGTCTCCAGATAGTGAAGGCTTCTTGAGAAAATCCATGGGTTTCCTCTGGCTCCCCTGGCGATGAGGACACCGTCGCATCCCGTGGCCTCCATCATCCTGGCCGCGTCCTCGGGGGCAAAAACATCACCGTTTCCCAGAACCGGAATTTTCACGGCCTCCTTTACCTGACGGACAATCTCCCAGTCCGCTGTGCCTGAGTAGTACTGCTCCCGGGTCCGTCCGTGGACCGCCACGGCGGCCGCCCCGCAGCTCTCTGCGATCCTGGCAATCTCCACCGCATTGACCGAGGCGCTGTCAAAGCCCTTTCGGATCTTGACGGTCACCGGCTTCTTCACCCGCTTTACCGTGGCTGTCAGGATCTGTTCTACCAGCCTGGGATCCTTCATCAGCGCGGAACCCTCGCCGTTGCCTACCACCTTTGGCACGGGACAGCCCATATTGATGTCGATCCAGGCATAGGGCCCCTCCTCGGCCTGGGCAGCCATGCGGCTCAGGATATCAGGGTCGGAACCGAACAGCTGCAGCGCCACGGGGCCCTCGGCCGGGTCTACCTCCATCAAGGTCTTTGTATTCCTGTTTTTGTAGTAGATCGCCTTTGCGCTGACCATCTCCGTGTACACGGCCCCGCATCCCTGTTCCCTGCACAGCAGCCGGAAAGGCAGATCCGTCACCCCTGCCATAGGAGCCAGGATCAGCGGATTTTCCAGCTCAACATTTCCTATCATCAGTTTTTTCAAATCTTTTCCCCCAAAAAAATCACCTTGTAATACAGTTCCAGCGCTTCCAGCAGCTCTCTCTTTTCTAATTGATACTGGCGGATCTTCAGGGCGCTTCCGATCTCGTCAAAAAAATAATCGCCGTCGTCGGCTGTCACCTTAAACTCCAGATTGCCTTCCCTGTCATACTCCAGAGTCAGAATTCCGCCCACATCCTCTGTGTACAGCACGCACATAATCTGAAGTTCCTGCCGGATACTCTGGGGAAGAGCTGAAAATTTCTGATTAAAGTAATATTTTTGTTCATAGGAATTGGCTCCGCAGAGCACCACCTGTTCTTCCATTATCTGTCTCCAATCCCTGCGCGCAAAAGAACGCGTCATGGGCGCGTTCTTTTGCACAAATGCCTTTTATCGGCTGATCTATCTGGTCAGCAGCTTGCTGATCTCGTACTGATCCGCCGGGATATCCTTGGTCATGGCCAAGGCTTCCTGAATATCAAAATCTACATAATCTCCCTGCTTGTAAGCCACCACCCGGTTGCTCTTGCCCTCATCCAAAAGCTGCACGGCTTTCGCTCCCATGATGGACGCGTAGACCCTGTCTTTGCAGGTAGGAGTTCCGCCCCTCTGCATGTGTCCCAGAATCGTGGCTCTGGTCTCGATCCCCGTGGCTGCCTCAATCCTGCGGGCCATGGAAGAAGAATGGCCGATTCCCTCCGCGTTGATGATGATGTAGTGCTTCTTTCCCCTCTTTCGGTTTTCAATGATCCTGTCGATCAGCTGCTGCTCATTGCCGTCATAATTCTCCGGAAGAAGGATATCCTCCGCGCCGTTGGCAATGCCGCACCACAGAGCGATATAACCGGCATGCCTTCCCATGACCTCGATGATGCTGCACCGCTCGTGGGAAGTGGACGTGTCGCGGACCTTATCGATAGCCTCCATGGCCGTATTCACCGCCGTGTCAAAACCGATGGTGTAATCGGTACATGCGATGTCCAGATCAATGGTGCCCGGAACGCCGATGGTATTGACTCCAAAGGCTGATAATTTACCTGCTCCGCGGAATGAGCCGTCTCCTCCGATGACCACGATGCCGTCGATGCCATGTTTCTTGCAGATCTCTGCGCCCTGTCTCTGGCCTTCAGTGGTGGTGAATTCTGTACATCTGGCAGTGTACAGGATGGTACCTCCCCGGTTGACGATATCAGACACAGAGGTAGACTTCATGTCCACGATCTCCTCCTGCAAAAGCCCTGCGTAACCTCTCATGATGCCCTTTACTTTCATTCCCTTCGCTATGCCTGCCCGCACCACGGACCGGATGGCCGCGTTCATGCCCGGAGCATCGCCGCCGCTGGTTAACACACCTATTGTCTTCACTGTCTTCGCCATCTTCTTACCTCCTGAATTGTAAGAGTTCCTAAAATATACGACCCCCTCGTACTAGGCTTATTCTAATTCATTTTTGTCAGACTTTCAAGCCTTTTTGTACCACCTTGACATTTTTTTCACCTAAAATTTTTGAAAGCTCTTCCAAAAGCCCTGGTTCGCAGTTTACATTCCAGTTGGCCGGAAGTACTTTTTTCCCCCGCTCTTTGGAGAGCCAGATGACTACCTGGTCCGCTCCGTCGGATGTCTTCAGACAGTCTGTGACGGTCTGGATGGATTGTTCATAAGCGCTCTTGTCTGCAAACTGGAGCCACAGCTGTTTGGGAACCTTGTCAAAGGGCACCACCTTTTCGCAGATCAGTTTTCCCACCGGGTCCTCTCCCACAGACACCCTTCCGGATATAAACACCTTTGCCTCCTCTGTGAGAATCTCCCGGTTCTTCTCGTAATCTCTGGGAAATACCAGGACTTCCACGGATCCTGCCAGATCCTCCACTGTGATAAACGCCATCATCTGGTTGGTTTTTGTAATCTTTGTCACCTTTCCCGTGATCATGCCGCCGATGGTCACTTTTGAGTTGTCCTTGACCCTGGCCTCTTCTGTCTCCTCGTCCACCACAAAATCCGCGGACACCGCCGTTATGCCGGAGCGCCACAGGGCCTCATATTCCTCCAGGGGATGGCCGCTGACATAGATTCCCAGAGTCTCTTTCTCAAAGGCCAGAAGCTCATCCTTCTTAAATTCCGGCACATCGGGAAAGGTAATCTGGAAATTCTTCTTTTCATCCTCTGACACAAAATCGAAAAGGGACAGCTGGCCTTCCATGGCGTTTTTCTTGTCCTTGTTTTTCTGGTCCAGCATCTCCGGGGCAACCATCACCTTCTGCCTCCTGTTTCCCGGAAGAGAATCCAGGGCCCCTGACTTGATAAAGTTCTCCAGGGTCCGCTTGTTGACTTCCTTGTTGCTCATCCGCTCCACAAAATCATCCATGGTTCTGAAGGGGCCTGAGGCTGTCCGCTCCGCCACAATGGCATCCACCACCGACCGGCCCACGCTCTTTATGGCCGACAGGCCGTAACGGATGGAATCTCCTGACACGGAAAAACCGCTCTCCCCCTCGTTGATGTCAGGGGGAAGGATCTTGATCCCCATCTGGCGGCAAGTCAGGATATACTCGGAGGTCTTGGTGCTGCTGTCCATAACCGAAGTCATAAGAGCTGCCATAAATTCCTTTGGATAATAGTATTTCAGCCAGGCCGTCTGATAGGCCACCACCGCATAGCAGGCAGCGTGGGACTTATTGAAGGCGTAGCTGGCAAAATCCGTCATCTCGTCAAAGATCTTGTTGGCCACCGCCTCGTCGATGCCGTTGTTGACGCAGCCCTTTACCCCTTCTTCCTCATTGCCGTAGACAAAATTTTTCCGTTCCTTCTCCATGACCGACGCCTTTTTCTTGGACATGGCCCTCCGCACCAGATCGCTGCGGCCCAGGGTGTAGCCTGCCAGATCCCGCACGATCTGCATCACCTGTTCCTGGTACACGATGCATCCGTAGGTGGAATTCAGGATGGGCTCCAGCTGGGGGCAGTCGTAGGCCACGGCTCTCTGATCATTTTTCCCCTTTAAGTACTTGGGGATAAAGTCCATGGGGCCCGGGCGGTACAGGGAGATGCCGGCGATAATATCCTCCAGATTCTCAGGCTTCAGCTCCTTCATAAAGGATTTCATGCCGCTGCTCTCCAGCTGGAACACCCCGTCATCCTTCCCTGTGCCGATGGACTCTAAAACCTGCCTGTCATTAAAGTCAATCCCGTCGATGTCAATGGTGATCCCATGGTTTTTCTCTGCCTGCCTCACCGCGTTCTGGATCACCGTCAAGGTCCGCAGCCCCAGGAAATCCATTTTCAGAAGCCCCAGCTCCTCTAAGGTAGTCATGGTAAACTGGGTGGTGATTGTTCCATCCTGGGCCCTTGACAGAGGCACATAGTTGTCCACCGCTGTCCGGCTGATGACCACCCCTGCCGCGTGCATGGAGGTGTGCCTGGGAAGCCCCTCAAGGCGCATGGACATGTCGATGAGATACTTGACCTGGGGATCCTCGTTATAGGCACTGCGCAGGTCCGGACTGACTTTTAACGCCTTCTCCAGGGTCATGCCCAGATCTCCGGGTATCATCTTGGCGATGGCGTCGCACCTGGCATAGGGCATATCCAGGGCCCGCCCCACATCCCGGACCACGCCTTTGGCCGCCAGGGTACCGAAGGTGACGATCTGAACCACCTGGTCCTTGCCGTACTTCTCCACCACGTAATCGATCACCTCCTGGCGCCTCTCATAGCAGAAGTCGATATCAATATCCGGCATGGAAACACGCTCCGGGTTCAGGAACCGCTCAAACAGAAGATTGTACCGGATGGGATCAATGTTGGTGATCTCCAGACAGTATGCCACAATGCTCCCTGCCGCCGACCCTCTTCCGGGCCCCACCATGATGTCATGGGATCTGGCAAAATGGATGAAATCCCACACAATGAGAAAGTAATCCACATACCCCATGCTCCGGATCACTCCCAGCTCATAGTCCAGGCGTTTTCTCAGAGTCCCGTCGTCGTCCGGATAGCGCCGCTTGATCCCCTCGCCGCACAGCTTGTTTAAGTAGCCCCAGGAGTCGTACCCTTCGGGCACCTGGAACTGGGGCAGCTTGGTCACGCCGAACTCGATCTCCACATTGCACCTTTCGGCAATCTTGTGGGTGTTGTCCAGGGCTTCCTGGGCATAGGGAAACAATGCCCGCATCTCCTCCTCGGATTTGCAGTAATACTGTCCTCCCTCATAGCGCATCCGGTTCTCGTCGGCGACCTTTTTGTTGGTCTGGATGCACAGAAGGATGTCGTGGGGCGCCGCGTCGTCGGCGTAGGTGTAATGGATATCATTGGTAGCCACCAGCGGGATATCCAGCTCTTTGCTCAGGCGCAGCAGCGCCTGATTCACGGTCTTCTGGGCCGGGATCCCGTGATCCTGCAGCTCCAGATAATAATTGCCCTCCCCGAAGATCCTCTGGTATCTCAAGGCCGCCTCTTTCCCCTGCTGGTACAGCCCTCTCTCCAGATATTTCTGCACCTCCCCTGCCAGACAGGCGGAGAGGCAGATGATGCCTTCGTGGTAGGTCTCAAGAACCTCATAGTCCACCCTGGGCTTATAGTAAAATCCATCCACATAACCCCGGGACACGATCTTCATCAGATTTTCGTAGCCTCTGTTGTTTTCCGCCAAAAGGACCAGATGATAATACCGGTCCTCCCCGCTGACATTCTCCCTGTCAAACCGGGAACCGGGAGCCACATAGACTTCGCAGCCCAGGATGGGCTTGATCCCCGCCTCCCTGGCTGCGCGGTAAAAATCGATGACCCCGTACATGGCTCCATGGTCGGTTATGGCCATGCTGTCCATCCCCAGCTCCTTAGCCCTGGCCGTCAGCTCCCCGATCTTGCTGGAGCCGTCTAAGAGGCTGTACTCTGTATGGACATGTAAATGTGTAAATGCCATGATCTCTCCTCCGTCGTTTCTTCTCTTCCCTGCCGCCGCCCAAGCGGCCGCGTTTTTTCCGCCCCGTGTACACAAAAGGTGAAAAAGGATCTGGTCCTCTTTCACCTTTTGCATCTTTCATTTCTGCTGTCTATGAGACATCTATGGATCAGCCTTCTGTCAGATATTTTGCGATCCCGTCTACGGCTCTCTCCTCGTCGGCCCCATCCGCGATCACCACTACCTCTTCTCCCGCGATCAGGCCCAGAGTCATCATGCCCATGATGCTCTTGGCATTGACTCTTCTGGAGTCACACTCCACGTAGATGCTGCTGTCGTACTGGCTGGCCACCTGAACGAGCATGGCCACCGGCCTGGCCTCCAGCCCGGACTCCAGTTCAATCGTGATTGTTCTTCTTGTCATAATTCTCCTCCTCATTCCTCTGAACAGCTGCCTGACCGTTCAATGCCGTACTTTTCTCCCTCAACTCTTCCGCCAGGATACTCAGTTTCCTAAGTCGGTGATTTACCCCGGATTTTCCCACAGGAGGATCCAGCGCCTCGCCCAGTTCCTTTAAAGACGCCTCAGGCCTCTCCAGCCTGAGCCTGGCGATCTGCTCCAAGTTCTCCGGAAGCTTCTCCAGACCCTCAGTCTCCCTGATATAAATAATATCCTCAATCTGCTTTACAGCAGCTGACACCGTCTTATTGATATTGGCGGTCTCGCAGTTTACCTGCCGATTGACGCTTCCCCTCATCTCCTTAAGGATCCTGATATTCTCAAGCTCCATCAAAGCTACCGGCGCCTCCATCACACTAAGGAGATTTACAATCTGGCTGCCCTCCTTAATGTAGACAACAAAATACTTTTTCCGCTGCACGATCCTGGCTTCCATGTCAAAGGTTGCTATAATGCTCTGAAGCTGCTTTGCCTTGGCCTCAGTTGTGCACGCAATCTCATAGTGGTAAAATTTCTCAGGATCGCTGATGGACCCTGCCGCCAGAAACGCCCCCCGCAGAAATGCCCTCCTGCAGCACGGATTCTGGATCACCAGATTGCCCACCACAGACAGATTCTCGCCGACCTCTCCATGCTCATCCAAAAGCTTCGCAGCAAGAAGGACCCTCCTGGCATCCCCATCCCTGGGAACCGACACCTGAAAGGTACGGTTTTTCTTCAGATAAGCATTGCGGCGAATCATAATTTCCGTACTTATATTAAATGTTTTTTTCAATAATGTAAAGTACTTTCTCGCAACTGTTACATTTTCGGTACTTATTTTTATGCTGTAGCTGTCATTCTCATCAATCTCCACCTTTCCGCAGAGGCTGATGATCGCCGCAATCTCCGCGATCCGGCAGTGCCTGGCCGTGCTTTCCTGTCTGGATAATTCTTCTTTTACCCTGGAAGAAAATGACATGTCCGATCCACCTCTATTTTTTTCGTTTGCTGTCGTTGTCCATGTCACGGTGCTCGATCTTCAGCCCCAGCTCCTCGTGTCCCTTCAAATGTCTGTAGAGGGCATCCGCGATGGTCACGGACCTGTGCCTGCCTCCTGTGCAGCCGATGGCGATCACCAGCTGGTTTTTGCCCTCCAGCACATAGTTGGGTATGAGAAACTCCAGCAGGTCTGTAAGCTTTTTTAAGAATTCCTCTGCCGTTCCCCCCTGCATCACATAGTCCTGCACATCCTTCTCCTCGCCGGTCCTGGCCTTTAAATCCTCTACATAGAAAGGATTGGGCAGAAACCGGACATCAAACACCAGATCCGCGTCAGAGGGGATGCCGTACTTAAAACCAAAGGACAGAACGGTGACAAACAGATTCTTGTACTTCTGGTCCTCCACAAAGATCTTCTCCAGCTCCTGCCTCAGCTCCCTGGTCAGCAGCTTGGTGGTATCAATGATCAGATCCGCCTGCTTCTTTAGAAACGCAAGCTTCTCCCGCTCCTTGCAGATCCCCTGGTCCACCCTTCCTCCGCCGGACAGGGGGTGGATTCTCCTGGTCTCTTTGTACCGCTTGATGAGCACCTGATCCGAGGCATCCAGGAAAAGGATCTCATAAGCAAAAGAACCCTGCCGCCAGGAATGAAGGATTCCCTCCATCATGGATAAGTCCTCCCCGCTGCGGATATCGATCCCGATGGCCACACGGCTGCGCTGCCCCTGGCTTTCCAAGATCAGCTGGGCAAATTTTTCCAGCAGGGGGATAGGCAGATTGTCCACACAATAGTATCCCATATCCTCCATCATCTTGAGGGCCACGGTCTTTCCTGCCCCTGACATTCCTGTTACAATCACCAGCTTCATTGTTCCTCTCCTTTGTCTCTTCCGTCTAAAACGGCTTCCTCCCCCGGCCGGCGCGTAGGCTTACCGGCCCAGCAGCTTTACCTCCAGCTCAAGTTCCACGCCGGAATGTTCCCGGACCCGCTGCCTGACCTGGCGGCACAGCTCCGTCACATCTGCCGCTGTGGCATTGTTTCTGTTGACCACAAAGCCGCAGTGTTTCTCCGACACCTGGGCCCCGCCTACGCGAAAGCCTTTAAGCCCCGCATCCTGAATCAGTTTGCCGGCAAAATGTCCCAGGGGCCGCTTGAAGGTGCTCCCGGCGCTGGGATAGTCCAAAGGCTGCTTTTCCCGCCTCCTTGCGGCCAGCTCCTCCATACGGCCGAGAACGGCTTCCCTGTGTCCCTCTGCCAGCTTAAAATCCGCCTCCAGCACCACATAACCTCTGGGCGCAATACAGCTGGTCCGGTAGCCCAATTCAAGCTCCTCAGCCCCAAGGGTCAGAATCTGCCCCTCTGTGTCCAGGACTTGAACCCGCTCCAGCACATCCCTGATCTCGGACCCGTAGGCGCCTGCGTTCATCACCACGGCGCCGCCCACGGTCCCCGGAATCCCCGCGGCAAACTCCAGGCCTGTCAGAGATTTTTCCGCTGCCTCCCTGGCTGCCCGGGACAGAAGAACGCCTGCCTCCGCCCTCAGTTCACGGCCCTCCGCGCGGCACTTAGAGAGCCCCTCTGTGGACAGGATCACCCCGTCGTAGCCCTCGTCCCCTGCCAGAAGATTGCTCCCGTGGCCCACTACATACCAGGATGCCTTCTCTTGCCTGCACAGGGCCGCGGTCAGGGCCAGCTGCTCTTTTGTCTCCGGCCTGACATAATACCTGGCCGGTCCGCCTATGCGGAAGGTGGTGTGGCGGCTCATAGGCTCTTCTGTCTTTATACAATCTTTCGGAAGGATATCCCTAAGCTTCTCATAAAAATCACTCATTCCCGTTCCCCTTACTTATATGCAGGTTTACTCCCTGGGTCTGGTGAGATTGGCCTGCACCCTGTTGTAGAGTTCCTTGGCCGCGTTGTAGCCCATCTTCTTCTGCCGGTAATTGATAGCGGCAGTTTCCACGATAATGGCCAGATTTCTGCCTGGACGTATGGGGATGGCATGGCACACCACCTGGTTGCCTAAGAATTCCGTATACTGGTCCTCCAGGCCCAGGCGGTCATACTCCTTGTCCCTGTCCCACTCTTCCAGCTTGATGACGATGTCAATGGCCTGGGTGTCCTTGATGCTCTCCACACCGTAAAGGCTCTTCACATCAATGATCCCGATGCCTCTCAGCTCGATAAAATGCTTGGTGATGTCCGGGGCCGAACCGATGAGAGTCTCGTCGCTGACCTTGCGGATCTGAACCACATCGTCGGTCACCAGGCGATGCCCCCTTTTGATCAGCTCCAGGGCTGCCTCGCTTTTCCCGATGCCGCTCTCCCCCATGATCAGGACTCCCTCGCCGAACACGTCCACCAGAACCCCGTGGATGCTGATGCTGGGAGCCAGCTTCACCTTCAGCCACCGGATGACCTCTGCCATGATATCGGAAGTGCTCTGCTCGGACACCAGACAGGGAACATCGTAGTGATTGCACAGTTCCAGTATATACTCGTCGGGTATAAACCCCCGGCTGTAGATCAGACAGGGAATCTTCTCCGCCAGCAGGCGGTCAAACACCTGCTTTTTCTGCTCCTCCCCCATCTGCCTGATATACTCCTGCTCCACAAACCCGATGATCTGAACCCTGTCCCTGTCAAAATGGTCAAAGAAACCAGTCAGCTGCAGAGCAGGACGGTTCACATCCGGATGGCTTAACACCGCCTTCTCCACATCGATCTCCGGGGTCAGGTTTTTCAGTTTCATCTTCTCTATCACTTCCGCAATGGTCACTCCATACATGTTCTGCTTCTCCTTTTTTCCTATCTGAAAAATTGGTACACGCTTTCCGCAGCTCTCCGGTTCATACCCGGCGCTCCCATCAATTCTTCCACCGTGGCCCCTTTCACTGCCTCCAAAGATTTAAACTGCTTCATCAGCGCTCTGCGCCTTGTAGGGCCGATGCCCGGGATGTCATCCAGGATGGACTTTACCTGGCCCTTCCCCCTTAGGCTCCTGTGGTACTCAATGGCAAACCGGTGGGCCTCATCCTGGATCCTGGTGATCAGGGCAAACCCTTCCGAGTGCCTGTCGATGGGCACTTCCACATTATTGTAGTAAAGCCCTCTGGTGCGGTGGCTGTCGTCCTTTACCATGCCGCACACCGGGATGGAAAGCCCCAGCTCTTTTAACACCTCCAGGGCAATATTCACCTGCCCCCGGCCTCCATCCATCATCAAAAGGTCGGGGAATCTGGTAAAACTTCCCAGTCTCTGGTCCATCCCCTCCTCTTTAAGCTCCCTGGACTCTTCCATGCCGTGGGTAAAACGGCGGGTAAGCACCTCCTTCATGGAGGCATAGTCGTTGGGACCCTTGACGGTCCGTATCTTAAATTTGCGGTAATCGCTGCGCTTGGGCCTGCCGTCCTCGTACACCACCATGGAGCCCACGGATTCCAGGCCGCTGGTGTTGGAGATATCATAGGCCTCCACCCTGCGGATGTGCTCCAGCCCTATGAGATTGCCGATCTGGTTCATGGCCCCGATGGTTCTCAGCTCTTCTCTCTTGATCTTTTCCTTGTCCTGGGACAGCACCAGGGCCGCGTTTTTCTCCGCCAGCTCCACCAGGCGCTCCTTCTGGCCCTTCTGTGGCACCACCAGCTTTACCTTCTGCCCTCTCTTCGCGGTCAGCCACCGGACGATCACCTCCCCGTCCTCCGGCTCTGTCTGGAGCCACAGCTCCCTGGGCACAAAGGGCGTCCCCGAATAGAACTGCTTCACAAAGCTGGTGATCACCTGTTGGTCGCTCTCCTCAGCCCCCACAGACACATGGAAATGATCCCTGCCTATGATCTTGCCCTCCCTGACAAAAAACACCTGCACAACCGCGTCGGCATCATCCTTGGCCATGGCGATAATGTCCCTGTCCTCCATGCTGCTGCTGGTGATCTTCTGCTTCTGGGCCACCTTTTTCACGCTGGAGAGAAGCTCCCTGTACTCAATAGCTTTCTCAAAATCCATCCGCTCCGAGGCCTCGGCCATCTTCTGTTCCAGCATTGACAAAAGCTTATTGTACCTGCCGTTTAAAAAATCCAGAGCCTCCTCCACGGACCGGCTGTATTCTTCTTTGGTCACATACCCCTGGCAGGGGGCTTTGCACTGTTTGATATGGTAGTTGAGGCATGGCCGGTCCTTTCCTATGTCCTTGGGAAGGTTCTTGCTGCAGGTCCGTATCTGGTAAAGCTTGTGGATCAGATCCACTGTATCGTTCACCGCCCCCGCGCTGGTGTAGGGGCCGAAATATTTATTCCTGTCCTTTTTCATGTTCCTGGACACCATGACCCTGGGAAAATCCTCCCCCACCGTCACCTTGATGTAAGGGTAGGCTTTGTCATCCTTGAGCATGGTGTTGTACCGGGGCCTGTGTTCCTTGATCAGGTTGCATTCCAAAACCAAGGCTTCCAGCTCCGAATCAGTAATAATGTATTCAAACCTGGCAATCCTGGAGACCATCTGCTCGATCTTGGCCGTCTTGTTCCGGCTGCTCTGAAAATACTGGCGCACCCGGTTTTTCAGGCTGATGGCCTTGCCCACATAGATAATCTCGTCCTTTGCGTCGTGCATAATATAGACTCCCGGCTGGGCCGGAAGCTTCTTCAGTTCCTCTTCAATATCAAATGCCTGTTCCATCATCGGAGCCTTCCGCCTTCAAATTTCTTTCTCATCTGCAGATACTGTTCTATGGACCGGAACTGCTGCTCCGGATTCCCCGATCCTTTTGGAAGATCCAGGGACTCGCAGAGAATATCCAGATCCTCCTGCCCCGCCTTTCCCTTCATGGCCCCCAGAATCTCCAGCTTCACGTCCAGATCCTCTGTCTCCACAAAAGCCAGGACAAGAGGGTTCGGCCCTCCCTGGGCGTTTTCGGCACAGCCCCGGACTGTCTCTGCCTCTCCTTTATCCCCTTCTCCTTCCTGGGATCCGGCCTTCTCCGCCTTGGGAACTGCCTCTTTTGCGTCCCCGGCAGATCCCTGTCCGCCGAGAGCATCCCTGTCCACTTTTTCAAACCGGTACTTCTGTGCCGCGCCGGGGTATTTCTCCCTGTCGGTCTCCCCCAGAAACATGGACAGAGGCCTGGCGTAGACCCTGAAATCTCCGTAGAGAGCCTGATACACTACCAGCTTCTCTCCTGTCTCCGTGTGCTCTGCCACGGCTATGATCTGATACAGCTTTCCTTTGAAATGCCGGTAGATCTCCCCCGGCCTCAGAGTCCGCTCCATATGTTCCCCCTTGTCTCCTTCCGCCTACGCTGCCTTGTTCCCGGCCCGGCCCGCCTGATCCGGATCCGCCGCGGACTGGTCCTGCCGCTCTGCCTCCTTTGCAGACTTGAGCCCGCCCCAATGATACCGGCAGGCTGCGCTCCACAGCAGCCACTCGTCATATCCCGCGTCATACACTGCCTGGATCTGCTGCCGCACCTCCTCGTCCCCGTACTCGATATAGTGGTCCAGATAGGAGGCCGTAAAATCCTGCAGCCATGGCCGCACAGTGATCTCCCTTCCCTCCGCGGTCCCGTGATCCCCAAGATCCTCCTTGGAACCCTTGAGAGCCGCCAGGATGGTGTCGTAAGGTTGGGTGTCCGGATGGTCGATGCCGAAATATCCTGCCCCATAGTGGGAAGGGTAAATCATCGGGCAGATGTAGTCCAGATGATCCGCCATATCCCCGTAGGACTGCCCCACGGCGTCGGAATCCACTCCGCCCCCTATAATAGCGCCGAACACGTCGGCTGCCACAAAGACGCCCTCCTCCGCCAGCCTGTCATAAGCATATTCAATAAACTCCGTAATAATGTCCGTCTTGCTCCGGCCCATGGTGTCGGCCTCGTCGTAAACCACATTGTTAACGCCCCGCTCCGTGGAAAAGCGGATATAGTCAAACTGTACCTCGTCAAATCCGGCCTTCTTTGCCTCGATTCCCACCTCCACAAGGTAGTCCCACACCTCCTGCTTGTAAGGGTTCACCCAGGCCAGCCCCTTGCCGTCCCTGTAGATGCTGCCATCAGGCAGTTTTAAGGCCAGCTCCGGCTTAAACTCCGGCAGATAGGGATCCCGGAAAGCCACTACTCTGGCTATGGTATAAATATTATGCTCTTTCAGCGTCTTCATTAACCCTTCTATGTCAGGAATAAATTTCTTTACGGCTCCGATCTCGCTGACCACGGGAGAGTCCATGGAAAAAGTGATCCGGCCATTGTCATCCTTCACATCGATGACCACTGCGTTGATCTCCGTCTCATCGATATGCTGTATGATCTCATCCATCAGATTCTGCGTTCCCGCCACATAGGCCGAGATATAGATTCCCTTTACCTTCACGGGCTTCCTCTGAAGCTTTGTGTCTATGGGATCTGTGACAATGTGGATCTCCTTGTCCACCACTTTGTTCTTATTCTGTTCTTTTCCGTCCTCTTCCTGGTCTCTGGACACTACCACCGGCGCAGGCATGGTGGCCGGCTCTTCTGTCCGCTCATACCGCCTGCATCCGCTGGCCAGCACAATACACACCAACAACAGGCTTAGCTTTCCCTTCATAACTTCTCCCTCTGTCTTTGGCATCTTTTGTTTTTCATTATAACACATCTTTTCCTGTTTGAGAATAGCCACCCTTTGTTTACCATATGGTCAGCGCAGCAGAAACCTCATAACATCTTCCGGCCGGTCTGCCAGGAACTTTGGATGAAAGGCTTCCAGCTCCTCCCTGCCCCGAAATCCCCAGGTGACCCCCACGGTATCCATGCCTGCCGCCATGCCTGTCCTCATGTCCGTGTTTGTGTCCCCCAGATACAGACATTCCCCAGGCAGCACTTTCAGGGTCTTTGCCGTGTACAGAGCGCCCTCGGGGTCCGGCTTGCGCTTCATGTCCGGCCTCTCCCCGGTGATCAGGTCAAAGCAGTCCCTGCCGTAAACTTTCTCAATATTGGCCTTTGCCTGGGCATCCGCCTTGTTGGTGAGGACCGCCAGCTTGATCCCCTGTGCTTTCAGCCAGGCCAGAAGCTCCTTCATGCCGTCGTAGGCCTCCACCCGGTACAGACAGTTCTCCTCAAAGATCCGGCAGTACAGAGGAAGAGCCTCCTCAAGACAGGCAAGCTCCCTGTCCCCCCTGTAGATCAGGGCTCTCTCCACAAATTTTTTGTAGCCCTCCCCCACAAAGATCTTGGTGTGTTCCTGGTCAATAGGAGCGTATCCAAAGTGCTCCAGCATCTTGTTGATGGTCCGGTTCAGGGCAAAGACCGTGTTGATCAGTGTCCCGTCAAGATCGAAAATACAGCATTTATACATAATTCTAATCTCCTTGTCAATAGATAGAGCCGCCGCTTTCCCAAAAGTCCGGCGACATGCGGATGCCTCTATCCTACCATAATCGACTCTATTTCTCAAGATTAATCGAGTGGAGCCCCCATGTGCATAAAAATGTAAGAAATATTTGGTTGACCCTGGGGCAGATTTCAAGTAGAGTAAGAACGTTCAGAAAATACAGATCGTGGAGGGATGTTATGAAACATTTGCTGTATATCTCATTGACCGCAGCTTTTATAGGGACAGCGGCCTCGCCCCTTTTCCAGGCCCCTGCCGCCGCGTGGGCGGACTCGCCGGAGGTGGGGCCCGGGGTAGGGCTGGAATCCCCGGCCGGCCCCGGCTACGTGCCCTACACGCCCCCGAAGGAGATCGGGCCCGGCATCCATGACGAGGAGGTGGAGGAGCCCGGAATCGTAGGCGACGGGGAAGAAGTGTCCAACAACTTTCTGGACACCCCTGTGGCCAACCCCATCGTCCGGCCCGCGGACCGGTATACCCACGAGCAGATGGTCACGGACATCCAGTCTCTCCAGAGCCGCTACGGCAGCAGGCTCCAGGTGAATGTCATAGGCTGGTCCCACGACGGGAGAGCCATCTACGAGATCGTCATCGGCAATCCGGACGCCCCGAAGCATGTGCTTCTCCAGGGGGCGATCCACGGCAGGGAATATATGACCCCTCTTCTCATGATGAGCCAGATTGAGCTGGCCCTTGCCAACTATGACACAGGCCTTTACAACGGCATGGCCCTGTCAGACATGTTTCAGCAGACAGCCCTCCATTTTGTTCCCATGGCCAACCCTGACGGCGTGTCCATCTCCCAGTTCGGCATGGCCGCGGTGCGGTCGGATTTCGTCAGGCAGGAGATTCTGGCCAGCTACGCCCGGGACGTGGAGGCAGGCAAGACCACTGCCGCCTTGGAGGAGTATCTTCCCTACTGGAAGAGCAACGGCATGGGGGTGGATCTAAACCACAATTTCCCGGCCCACTGGGAGGAGATGCTTCTCCCCACAGTGGCAGGCTCCTACGCCAACTACAAGGGGACCTCTCCCCTTTCGGAGCCGGAGAGCCAGGCTCTGGCCTCCCTCTCCTCCCAGAGGAGCTGGGCCGCCACCATAAGCTACCACTCCATGGGCAATATTATCTACTGGGATACAGAGGGCAACCAGGCTTCGGAAGGCTCCCTGGCCCTGGCCCAGCACATTTCCCGGATCACCGGCTACGGCGTCAACAACAGCATGGGTAAGGGCGGCTACAAGGACTGGATGCAGGTCAACGGGCAGTCCGCCCCCAGCATCACCATGGAGGTGGGGAGCGTGGCGTGCCCTATGCCTCTTAGCGAGTTTGAGGCTGTGTGGAAGCAGAACAAGGGGGTGTGGGCCGCTGCTATGGATTTTGTGATCAGGCGGTAAATCGAAAGGAGAATGGATATGATGACCATAGGATGCCATCTTTCTTCCTCCAAAGGCTATCTGGCCATGGGGAAGACGGCGGCAGAAATCAATGCCAACACATTTCAGTTTTTTACCCGCAATCCCAGAGGCGCCAAGGCCAAGGATCTGGACCCGGCGGATATTCAGGCCTTTTTGGACTATGCCCGGGAGCGGGGCATTGGAAAGATTCTGGCCCACGCCCCCTACACCTTAAACGGGGCCTCCAAGGACCCCCATATCCGTGAGTTTGCCAGGAATACCATGGCCGATGATCTTGACCGCTTAGAGCGCACGCCGGGAAACTGCTACAATTTCCATCCCGGGAGCCATGTGGGACAGGGGACGGAGGCCGGGATCTCCCACATCGCCGCCATGCTCAACAGCATCTTAAAGCCGGAACTGTCCACCACGGTCCTTTTAGAGACCATGGCCGGGAAGGGCAGCGAGATCGGCCGGGAATTTGAGGAGCTCCGGGAGATCCTTGACCGGGTGGAGCTTTCAGACTCCATGGGGGTCTGCCTGGACACCTGCCATGTATGGGATGCAGGCTACGACATAGTGAATCATCTCGATGAAGTGCTGGGCCATTTCGACCAGGTCATCGGGCTTGGGCGGCTGAAGGCTGTCCACCTCAATGACAGCATGAACCCTCTCGGAGCCCGCAAAGACCGCCACGCAAAGATCGGCGAAGGCTGCATGGGCCTGGAAGCCATGACCCGGGTCATCAACCACCCGGCCCTGCAAAATCTCCCCTTCTATCTGGAAACTCCCAACGAGCTGGATGGGTATGCCAGGGAGATCCGGATCCTGCGGGAGCGTTTTACAGGCTGACCATCTCCGCGCCCACGGCCTTTCCGAAAGCGCTGTCATGCTCCACGCACAGCAGGGTAGGCCTCCAGGTCCTGATCAGCTCCTCGATCTGCATCCGGGAATAAATGTCAATATAGTTCAGCGGCTCATCCCAGATATACAGATGGGCCTGCTGACACAGGCTTCTAGCGATGAGCACCTTTTTCTTCTGCCCCTCGCTGCAGCATTCCAGGGGCCTTGCAAACTGTTCTCTGGAAAAATCCAGTTTCCGCAGCAGGGCTTTCATGAGAGATTCCTCCACCTCCCACCGGCAGGCGTATTCCTCCAGACTTCCTCTTAAGAAGGAGGTGTCCTGGGAAATGTAGGAGATCTTAAGCCCGCTCCCTGTCTCTAAGAGCCCGCCGGTCACTTCCGGTCTCAAAATCCCATCCTCTCCCCCGCTGTCTCTGCTCTCCCATGGGCCTGCTTTCTCCAAAATGGCCTTGAGCACCGTGGACTTCCCGCACCCGTTTTTTCCGTCCAGCATGACCCTGGCCCCCTGCCTCACCTGAAAACTCACAGGGCCGCACACCGTCCGCCCCCCGTAGCCTGCCTCCAAGTCCCTGGCTGTCACCAGGATCTCCTTGTGGTAGGAGAGGGGATTCAGCTTCAGGGGCTGGGCGGTTTCCACATTTTTAAGAAGCCCTTCCTTCTCCTCTATGGCCCGCTCCTGCCGCCTCTCCAGATTCTTCCTCCTCTGCTGCATCCGCCGGGACTTCTCCCCGATATAGGCCCTCCGGGCGCCCATGTTTTTCTCATATTTTCCGGCTCTGCATCCGATCTTGGAGGCTTCTACCTGGTCTCCCCAGTTCCTCGTCTGCCTGGCCGCCTCTTTCAGATGACCGATGTCCTTTTTCAGCTGCCTCTGGCGGTCCAGCTCAAAGGCGTCCTGCCTCTCCTTGTTCTCAAACCACGTGGAGAAATTCCCCTTCTGCACCTGAATATCCGTCCTGTTGATGGACAGCATGTGGTCCGTGCAGGAGTCCAGAAAGGCCCGGTCGTGGGACACCAGGATAAAGCCCTTTTTCTGGCTGAGATATTGGCCCAGAAGCCGCCGCCCCGCCAAATCCAGGTGGTTGGTAGGCTCGTCGATGAGGAGAAAATGATTTTCCCGCAAAAACATAGCCGCGAGAAGGGCCTTGGCCTGCTCTCCTCCCGACAAGGTGACAAAAGGCCGGTACAGAATATCCTCTTTCACCCCCAAAAGCTTAAGCTCCTTCTTCAGCTGCCAGAACTCCACATCCGGCATCCGTTCCAGGATTACTTCCAGCACATCCCTGTTCCCATCAGGCACGGGAAACGGAAAGTAATCGAATTCCACACTGGCCTCAATCTTCCCCTGATACTCATACTCCCCCTGCAAAAGCTTCAGAAAGGTGGTCTTCCCCCTCCCGTTTCTCCCGGTAAATCCCAACTTCCAGTCCGTATCGATCTGAAAAGACACGGACTCAAACACCGGGTCGCTGCTTCCCTCATAGGTAAATGACAAATCCGTCACACGGATCATTGACATAAAATTCCCCCTATCGCCGCGCAAGCGGCCGTATTTCCTTTCCGCCCTGTGCGCATAAAAATGGCTGCAAGAATCATCTCTCCCGCAGCCATCTTTACTCAAAATACCTTCGATCCAACCGGATTTTCGGCACAAAAATAAGGGGCGGAGAGGCAAATATTCCTGCAGAAAACAGGCACAAGAAACAAGCAGGCCGAAACCCGCTGTCCTTATGCAGTTGCGCTCGCAGAAATATTACCTCATCCTTTCACCCCTCTCTTGTCTGTTTTCTGCATTCTAACACAGAGGCTGTCCGCTGTCAATGGATTTTTTGCTTTTTGTCCACCAGGATCCCCTCCGTGGTCAGCATCCCGTTCCATTCATTTCCGTCAGACCGGTAGAACAAGGTCATAAGGGAGCCGTCTGTCTTCTGGTACTCGATCATGAACACCTGCCCTTTTTCCACAGCCATGGGGTAGTTGTTATAGGGAAGCACGTCGCCGCTTTTCTCTGCCTCCGCGAAATCATCGTAGGCATCTTCCAGGCGCCAGAACTGCCTGGAGGCGAGGCCCTGGATCTGGCCCGCGAGATCCTCCTTGCCAAAGTAGGAGGCCGTGTATTCCTTCCCCTCAACCTCCACAATCTCTGTCTTAAGAGGGCTTAGGTTTTCCTTTCCCACCATGGTTAGGTCCTCCCCCGACACCTTCTCTCCGTACCGCTCTCTCAGCTGGACCGCCATGGAGGGCGTGTCCGTGCCTGACACATTTCCTCCCAGGTGGGCTCCGCCGTAGATCCCCATGACAGCCTCCCCTTTAAGCGCCTCTGCCTCCCGGCAGAAATTCTCCACCATCTTCTGCTCCCTATAGACAGAATCATTTGCCTCGTAGAACGTTTTTCCCTGCTCTAT
The DNA here is from genome assembly GCA_947066955.1 of uncultured Hungatella sp. Taxonomy (GTDB): domain Bacteria; phylum Bacillota; class Clostridia; order Lachnospirales; family Lachnospiraceae; genus UBA3402. The sequence continues at coordinate 26,867 of CAMTAF010000018.1, forward strand.
GTTTTCCTGGGCAAGGAGGCAGTCATTTGAATCCTTCTGCCCCATCTCCAAGAGCCGGTCCACATACCTCTGGCCTGTGGTGGCATACTGGTGACCGACATCGGTTCCGTGAAAAACCGTCTCAGGGCACGCTTCCTTGATCTGCTTGAAGAAAGTTTTGTAATCCTCCACATGGGAGGCTGTGTGCTCCCAGTCATCGTAGATCTCATCCAGAATCTGGTCATCCCCTGACTCCATCCAAAGGTTTAAGTACTGCGCCGTGTAGTAGGGCAGCTCCACGAAGAGGTGCCGCATATGCTCCTTCTCATAATGATCCTTCCACAGCTCCAGCTCCCTGTCATAGATGGCTTTCACGCCGTGCTGCTCCCCGTAGAGATAGATGTTTCCCACCTGCGCCTCCGCGGCCGATGTTTCCGCGGCCGATGATTCCGCACCCCGTGTCTCCACGGCTGATGTTTCCGTAGCCGGCGTCTCCGCGGCTGATGTTTCCGCGCCCCGTGTCCCGGCATCCGCCTCCGCGGCGTACGTGGTCCCCTCTGATGAAGGTTCCCCTGCGGTTCTGCCCTCTGAACACGCTGTGAGAAGGCACATTGCAAACAGTATGACTGACACTCTTTTCATGACTTTTTCTCCTTTCCGTTTTGCCTAATCCCTCGCTCTCTCAGATACCCTGCTGCCACGTATCCATTGACCGTCCCAAGGACCATCCCTCCCAGGATATCTGTGGGAAAATGGACGAACAGGTACATCCGCGAAAACGCGATCAGCAGGGCAAGCCCCAGAGCCGCCCACCCCCACTTTCTCTCAAAACGCCAGATGCACACCGCCCCCTCAAAGGAGACCAGGGTGTGGCCTGAGGGAAAGGAATAGTCCCGGGGGACAGGCACCAGCACAGGGACTTCGGGCCGGACCCAGCAGGGGCGGCTCCTGGCGATCAGGTTCTTTAAAACCAGGTTCCCGGCCACATAGCCCACTGCTATGGACAGGGCCATGGCAAAGCCCATCCTCCTGGTCTTTGGAACGCAGCAGAAGACCAGGGCCAGGAGCACCCACACTTCCCCGTGGTTAGCCAGGCTGGTGACAGCTGTCATAATCTGGTCCAGCCAGGGCGTGTGGAGCTCCTGCAGAAAGTGGAGGAACGCGAATTCCCAACTCATCTTGTCCCTGCCCCTTTCTCTCCATGCTCCAGCTCCTTTCCCAGGATCACCGACTCCGCGTAATTCACCGACGCCATGGCGTCCCTGCAGTAGCAGTCCGCGCCGATGGTCCGGGCATACTCTTCGGTGAGCACGGCGCCCCCCACCATAACCTTTGCCCAGGGCGCGCTCTCTCTCAGCAGGCGGATAGTCTCCTCCATGCCAGGCACCGTGGTGGTCATCAGGGCGCTGAGCCCCACAAGGGGAACCTTCCGGTCCGCCGCCTCCTGGGCGATCTTCTCCGGCGGCACATCCTTTCCCAGATCCACCACCTGGTAGCTGTAATTTTCCAAAAGAACCTTCACAATATTCTTTCCGATATCGTGGATATCCCCTTTCACGGTAGCCAGAATGATGGTTCCTTTCTTCTCCTGGCTCTGACCGTTTCTAGCCATCTCATCCTTGATCACCTCAAAGGCCGCCTTTGCCGCCTCGGCGCTCATGAGAAGCTGAGGGAGAAAGACCGTCCCCTTCTCAAACCCCTTCCCCACATTGTCCAGGGCCGGGATCATCTCCTCATTGATAATGTCCAAAGCCTCCCGCTCCTTGAGAAGGGCCTTCACCGCCTCGTGGGCCTTCTCCTTTAAGCCCCGGCGGATACAGTCGCCAAGGCCCATGGAGCCCGGGGCAGGGCCTAAAACCTCCCTGGGGCCTCTCCTGCCAGCTTTCAGCCCCCCCGGGGCCTCTCCTGCCCCGGAAGGCCCGCCCCCGTACATCCCGATATAGTCTCCGCACTGGCTGTCCAGATCCGAAAGCGCCCGAAAGCTGTAGTAGGACTGCATCATTGCCTGGGAATTGGGGTTTATAATGGCAGCGTTCAGCCCGCTGGCCATGGCCATGGTGAAAAACGCCCCATTGATGATCTCCCTCTGGGGAAGTCCGAAGGAAATGTTGGACACGCCCAGGATGGTTTTCCCCCCAAGCTCATCCCTCACCCTTCTCAGGGTCTCCAATGTGGTCAGCGCCCCTTTGCTGTCAGAGCTCACCGTGAGGCACAGCCCATCGATCAGGATATCCTCCTTCCCGATGCCGTACTCCGCGGCTGTGGCGTAGATCTTCTTCGCAATCTCCAGCCTTCCCTGGGCAGTGTCAGGGATTCCCCCCTCGTCCAGGGCCAGGGCCACCACCACGCCGCCGTAGTGCTTCACCAAAGGAAATATTGCCTTCATGGACTCCTCTTTTCCGTTGACGGAATTGATCAGGGGCTTTCCGTTGTAGATCCTCATGGCCCGCTCCATGGCCCCTATGTCCGAGGTGTCGATCTGCAGAGGCAGGTCAATGACGCTCTGCAGCTCCTTCACCACCTCCTCCATCATCCCGGCCTCGTCGATCCCCGGCAGCCCCACATTCACATCCAACACATGGGCGCCGTGATCCTCCTGGGTCACCCCCTCCTGGAGGATATACTCCAGATTGTGGTCCCTCAAAGCCTGTTTAAATCGGGATTTTCCCGTGGGATTGATCCGCTCCCCGATGATCACCGGGTCCCGGTCAATGACCACGGCGTGGGTGTAGGAGGACACAACGGTCCGCCCTTTCCTTGCAGGAAGGCGCTGCTCCTTGTCCCTGCACCGCTCCACCAGCTTCTTTATGTGACCCGGCGTGGTGCCGCAGCATCCGCCCAGCACATTGGCCCCCATGTCCGCGATCTCCTCCATCACTGCCGCGAACTCATTTTCATCAATATCATACACCGTCCTTCCGTCCTGGCTTCTGGGAAGTCCGGCGTTGGGGTTGACGATCACCGGGACAGAGGCGTATTTTAACAATTCTTTTAAGATCTCCTTCATCTGCACCGGCCCCAGGCCGCAGTTGATCCCCAGTGCATCCACCCCAAGCCCCTCCAGAAGGGCCACCGTGGACTCCACGCTGCCTCCCGTGAGAAGCTTCCCCTTCTGGTCAAAGATCATGGTGGCAAACACGGGAAGGCCGCAGTTTTCCTTTGCCGCCAGGATGGCAGCCTTGGCCTCGTAGCCGTCGCTCATGGTCTCCACCAGCACCAGATCCGCCCCTGCCCGGCTTCCGGTCTCCACAACCTCCTTATAGACAGCGCAGGCATGGTCAAAATCCAAGTCTCCCAGAGGCTTTAAAAGCTTCCCCGTGGGCCCCAGGTCCAGGGCCACATAGCCCCGCCCGGCCTCCTTCACAGCCTCCCTGGCATTGGCCACCCCGGCCTCCGTGATCTCCTTTAGGGAAAATGCCCCACCAGCCGGATATTTGATCCGGTTGGCTCCAAAGGTGTTGGTGGTGAGGATATCGCACCCTGCCCCTAAATAGTCCCCGTGGATCTGCCTTAAGATCTCCGGGTGCAGCAGGTTCCAGGTCTCTGGCAGTTCCCCTGCCTTTAAGCCTCTGGCCTGGAGAAGGCTCCCCATCCCCCCGTCAAAAAACACTTTCCTTCTCCTGATCTCCTCCATGATGGTTCCCCTCATGCCCCTCTCGCTCCCTTCTTAAATTAAATTCAGCTTTTTTCTCTCCTGTAAGCGCAGTCTCTTTTGCCACAGGACCCACATCCTTTTCCAATGCACAAGCCCTCTGCGGCGCTTCCCTCCGCGGGGCTGACGCCGATCACCGCTGTCACGGATTTGGACGGGGCCATCAAAAGGCTGTCCGTCAAGGTGATCCCCACGCGCTTGCCTGCCTCCAAAGCCCCCAGAAGCGCCGGCTGGCACTCTAAGGGAAAATCCCCGTACCCGGGGCTGAAGCGGGGGCGCAGAGAAAGCCCTTTTTTTTCATATTCCTGCCGGATCTCCTCATTGACCTGATCGCAGTAATCCTCCAGCATGGCCGCCGCCGCTGCCTGGAGCACCACGGCCCGGCTCATCTCAAGGCGGCTGTACCGCCGGATCAGGATGTCCGTCTGAACTCCCAAGGTGGCTGCAAAAAGCACAACTGCCTGGCAGCCCTTAAGATTTTTGGACAGGGCCAGGCTTTTTGTCTGAAAACAGCCCAGATCCAACTGCCCGCTGTCTGAAAATGCCAGGGGATATTCCCGGAAACAGCTCCGCCTCGCCGCGGCCTGTTCCAGCTCCTGCCAGCACTCCTCCACCAGCTTTAAGGTCTGGAGGTCCCCCTGGCCCCTGCCGTACCCTAAGTACCGGAGGGTCTCCTCCACATTCATGAACCCCACCCCAGGATATCAGAGAGATTCTCCTGGATCTTGGCAGCCACGTCGGGCCGGTTCATAGAGTACACATGGATGGCATTGACCCCGTTGGCGATCAGGTCAATGATCTGGTCCGTGGCGTAGGCGATGCCCGCCTGCTTCATGGCTGCCGGATTGTCCCCGAAACGGTCCACCACTGCCTTAAAGCGGGATGGCAGGTACGTGCCTGACATCTCACAGATCCGCTTCACCTGGGACACCCTGGTCACCGGCATAATCCCCGCCACCACCGGGATGGTGATCCCTTTCTCCCGGATCCGGTACAGGTAGTTGTACAGAATATTGTTGTCAAAAAACATCTGGGTGGTGACAAACTCGCATCCGGCCTCCACCTTCTCCTTCAGATGAAGGATATCCTCCGTCTTGTTGGCCGACTCCACATGGCCCTCGGGATAACAGGCCCCGCCGATACAGAAATCCCCGCTCTGCCGGATCTCCCGGATCAGCTCCGAGGCGTATCGGTAATCGTGGGCCAGCCTCCCCTCCTTTGGGATGTCTCCCCGCAGGGCCAGCACATTTTCTATGCCCCGGGCCTTTAACTCCTCCAGCACATGGTGAACCTTTTCCCTGGTGGAGGACACACAGGTCACATGGGCCAGGGTGGGCACATGGTACTCATTGTTCAGCGTGGCGGCCACATCCACCGTGTAGCGGCTGGTGCCTCCCCCTGCCCCGTAAGTGACGCTCATAAAAGAGGGAGACAGCTTGGCGATCTCCCGCGCCGCCGCCTCCACGGTCTCGTACTTATCCTCCGTCTTTGGGGGAAATACCTCAAAAGAAAGGGTAGGCCTTCCCTGCCCCAGTATCTCTCTGATCTTCATCTGTCTTTGCTCCTGTTCTACTCTCCCATAAAAATCCTGGCAATGGGCGAATCCCCAGGCAGGATTAAGGTGTTGTTTTTTCCCGTCAGGGATGCCCTGGCCGCGTCAAGGGCCCTGATGAATCCGTAAAATTCCGCTCTCTCCGGAGTGTTGTAGGCAGCTGCCAGGATCCTCATATATTCCGCCTCGCCCTCTGCCGTGACCGCTGCCGCCTCCGCCTGGGCGTTGGAGATACTGATGGCGATCTCCCGGTCCGTGGTGTTCTGGATAACCTTGGCCTCTGCCTGGCCTTCTGCCTGGTAGGTGGCCGCGATTTTGTCCCTCTCGGAGATCATCCGCTCGTACACCGCCGCCTTGTTGTCCGCGGGCAGGTCCAGCTGCTTGGTCTCAACCGCCAGAAGTTCAATGCCGTACTGCTCCATGGTTTCCCCGATGTTGGCCATGATGGCCTGGGACAGCTCCCCGTCCCTGCCGCTGATCACGTCGTTCTGGCTCATGCTGCTGATCACATTTTTAATGGAATTGTACACCGTGGTGTCGATCCTCCGCTCCGCGTTGGTAATGGAGGAGTTCAGGGTCTGGGCAAATTTAAGAGGATCCGTGATCTGCCACAGCACATAGCTGTCGCTCATCATGGTCTTTTTGTCCATAGTGATCACATCCGACGCAGCCAGATCATACAGAAGGATCTCCTTTGGAAGGCTGTCCGCTGTCTGGATAAAAGGGATCTTAAAGCTGAGCCCCGCCTGGTCAATGACACGGCTGACGCGGCCAAACTCCCGGATCAGCTTGTATTCATTCTCTCTGGTCACGGTCAGGGAACCCCCAAGACCTGCCACAGCCGCCAGCACTGCCAATACTATAAGAAATTTACTGACCATCTTCTTCATATCCTGCCTCCTCTCCGCCTTCCCCGCTGTTCTCTGTCTCCGCAGAAACGCCTGCCCGGCCTCCGCTCCCTGCCGATGTGCCTGCCGTTATTCCTGCCGCTGCCTCTGTCCCTGAAACCGGGACCTCCTCCCTTCCCCCTGTAAAACTGTCCAGGGGCAGGATGGTGTTTGTCTGATCCGTGCCGTCGATGACCACCTTAAGGCCCGGGAGCACATCCTCCATGGCCTCGTAGAACATCCTCTGGCGGGTCACCTGGGGATTCTTCACATACTCCTCATACATGGCATTGAACCTGGCCACCTCCGCGTTGGCCTCATTGACCCTCTGGGTCTTCTGGGCCTCGGCCTCCTGCATGATCCTGTCGATCTCCGCCTCAGCGCCGGGCAGCTTCTCGTTGCGGTACTTGTTGGCATTGTTGATTGCAGTCTCCTTGCCCTGCTTTGCCGTCTCCACTGCCTTGAACGCCTCCATAACCTCCTTTGTAGGCGGCTCCGAGTCCTGGATAGTCACATTGACCACCTGGAGGCCCACATCGTGCTCCTCCAGCTTGGCCACGATCATGTTGCGGATGCTGGCCTGGATCTCATTTTTCCCCGTGGTCAGCACCGAGTCCACGTCATAGCTGCCTATGACCGTGCGCACACAGCTCTTGCTGATATTTTTTAAGATCAGCACAGGGTCCTGGGAGGCGTACACCGCCTTCACCGGGTCCGCCACCTTGTACTCAATAAAAAAATCCACATTGACAAAATTGTAATCATTGGTGATCATCAGGGAGTCCTCCTCCCTGCTCTCATTGTCCGCCTGGTCGTACCCCAGGGCAAAGCCCTGGATGGTGGTGTTCACCTTCTGAACCCTCTGGATCAGAGGGAGCTTAAAATGGAGGCCCGGCTCCGTCACCGCCGAGGCTGCCCCGAAGGTGGTCAGCACCGCCTGTTCCTGTTCCTCAATGTTGTAAAAAGAACCGCCGCCCAGCACTGCCGCCGCCAGGACGGCCAACACTGCCAGAGACGCCCGCCTGGCCTTTCTGACCGCATTTTTAACCTTACCTTCCATATCAGGATTAATCGTTTCCATATGCCACCTCGCTTTTCACTCAAATTTATGGTTACTATATCACAGGTTTGCCCATTTGTCACAGAATTATCGAAATTTCTGGCAAATTCCCATGGAGCGGATCGGAAAGACCATACACAGAAAAAGGACCTCATCTGCCGCTCCTTCCTCACCGGAAGAAGTTGACGATTATGGCTTCCGTTATGAGTGCTATCACCAATACTGTTCCTATCACACAATTCAACCGTGGTCTTGCTGGAAAGATTTTTGAGGATGTCAAACGGTGCGGCGCAAAAGTTGTCATGAAAAATAATACAGCAGAATGTGTTCTCCTCTCCCCCGACGAATACGTCCGTTTAATAGATGAATTGAATGATGCCCGTCTGCTGGCGATTGCTTCGGAACGCATGGCACATTTTGATCCTTCCACTTTGATTTCTGAGGAAGAAATGAACCGCCGTCTTGGTGTTACAGAAGACGATCTTGTAGGTTTTGACGAGGTTGAAATCGAATGAGTTGGAAACAGGTTCAACAGAATCCACTACCTGTTGATGAACAAGGATATGGTAAGCCCCTCGGCAGTCACAGCAGTACCAGCCTTGCCGGTTTGCTAAAAATCAAGCTGCGCTCTGCCGGCTTACGAGTCGTTTACCAGCTTCGCCGCACAGAATCATCTATGATGATTATTGTCATTGGTGTTCGCGCTGACGAAGAAGTATATGAACTTGCGCAGAAAAGAGCCATTAAACATGATTTACTTGGTTAACTATTATATAAAAACCGAAGAGAAAGAACCAGAAGTTGCATAAACGTTTAAAAATCTCCCGCCCAGCCGCAACGGCTGAACGGGATTTTTCTTTGTCTGCGGGCAGAGCTATCGCCTTAAAAAACAGATATCGTTAATTTTCTATCAAAGGGATTGCTTTTTCTTGGATCTATGATAAAATGAGACATAAAACTGCTTTGACCCTGGGAAGTCAAATGTGTGTATGATCCCCGCTATGCCTGCCCGCCTGAAAGCCGGGACAGGACACTTTTATTGAACAAAAGGAGAGCTGCACATGAATCAGACAGGTATCAAAGCATTTTTAAAGAAAAAAAATATCAATCTCACCCTCAAAACCTATTTCATCGACGCCATGGGAGCCATGGCCTTCGGCCTCTTTGCCTCCCTTCTCATCGGCACCATCTTCGCCACCTTAGGCGAAAAATCCGACATCCAGGTGTTCAACACCATATCCCAGTACGCCAAAAACGCCACAGGGGCAGCCCTGGGCGTGTCCATCGCCTATGCCCTGAAAGCCCCCCAGCTGGTGCTGCTGTCCGCCGCCACCGTGGGCATCGCGGGCAATGACTTAGGAGGGCCCGTAGGAGCCTTCGTGGCCGCCATCGTGGCCGTGGAGCTTGGGAAAATGGTCTCAAAAGAAACCCGGGTGGACATCCTGGTCACCCCGGGCGTCACCATCATCTCCGGCGTGTTCATGGCCCAGTTCGTCGGCCCCGGCGTGTCCGCCTTCATGACAGGGTTCGGCAACCTGGTAAAAACCACCACCCAGATGCAGCCGTTTTTCATGGGCATCCTGGTGTCCGCCCTCATCGGCATCGCCCTGACCCTCCCCATCAGCAGCGCCGCCATCTGCATCATGCTCAGCTTAGACGGCCTGGCAGGCGGAGCCGCCACAGCCGGGTGCTGCGCCCAGATGATCGGCTTCGCCGTCTTAAGCTTCCGTGAAAACGGCGTGGGCGGCCTTCTGGCACAGGGCCTTGGCACCTCCATGCTCCAGATGGGCAATATCGTGAAAAACCCCCGCACCTGGATTCCCCCCACCCTGGCCTCCATGGTCACAGGACCTGTAGCCACCATGATCTTTCACATGGAAAATATCCCCACCGGCGCCGGCATGGGCACCTGCGGTCTGGTAGGGCCCATAGGAGTGTACACCGCCATGGGTGGGGGCGCCAATATGTGGATGGGAATCATCCTGGTGTGCTTTGTCCTTCCCGCGGTTCTCACCTGGGTATTTGGGGAAGCCTTGAGGAAAATGGGGTGGATTAAGGATGGGGATTTGAAGTTGGAATTATAGAAATGTAAAGCAGAGGGAATGGGAAATCTGTTCTGTCTTTGCAATCGCGCGGACGGAACAGATTTCCCGGCATCTCCCCAGCAAAAGCCGCGGAGGGAGGCGGCATTGCCATTTTCACTTTCTCGTTTTTTTAAGAAATCCCCGTATCTTTGCCATATTTCTCTCAAGAATCACCTTGATCGATGCCTCCCCCCTGAACTGTGACGGCCCCTGGGCGCGCTTCACGTAAGTGAGAAAATTTCCCGGCCTCTCCCCGGCCCCCTTTACAGAATACCTCATGTACAAATTTTTCATGCTGATATGTTTTCCGCTTTCCGTGTATCCCCCGCTCCTGGCGATGGTCTTTGCCTTCCTCCTCATTCTCTGATAATATTTAGAAATTGTTTTGTCCCGCAGTCTCACCTTGTCTCCGTCAAATGTAAACCCAAGAAAATTCAGATAACGGTTTGAACAGTCCGCCCCCTCATGAATCTCTTTGCCGCAGTTTTCGATCCGCTTTCCGCAAAAATGGTAATACTGGGTCTTAACCGGCTCCAGTTCAAGGCCCGGACAGCCCGGTCCGTTAAACATTTCGCTTACCCGTGTCAGCGCCTCTACAGCCGCTTCCCGGTCAATCCGGGGCAGCACAATAATGAAATCATCACTGTAGCGCATATACATTCCCCTGTACACTGACACAAAATCGTGGATCGATTTGTCTATCTCCAGCATGTACACATTGGCCAGCACTCCGCTCACAGGCGAGCCCTGGGGAATCCCGCAATCTCTATTTTTCCGAATATAAAATCCCTTTTCCTTTAATTCCTTTGGAGACAAGACCCGTTCCCTGGCATTTAACTCCCGCCTTCCCTTCCCGTTGTTCTCCAGGTCATAGATTTCTAAAAGATCTGTCAGCTCAACATAACTATATCTTGTAATATTCTTAAACACCGCATAGTGGTCCGCCGGCAGCCTGTCTATATGGAGCAGGCGGCACCACTGCCTTTTCAGATACCTGTGGTCAAGACGCTCAAAAAACTTTGTAAAATCACCGATCATAATATAGCAGTCGCCGCTTTCACGGATAAAACCCATCGCTCTCCTGGCAAAATCAATATTGCTCTGTTTGTTTAAATTAGTCCGATAGGCAACCGCCACATCATGAATTCCCAGCCAGTCACATTCCTCATTGTAACGCTCATTAAGCAAGAAATTATAAAGCTGAAAAATGCAGCGATCCATATGGGACGCATAACAGATGTCCCTGTGTTTTTCCTTCATCCCGCCCGTCTTCGCCGAATACTTGCTCATATTTTTGGTGTAATGGATAAATGGATAGAATCCATGTCTGCGGATATTTTCAGGATCCGAAATGTAATCCCAACATTTTGTGATGTCCGTGCGGTAATCAAAATGAGCATAATAACGCCGGCTTTTTTTGATGGCCTTCTCCGAATTCCGCCAGGTTTCTATGTCTGACATGATTTGCTTTCCTCCCAAATGCAGATACCCGCTGGTACGGAGGATAGCATTCCTAAACCAGCGGGTACAGACCCAAACGTGGTATTTAATTTTCACCCTTCAGGCGCTCTGTGTTAAATAACCAGCTATCCAACAAATGCAATACTCAATCGTGATACAATCAAGCACATCATATCTGTCAACGCAAGCGTGGCAGTAATCATTCTGGTGATCCAGTTCTGTCAAAGTAAATTTGAAACCGATCTGGTCATCGAAATTTCACTGGAGGTGTTGACAGCAATGACATTCCCTTATACCGAATGTGTAAGGTAACATTAGTATAGCAATTTACTGCGGGGATGTCAATTTATATTACAGCTTCCCGCAGTATTTATCAAGGTTTCTCAAAAAATCATTTACATTGATAAACTGTACCATGACCTCCCCTTCCACAGCCAAGTCATACTCTTTCTTAAATCTCTCCCTTGCCTCCCCATCCCTCGCCTTGTCAGCCAGATCTCTGTATAGCTGCCTGGGCCACATGGGTTCAATTTTAGACTCTCCGGTATAGATCACATGGGGAACGCCAGGCGCCTTGCTGCTCAACAGCCATTTGCACTGCTCAGGCACAACCTTGTTGGAATGCTTGATCTCAAAAGACCCTGTGCCAGGTATCACCAGATCAATCTCATATGCTTCTGACTTAAACTTATAATATGGAATTCTCATCTTGTGCAGATCCATATAGATCATTGCCTCTATTAAACCGCCGGACGCACTGTTTATTAAAATCTCCCTCAATTTATCCGCGCCATAGGAAATATCGGTTCCACTCACTAAATCCACATAGTTGAGCATGAGGGTGAGTATCGTCTCACAAGTATATCCCCAGCGCATTATAATGGGGAACAAAAATTCACTCTTGATCTCCGGACACGTCATAAAGCAGCCCATTCTCTCCAATATAGCTTTCAGTTCCTTTGCCAGAGAAGGCTCAAAAAAGTCGTAATCATAGATCTGTAAATCCAATCTCAAGTTATCGAACAGCCTCTCCTTAAATACATCAATATCATCAAATTCCGTATGCTGAGACAACAGCTCCGCTAAGTTTCCTATATCATCAGAAGTCAGATCACTTTTCAAAATCCCTATGGTTAACTCCTGAGCATATCTCTGCATCCATTTGAAGATCATAACCCGCAGTTGATTTCTGTCATTCCAATATAAATCCTGAAGCTTTGGGCACACGGAACTTAAATCCCCATGTTTAAAGCAGTTAAACAGATTGTCAACAATAGAAGTGCCGATATACTCGACTCCTTCCTGTTTATACAGCTCCAGGTCAAACTTATGCAGTCTCTCATAATCCGCAGAACTCCGCAGCAAACCTCCGCAGGCAATGTAATCATCAACTGTCTGATCTCCATATAAATAATCAAATTCTTTAAATGAGATATAGGAGGTCATCACTTTTTGACATCTTCCATATAACACGCTGTCAAACGCAGAAATAAAAACCGCAGAATGCGTACCTGCCACAACAATATGCGGGGAAAATCTTCCCTCTGCCGCCTGGATGAGAAAGTTCATATTTGATTCACAAAATGTGATCTCATCAATAAAAAGATACTGAATACCCATTTTACTCAGCAACCGCATAGCTTTATGAACTTCTAAATGGGAAATGCCCTGCTCTCTTAAAGTTATAAAAGCAATCTCGTTCAAAGGTACGCCTGAGTATATAAGATTCTGAACTTCATGCCGCATTGCCACCGTCTTCCCTGTGCGGCGGGTTCCAAACAACACTGTAAAGCTATCCGGATAGCCAGTTATGTTTTTGTGCAGGGAATCTACCAAATAGCGCTTTCTCCAAGAGCTATATCGGGTTATCTCGCGTAACAGATCCAGCCCTAAATCGATAGTTATAGTGAGGGAATCACCTGGGAAACTGGCGGTCAGCTTCTCGTAGGCTTCTGGGGAACTGTAGGCTCCTACCAGAAATTCCGGATTGACTATTTCTCGTAAATGATCTAACACCCAGGGGAGAGGTTTGGTTAGGATTTTATCTTTAATCTGTAATGAATACTCTGGTACCTGGGTATTGGGCGGGTTTATGGATTTAAGAAGTTGCATGGGGGAAAACTCCTTTCATTGATGCTGATGTTCTTTTTCTGACAATCTCATCAGCATAGACGGATATTTAATCTCCTCGTTATTCAATACCGGAACCATATACCCGCACACCATCAACCGCAGTAAAAAATCTCTATTTTTATTAACCATCATAATGTCCTTTGCAAGATTTAACAATTATCTGATTATCTGAAACTTCATAAACTAAACGATTCGCTTCATCTATCCGTCTGCTAAATGACCCCGACTTTCCATATTTCAATGGTTCAGGCTTCCCTATTCCTTGCAATGCTCCATCTCGTTCTATGCTTTGCAGCAATTGATTTATCTTCCTCACTATCTTTTTATCTTGTGTCTGCCAATAGAGATATTCACTCCAGCCATCTTCCGCAAAAGTGATTTTCATAGATTAGTCCTCCATTGCCAAAAGCTCATCTATGGTTTTCGTTACTACCTGTCCATTTTTAATCTGTTCATCTGCCCTATTCAATTTTTCCAAATATTCTGCGTTCTTCTTAGCTTTTGCTAATTCGTTATATTTTGCTTCAGAAATTATAACAACATTTTTATTTTCTTTACGAGATACAATCACTGGTTCACCATTAAATGCGATATCAAAATATTTTTTTATATTTGCCCTTACATCCATCTGTTTTGTTGCGATCATAGCATACCTCTTTCCGTACTTAAAACCGTACTGTTTATTGTACTTTATATTATATGCTCCTATTGTACACAAGTCAATAAAATTATTAAAGATACTTTAGTAAGTCAACCAATGGGTACAGACCCAAACACTGTATTCAATTTTCACCCTCCCTGCACTCTGTGTTAACCCCGTCCCTCGCCCTGTCAGCCAAATCTCTGTATAACTGCCTGAGCTACATGGGCTCAACTTTAGACTCTCCGTATAGATCACATAGGGAACGCCCGATGCCTTACTGCTCAACAGCCATTTGCACTGCTCAGGCACAATCTTGTTGGAATGCTTGATTTCAAAAAACCCTGTGCCAGGTATCAGCAGATCAATCTCAATTAGATACCAATGCCCACGAATAGGCGCTTGCTTTGGCTGCCAAACCGGCCAAACAAGCGATGATTTCCTTTCCCGGCTAGTTCAGTCAGCTAGGCCTCCATGATGATCCCATCACCTTCCGGATCCCTTGGCTCCAGCATCACATCATATCTTCCAAATCCACTTTCTCTGTTTGAAGTCAAAATATACCAATCAGCCAGATCCACCATCAGCCCCAGCACGAATCCATGGTAAAATCTCTCCGGCTCCTGTGGAAGGATTTTTTTCCAGTATCAAAATAGCTGAAGGTTGCCATAGCTACCTGGTTCATATAGATATTCATAGCCTTGATATCCCCCAGAAGAAGTGCCCTGATAAAATCATTGTATACAGATAAAGCGCCGGAAAACCATTTTCTTACCATATTGCGGAACATAAGCCTTACCTCAAAATTGGTCAAAGCTAATTGGTATTCTTGTTTCCAATCCCCAAAATCTGTGGTGTATGTCTTCAAATTTTTCACTTTCAGGTACCCGCTGGCTAACAGAAGGCTCCATACTGCCTGCTCGTCATTGTATAATTGATCATAGACAATCTGTTCATCTAATTCCGCTGTGATAGTCTCTCCGGTCAGCAGAGATTGAAAAGTAGTTTTCAGGTCTTTGCTCCCTTTACGGACCAGTTTATCCACCAGACTGTTGGAGCTGGAGTTGGCCCAGTAAGGAGCAAACTGTTTTTTGTCCAAATAATTGAGAATGGACCAGGGATTGTAGATATCCGTCTGATTCCCAAAGGTGAACCCGTCATACCAGTTTTTCACCTCCCCCTTCTGGTCAGACAGACCATACTCATCCAGCGCGACGAACACCTCCTCTTCCGTAAAACCAAAACAATCCTCATATTTTTTAGAGGTTGTAGTCACTACCTCAAGGTTGTTCAAGTCTGAGAAGATGGATTCTTTCCCAAGGGATGCCTCCGGTGTACTCACTCTTGTGATGCCCGATAAAGCGGGGCACGCTGTCCCAGTCATGACGGCCCGCTCCAGATATGGGTTGGTCTTAAAAGTGGAGTAAAAATAGGTTTCTGGTAAAAGAGACCAAATCATGCCAGTATCCATTGACATACGCTTCCTGCATAGGTGTATCGTACTCATCTAACAGAATAATCACCTTTTTGCCATAATACTTTGACAGGTACAAAGAGAGCTGATGAATCGCCATGGTAGCTGTCGCGTCATCCATCTCCTCAGACACCAGCTCAAAAAATCGTCTCCCCCGCTCCCTGAGCACAGGGCTGTCCAGCAAAAACTCATATTCCGAATACAGATTCGATAGGATCTGGCAGATCTTTCTCCGGGCGTTCTCATAGTCGGTTTCTTTTATATTGGCGAAAGATAAATTAATAACCGGATAGGTTCCCTGCAGGTCTCGAAAGTCTTCCTTCTCCCAAATCTTAAGTCCCTCAAATAGGTCTTCTCTGTCTTTATATTGAACGGAAAAGAAGGCCTCGATCATACTCACATTCAGGGTCTTCCCAAACCGTCGTGGCCGGGTGATCAGGGTGACCACATCTTTCTCGTTCCACCATTTTTCAATGAACTGTGTCTTATCAATATAAAAGCAATGTTCCTTTCGGATAACTTCAAAATCCTGATGTCCGATTCCCACGTTCTTTTTC
>CAMTAF010000019.1 GCA_947066955.1 uncultured Hungatella sp.
TATCCTTAAATCTGTTAGCCTTCGTGTACTCTGGACGTTCAGCCATAAATGCTCTCACATCCTCTCTTGACACCGTTAAGGTACAGAAGTAAATATAGGGTTGTCTAATTCCTCTAGTTGTTAATAGCTGCCTGTGCTGCCGCCAGTCTCGCGATAGGAACTCTGAACGGTGAGCAGGACACATAGTCCAGGCCGATCTTGTGGCAGAACTCTACAGAGGACGGATCTCCGCCGTGCTCGCCGCAGATGCCTACGTGCAGATCGGGACGTACCGGTTTGCCCTTCTGGATGGCCATCTCCATCAGCTGTCCCACGCCTGTCTGATCCAGCTTGGCGAATGGGTCGTTCTCGAAAATCTTGGTGTCATAGTAAGCGTTCAGGAACTTGCCTGCGTCGTCGCGGGAGAAGCCGAAGCACATCTGGGTCAGGTCGTTTGTGCCGAAGCAGAAGAACTCAGCCTCTTTGGCGATCTCGTCGGCGGTAAGGGCCGCTCTCGGGATCTCGATCATGGTACCCACCTCGTACTTAAGGCTGACTCCTGCTGCCGCGATCTCGGCGTCAGCGGTCTCCACTACAATCTTCTTGACAAACTTGAGCTCTTTGATGTCGCAGATAAGAGGAATCATGATCTCCGGGCATACGTTCCAGTCAGCGTGAGCCTTCTGAACATTGATAGCGGCGCGGATCACGGCCTTGGTCTGCATCTTGGCGATCTCCGGATAGGTGACGGCCAGACGGCATCCTCTGTGGCCCATCATGGGGTTGAACTCATGAAGGGAAGCGATGATGTTCTTGATCTGCTCAACGGTCTTGCCCTGAGCCTTGGCCAGCTTCTCAATGTCCTCCTCCTCGGTGGGAACGAACTCATGAAGCGGCGGATCCAGGAAACGGATACATACCGGGTTGCCCTCCAGAGCCTCATAGAGTTTCTCGAAGTCGCCCTGCTGTACGGGAAGGATCTTCTCCAGAGCCGCCTCTCTCTCCTCTACGGTATCGGAACAGATCATCTCGCGGAACGCCTCGATCCTGTCGCCCTCAAAGAACATATGCTCGGTACGGCAAAGGCCGATTCCCTCGGCGCCCAGCTCTCTTGCCTTCCTGGCATCAGCCGGTGTGTCTGCATTGGTTCTTACTTTCAGTCTTCTGTACTTGTCGGCCCATCCCATGATTCTGCCGAACTCGCCTGCGATGGCGGCGTCCACGGTAGGAATGATACCGTCATAGATATTGCCGGTGGAACCGTCTAAGGACAGCCAGTCCCCTTCATGGTACTCCTTGCCGGCCAGAACGAATCTCTTGTTTTCTTCGTCCATAGCAATCTCGGAGCAGCCGGATACGCAGCAGGTACCCATACCGCGGGCAACAACGGCCGCATGGCTTGTCATGCCTCCGCGGACTGTCAGAATACCCTGAGCTGCCTTCATACCCTCGATATCCTCCGGGGAGGTCTCAAGACGAACCAGGACTACCTTCTCGCCTCTCGCAGCCCATGCCTTTGCGTCCTCGGCGGTAAATACAATCTTGCCGCAGGCAGCGCCCGGTGACGCAGCCAGGGCCTTTGCTGCCGGCTGGGCCTTCTTAAGGGCAGCCTGGTCAAACTGGGGATGAAGAAGGGTATCTAAGTTTCTGGGATCGATCATGGAAACTGCCTTCTTCTCATCGATCATGCCCTCGTCAACCAGATCGCAGGCAATCTTAAGGGCAGCCTTAGCGGTTCTCTTGCCGTTACGGGTCTGCAGCATATAAAGCTTTCTGTCCTCGATGGTGAACTCCATATCCTGCATGTCTCTGTAGTGGTCTTCCAGTGTATGGCAGATCTTTACAAACTGCTCATAAACTTCCGGCATAACCTCCTTTAACTGGTCGATCTTCTGAGGTGTGCGGACACCGGCAACTACGTCCTCGCCCTGTGCGTTCATCAGGAACTCACCCATAAGGTGCTTCTCACCTGTAGCAGGGTCACGGGTAAAGGCAACGCCTGTGCCGGAGGTCTCGCCCATGTTGCCGAACGCCATCATCTGTACGTTAACGGCAGTACCCCAGGAATAGGGGATGTCGTTGTCGCGGCGGTATACGTTGGCTCTTGGGTTGTCCCAGGAACGGAACACGGCCTTGATGGCCTCCATGAGCTGCTCCTTGGGATCGGTGGGGAAGTCGGAGCCGATCTTCTCTTTGTACTCGGCCTTGAACTGCTCGGCCAGCTCTTTTAAATCCTCGGCGGTTAAGTCTACGTCCTGGGTAACACCTTTTTCCTTCTTCATCTTGTCGATGAGCTCTTCGAAGTACTTTTTGCCTACTTCCATAACCACATCGGAGAACATCTGGATAAATCTTCTGTAGCAGTCCCATGCCCAGCGGGGATTGCCGGACTTGGCGGCCAGAACCTCCACCACTTCCTCGTTAAGACCCAGGTTCAGGATGGTGTCCATCATACCCGGCATGGAAGCCCTCGCGCCGGAGCGGACGGAAACCAGAAGGGGATTCTCCTTGTCGCCGAACTTCTTGCCGGTGATCTCTTCCATCTTGCCGATGTATTCCATGATCTGATCCATGATCTCGTCATTGATCTTCTTGCCGTCCTCATAGTACTGGGTACATGCTTCTGTGGTAATGGTAAATCCCTGGGGTACGGGAAGTCCCAGGTTTGTCATCTCAGCCAGGTTGGCGCCTTTGCCGCCCAACAGATTTCTCATGTTGGCATTACCCTCGCTGAACAAATAGACCCACTTGTTTGCCATAAGTATCTTCCTCCTAAAGTTGTGTGTAGAGCTTGTCTACAGATTCTCCCCCACCGGCCCTTTGTCTCTCCTGCTTTGGCCTGAAATATCCGGCCCGGAAAGGACCCGCCGGCGGTCTGCTAATAGTATAACACAATTCAAAATCTAGTAAAGTGGTTTTCTGGAAAAAAATGTGACAATTTTTGTGCGTAATCAATAGTTTTTTTGATGTAAGCGGTTACATTTTTTGTGTATAATCACATATCCGTCATTAATTCGCATATACGAATATCCTTGTTTGTTCACTTTCTACACTCCTCTTAAGGTTTGGGCCGCGCCCGGTGATGCCTATGGATTCTGTCTTCTAAAGCTTCTTCAGTTCATCCATCAGGGCAGGGCGGTTGTTGTACATGCTCTTCCACTGGCCGACGATTTGATCCACCTGTTCTTTTCCGCCTTTTATCTTTTTCATCCTTCTGAGGATTGCCACCCAGTTTTGGTACTCTTTTCTGGGAGCCGTCCGCCCTGCCAGCTTCATCAACTCATCTGTATATTTCTGAAGAACCTCCCGGGGGTACCGGTCTTTCAGCACATCCTCGTACTCCTGGATAGTGTAAAGCCCTATTGCGGACACCGCACAGTTCAGCAGGCGGTCATAAAGTTTTTCTTCTTTGTAGAGAGGCTCTATCCTGGTAAACCGTGGAAGGACGGCAAAAATCTTCTCCCGCGCCGCCTCCCATTCTTCTTTTTGGTAAAGTCCTTTCAGCTCCCGAAAGGCTTCCAGATTCCCGGGGGCCTGTTTGGTGACGATCTCCCACAGCTGTTCCCGGTACTCTTTGGTCTTTCCCGCAGTCCGGTAAATATTTTTGAGCATCTCGGAAAACTGTCTCACCAGCCCTGTCTTGGAAGCGTCCAGTTTCAGGCTTTCTTTTAAGATGCTGATGGCCTGGTCGTAATCTTTTTGTTCCATGCACCGGGATATGCAGTACCGTCTCACATCCGTATATTTCCAGTTTTCCATGCAGTACTCGTCGATGCTGTCATCACTCTGCCCCAGCTCCTCCATGAGGCCGATGTGGCGCATAACCCATTTTTCGCTCTCATAATCAGCGCTCCAGCTCTCCGGACTTTTTTTTGCCTCCTGCGCCTTTTTTTCTGTAAAATCCAGCTTAGCTTTGAGATAATTTTTCTCATGAAAATGTTCCATGACAAAATCTTCCATGTAGTCTTCCATGTAGTCCGGCATAGATCCGTCCAGGCGGCTGACAAACCAGCGATACATGTCCCTCTCCACATCACCGTCTGCCCTGTCCAGGATCTCCTCCCAGATCTCCAGGCAGTTTTCTCCGATCTCGCCCTGCCCGCCGTCAGAGTCATCCATGTCCGTCTGTGCCACCTCCGCAAAGACATACCTGGAAAGCTCAAAAGCCTCCTTGAGGCAGCCTCTTTCTATCATTCCCGCCGCGTCTTCTGTGAGATACCGCTCCATCTCCCTTATGAACCCCTTGGCCTCGGAATAGGGGATGAACCCGCCTCTCCCGGAATACCGTCTCACCGTCTTGTCCACCAGATTTTTATAACGGTCCATATCTTCTCTGGAAATGTCCGCGGAAATAAGAAGCTTGAATCTGGAAAGCATCTTCTCATCGTTTTTCAGGATCTCGGTCAGAAAATTTCTCACTACCTTTTCGTCAGCCTGTTCTACCAGCTCCTTGACCTTGTCCTCTTTCTTCTGCTCCCTTTTTCCTGTCCCTTTTTTGTCAGAAGCGCTATCCACGTCTTCGTCTTCCTGATCCCAATCGTCTTCCTCGTCCTGGTCCTGTTCATCCTCCTCCCACTGATACAGCACCGCTGCCATGTGTTTGCAGTTCTCACCGGACTCCGCATATGGGCAGGAGCAGTACATGTCTGCCACTCCATCATCGCGGAGCTTAATCTCCACGTCATACTTTTCCGTTCCCCAGACCGTGGCCGTGATCCGGTCTTTTCGGACCTCTAAATCCTCCACCGCCCCCTCCTCAAAATACTCAAAACCCCGGGCCAAAATATGGCTTCTAAAATAGCTTTCCCATTCCATTTTTTTCCTCTTTTGCATTTTTATTCAGTATAACATGTCTCTGCTGTTATTAAAAGAGTGAGTTTGCGGGTATCACCGGTGAATTTTAGCTCTGCCATATATCTTCCTCAACCAGAAGCTCCCAGTGTCCATTATGACTGCTTCCTATTCTCTTGATAAACTGTTGCTTTTTCATCTTATTCAGATAGTACTTTACACGGTCTACCGTCCACCCCAATTCCAGAGCCAGCTCTTTTTGAGTCATCTCAGGCTGTTTATACACAAGTGCAAGTATAGCCTTATCTTCATTGGTCAAACGGAGACTATCTGTTTGGGTAGGACTTTGGGTAGTTTGGGTAGTTTGGGTAGTTTGGGTAGTGACACCATTGCTCCCAAATGCACCTTCTATCTGCCGGTACATATTCACCCGGAAGTCACCGTCAAAGTCGATAAATTCAGGCTCCGGCAAGCCATACTCGCTACACTCACGGAGGATTCGAGGAATGCCGCTGCCCCATTTTTCAATGATCTTCATGTAAGCAAAGGCAGAGGCAATGGCACGGTTTCGTGGCTTGGAATAGCCTTCCTTCATTTTCTTGATGGAAACGCCATTCAGTAACATACCGGGGGAAGTGATCTCCAATCGATCATCAAAGAGCGCTATTTGGATATTTCCTGGCTCCAAATATGACCGATGTGCCACGGAATTTACGATCATTTCCCGCACACTATCCACTGGTAGCTCGTACCTGTCCTGCCGGTACATGCCTTGTATCCGCATCCCACGATTGATCTTTTCCAATACATACTGGAATGCAGCCTCCATCTGATCTTGGATGGAGCCTTCAAATTCCCGCCGGTCTACGAAATATGCCCGATCTTTGCCCTTGAAAACAGCGCACTGGATGACCGGCTGGAACCTTGCCTGCCCGGTGAGCAGGGCATAAGCATTGGTAGGAACCACGGCTCCATCTTTTTCAGCCAGAACACCCCAAGAAATCAGCACATTCTGCGTCACATCCTTGACTTTCAGCTTTTCACCTTCGGTCAGTGTGTTGCGGATCGCCGTGGCTTTCATTTCAGCACAGAGACGTTCAATATCCTCTGGTGTTGCTGCCAAACCTTCGCAAATTTCGCAGTCATAATAGCGGTTCAGGCCTTCCAGAATCAGCTCCTTCAACATATAATCGGCCACCGGCCTTGTGGTTCCAGCCGACCGGACATACGTACCACTGACCATGCCCTTCGACTTGATATAGTATGGCCGCATCTTGCCGGGGAAAATTTCCACCACGATGACAGTTTTATCCTCCACGGTGTGCAAAGTTATATCCGGAATGATGGTTGGCTCACAGCTATCTGAAATTGCATTGGTAATGGCATCAATCGTCTGGAATATTATGTCCGTGTCCATGCCCACCACTTCCAGCGTCTTATCATCCACACCAAAAATAATTTTGCCACCACGGTCATTGGCATAGGCCACCACGGTCTTCATATATTTTGCACTGTCCTTTGGAACAGTGACTTTATATTCCACATTGACGGACTCGCCAGAAAACAGCGTATCCTTTTCCATTGTCGTCCCTCCAAACGCTTTTAGATTAGTATACCTTTATATCTTAGCCAATACCTGGTATTTTACGCCGTCCACAACCTGGACTTTCTCGTAATTAGCCTTCACGCCATTATCCAAGTCAATGGAGATAATAGTTTTCCCATTCCATTGTTTTTCCTCTTTTGCATTTTTATTCAGTATAACATGCCTCTGCTGTTATTAAAAGAGTGAATTATTTTCTGCAAAATCCGCCTTGCCATCATATACGGCCTACCATGTCACCCTTCCCACTTTTCTTTCATCAATGTAAAAATTTCACGGTCCGTCAAATGGTTTTCCAGGTTCATTATCAGCATCACCCTTCTGTCCTCCTCCGAATAGAGAAATTCTCTCTGCCAGCGGTAATAGTGGGGACCGTCATCCAGAGTCCGAATCCATGCCATAAGCCCCTCCAGAACCCAGGCGGTCTGCTTAATGTCTGTGAGGCACTCATTGGCGTAAAAACCATTCCATTTCCCATGTTCTCTGTCTCTCATGGCCTGGTCCGCTTTCCGGTAGCGCTCTGCCGCCTTCCCTACATGGTAGAAAGCCTCCGGGGCATTCCCTTCCAGCCACTCCCAAAAACCCTGGCAGAACTCATAGGCCCCGGCATAGCAGTGCTGGTAGATTTGCCCGTAAAGGAGAATCCCGTCTCGCAGAACCATCTCGCCCAGAGGCGGCAGGCTCTGGGCCAGGATCTGACATCCTCTCACGAATTTATCATATTGCTCCGCCCCCTGGCGGCACAGCCGGCCGTACCACTCTACCTGCTGATTCAGAGACTCTCCTTTCCCGGACCATAAAAGCTTCTTTGCCGGTTGGTTCTGGTCCCTTATCCACTGGGTGGCCAGTATCCGGGTCACATGGTTGCAAAATTGCTCGCCGCCATGGTCGTCCTCATTGGGCCCGTAGGCCACGGCGGTCTGAAAATATCTGTCAAAGCATCCTGCCATCACCTCCGCCGCCGGCCCTCCCAGTTCCATATAATCTTTTACATAGTCATTCTCGTATTTCTTCCACAGGCTGGAGCCAGTTCCCTCTCCCTCCGCCCCGGTCTCATGGCTACCACCTGCCCCCAAGTCCGGCTGTCCTCTCCACAGTCTGGCCACCAGACCCAGATAAAAGGTGTGGGGCTTTACGTTGGAACAGTTGATCAGCCAGTAATGGTTCATCCGCCGATCCAGAACAGTCTCCAGCTCACGGCACACAAACTCCGGGGAGTTGGGAAGCATGGTCACATGGTTGGCTGCCTGGAGGTCGTAGAAGGACACATGATAGTAGATGCCGTGACAGCCCTCATCGGATTTTGGGGGAAGGGAAGGAATTCTGGGATTGTGGTTTTCCTGACGCCGGGATACCATTTTCCCAAATCCATTGTCCGCCCAGATCTTGATCACATCCTCCGGCAGTTTCAGGCAGCCTTTCTGGTACAGCTCCATGGTCTCCCCGTAAAGGTTGGTGCAGCAGACCGCTTCCGGATCCTGGGCCTTGACCATCTCATACTGCTCTTTGATCAGGCTGCCCATCAGTTTCCCCCTCTGCTCATCTGTGGCGTAATCCGGGTCATTTTCCCAGAATGGACAGTCCCCCTGCCCCCGGAATCCCAGATTCCACACTACCTTGAGACCTCTCTGCTCCCGGATACCCTCCTCCCACAGCCCCCGAAACAGATCCCCGTGCTCCTTGTAGGAGGGATTCAGACCAGGATAAGCCCTGGCGAACATGTGAGCTCCCAGAGGCTCCGCGTGATGGTGGGTGATGAAAAGTCCCATCCTGGATGCCAGCTCCCGGTACTTTCTGCTGTTCTTGTCTGTCCCGGGAATCACCATATTGCCGCCGCACCTCATCAGGGCCTCCAGGGCCATGACCCAGGGCTTTTGAGGATCCCTGTCTACGCTCCAGCTGCTTAACAGCACCTCGTCATTGATAAACCATCCCCTCAGCTTTACCCGGAAGGGCTCACTCTTTCTGTAAAATTGTTCCGAAACCTGGATTCTCTCCTTTTTCACAAATCTCTGATCATTCCAGAACCAGAAGTCATGAACCCCCAGGATCTCCCGGCTCACCTCGTAGATCCCGTAGACAAATCCCAGCTCATCTCCCGCCAGGATCCACAGACCATCCTGCGAAACCTGGATCTCATAGCACTCTTTGTCCAGCTCTTTAAAAACCAGCCAGATCCGCTCAGACCCTTTTTCTGTGTCCTCACAGGCCCGGCTCTCCTCCAGCACGAACCCCATATCTCTCTTAAGATTCTCCACTGCCCACAGCACAGCTTCTGTACAGACCTTCTTTGGAAGCCCGCTGACATCAATCTCTGTATTCCCAAACAAAAACATGAAAATCTCTCCTTCCTTTCCAAGGCTTTCCGTTCCCGGAACCCTATTCCTAACAAAAAAACAGCCAGACAAATATTTCCAATGAAAGGGATGGCAGCCTCCACTGGGAATATTCATCTGACCGGGTATGCTTTCCTACCCTTTTATCCCATCCATCGCAATGCCGTCCACCAGATATCTCTGGAAGATGATAAAGAACACGATGATGGGAAGCACGGAGATCACCGACATGGCGAACAGGCCTCCGTAGTTGTTGTAAGAGTTAGGATCCAGATACATATTCAGCGCCAGCGGGATAGTAAACTTCCTGGTGCTGTTCATAAAGATCAAGGGCTGGAAAAAGTCCTGCCAGATCCAGTAAAAAGCAAAAATTGAGGAGGTGATAATAGCCGGTCTCACGATTGGCACCAGGATCCTAAACAAAATCTGAAACTTGTTGCATCCGTCGATGGCAGCAGCCTCGTCAAGCTCTTTAGGAATCCCTCTGAAGAACTGGACCATCAGGAAGATGAAGAACGCTCCTCCGAAAAACCATGGCAGCACCAGGGCAACTCTGGTGTCAATGAGCCCGATCTTTTTCAGGATAATATACTGGGGCACCACCATAACCTGGGCCGGAATCATCATGGTCATCATGACGCAGCCGAACCAGAAGCCCGATAGCTTAAAGTCCAGTCTGGAAAAAGCGTAGGCCGCCAGAAGGGAGGTTCCCACACAGCCGATCATGCCCACTATGGTGACAACGGTGGAGTTCACGAAAAATGTAACAAATTTCACGCCACCGATGCCCTCAAAACCTGTTTTAAAGTTGGTAACCACATCCCACTCCTCCGGGATGAGTGAATAAGTATTGTGAAACATGGTGGCATTGCTCTTAAAAGAGCTGGCCAGAAGCCACACAAGGGGATAGATCATCAGAAGCCCTAAAAGGCATGCCCCCACATGAAACACCACAGAACTCACTTTTCTCTTCGCGTGCATTCCCATTATTCGTCTCCTCCAGTCTCATAGTAAACCCAGGATTTCTGAGTCTTGAACAGCAGTACCGTAAACACTCCGATGATGGCCACCAAAATCCAGGCCAGCGCGCAGCTGTAACCCATGTCAAAGTAATTAAACGCCCTCCGGTACAGATACAGCACATAGGACAATGTAGAGTCCAGAGGACCTCCGTCGGTGATGACATAGCTCTCCGTAAATACCCGGAATCCGTTGATGATCTGCAGAATCAGGTTGAAGAAGATGGTGGGGGTCAGCATGGGGATGGTGATCCTGCTGAATGTGATCCAGCCGCTGGCTCCGTCCACCTTGGCCGACTCATACAGGGAGCCTGGAATCTGCTTTAAAGCTGACAGGAAGATGAGCATGGAGGAACCGAACTGCCACACGCCCATAAGGATGATGACCCAGAGGGCTGTCTTGGGATTGCCTACCAGGGACATCTTCTGCTGGATCCCGAAAGCTTCCAGGATAGACATAACCACGCCCTTGTTGCCGAAGATCTGCTTCCACACCACAGACACGGCGATGCTCCCGCCGATGATGGAGGGCACGTAGTACAGAGTCCGGTAAAGCCCCAGGCATTTGTGCTTTTTGTTGAGGATCATGGCCACAAAGAGGGCGAAGGCCATTCTCAAAGGGACAAGGGCAAACACATAGGCAAAGGTCACCTTCATGGCCTGATAAAATATCTTATCCTGTGTAAACGCTCTTATGTAATTGGTGATCCCGATAAAGCTGGGGGTATTAAGTAAGTTAAAGTCTGTAAACGAATAGTAGATGGAAATAGCCATGGGGATCAGCCACATCCCCAGAAATCCTGCAAGCCACGGGGCGAGCAGCACATAGGCGACTTTATTGTCCTTATATAGATGCTTCACGGTATCATTACCTCCTTTTTTCCTCTGATATAGAAGAGAGGACTGTTTCTCAGTCCTCTCTCGTCCGCCATCTCCAGTTTAGTTGTTTCTTGAGAGGATGGCATCTGCCTCAGAGCGGAATGACGCCGCCGCTTCCTCAGCTGTTGCCTGTCCGTAAAATACGCTGTAAGCCGCGTTCTTAAAGGCCTCGTTGACCTCAGACATGCCTACCGGATCCGGAGCGGGAGTGCTGCCGCTCAAGTCGGCGGCCATGTCCACATAGTCAAACATATCCTGCTGCTGGCTGGACATGGTGCCTGTGCCTACCAGGTACTCACGGACTTTGGAAGATACCGGAGTTCCTCTCTCCGCCATGATGATATCGTTGGCTTCCTCAGAGTTGACGAACCAGTCGATAAACGCCGCTGCCTCATCCTTTACCTTGGAGGTCTCAGCAATGCTGAAGAACATGCCTGGCTTCAGCCACAGGCCCTTGCTGCCGCCTTCCAGCATAGGCGGCGTAGTCATCTTCAAGGTATCGTTCACAGCTGCTACTTTGGAGGTATAGTTATTCCACTCAAAGATAGACGCCGCGTCCCCTGTCACCACCGGGCCCGCTTCCTGTCCCAGGGTCTGAATCTGAGCGTACTCGTCAGGGTTTGCTGCCATTTTGCCGTCCATAAGGCCCTTCCACATCTCAAAATAATCCGCGCAGATAGCGTCATCTTTGTATCCCAGTGATTTCTTGTCCTCAGAGAACAGAGGCTCCCCGTGCTGCCTCACCCAGTAGTGGAAAATGTTTGTGTCGTCTACCGGTCCCACCGCTGTCCCAAGCTTTCCGCTCTTGTCCTTCACGGTCTGGCACATGGTCTTAAAGTCCTCCCAGGTCCAGTCTGTTCCCGGCTCAGCGTAACCGGCCTCAGCGAGAACCGACGGATTGTACCCGGTCACAAGGGCTGATGTGGACAGAACCATGCCCACCATCTTTCCGTCGATCTTACCTGTATTCAGAAGATTGGCGTCCACGTTGGTCACATCGATGGTGCCGTTGTCCATGTAAGGCTGTAAGTCCGCCAGAGAACCGTTTTTGGCGTAGGTAGTGATGTAGAGATAATCCATCTGAACAATGTCCGGCATGGAGCCTGACGCTGCCTGAGTGGACAGTTTCTCAAAGTACCCGTCCCAGCCTGCGGGCATGGCCTCGAAGGTCACGTTGGGGTGAAGCTGAGTGTACGCATCCAGAAGCTTCTGGGTGTAATCGTGACGGCCCTGGCCTCCCCACCAGGTGATCTTGATGGTCACCTCCTCTCCGTCTCCGGACCCGGGGGTGGTCTCTGTCTGAGCCGCCTGTGTTGTCCCGGCCGCCGTAGTGGCAGGCGCCCGTGTTCCCGCCCCGCTCTCGCCGCTTCCGCTGGGAGCGCTTCCTGATCCGCAGCCTGCTGCCGTCAGCGCCATCACTCCCGCCATGGTGAGCGCTGTCAGTTTTTTCCAATTTTTCTTCATTGTTTTCCTCTCCTTTTCCTTGTTGTTCTTCTGTCGGACAACTGTGATCTTTTGTCCTTTCATGCTCCCATTATATCCTGGGAAATAATTTTATAAAATGGATTAAAGCGGGGAAAACTTGAAAAAAACCTACATATTCGCCCCTTTCTGCCGCTCCTTGTACTCGGAAGGGGTCATGCCTGTCACCTTTTTAAAGATCCTGGAAAAATACTGGCCATCTGCCGGATACCCGGTCTCCTCCGCCACCTGGGAAATCCGGGCATCCGGAATCTGTTCCAGAAGTTTTCTGGCCATCTCGATCCTGTTTTCCACTGTGTAAGCGGAATACCGCTTCTTCATCTGTTTATAGAACAGGCGTCCAAGATAATCCTCATTCATAAACAAAACTTCTTTCGATATCCGCTGCAGGTTTAAATCCTGGTCTCCTATATTCCTATAAAATTCCTCCAGAACCTGATTTACCCTTCTGGTATCCTTGTCTGCCGGGCTTTCCATCTGCCGGATCTGGCACACCATCTCCAGCAGATACTGAAACAAGCCTCCCTGATCTTGAATTTTATCAAGAGCCTCCCTATCTGGCTCAGATTTTGACAGCCCGGTGAGGAGGCTGGCTGCTCTGTCTTTCTGCTCCTTTAATGACTTCTCCTCAAGCTTCAGCCTCAGAAGAAACAGCCTGATCTCAAAAAGAAGCCGCTCCCTGGTGTCTGCCTCCAGAAAGGGTTTGATATCGGGGTTGGTTTTCTCCTCCCCTTTTATCCGCCGGTACAAAGAAGCCACCTCCTGAATCCCGCCTGTCTCGGAGGCCGTAAAATCTAACTGGATAGAAAACAATTTTTTGTACTCCCTCTTCACCTTGTCCGCCACAGACTCCACGTCCTTTCGAACCCTGCCGTCTATAAGGTATACTTCCTCTCGTTCCATGGCGGTGGCCAAAAGGATCCTGCTCTCCCCTATAAACTCTCCCAGGATATTGGTCAGAGCGAACTGTTCCAGATAGTCAGGGCTGTCGGGAAACTTCATGATAAGGAGAAAAATACTGGGATAGCGCTCCTGATTTTCCTCCAAAAACACCTGATAGTACACGCTTCCATTTTCCTTGTTCTCCAGCATATTGGAAAACAGCTGAGCCTGGGCCCTTGGTTTTAGACGGCGCATGCGGGCCTGTTCCTTCTGTTTTTTCTCCTCCACAGCCCGGGATTCGTCCAGCTCCTCCCTCACCTTCCGGGCAACCCTGGCGATCTCCTCCTCCTTGCAGGGTTTTAAAAGATAATACCGGACTCCCAGTTCCATGGCCTGGCTGGTAAACTCATATTCCCCATATCCGGAAAGCACCACGAAAATCGTGTGAGGAAATTCTGCTTTCGCCTTCTCGATCAGCTGGATGCCGGACATCACCGGCATCTTGATATCGGTTATGACCACATCCGGCTTCAAAGCCCGGATCTTCTCCAACCCCTCGATGCCGTTCCAGACGGTATCTACCACCTCCATCCCGTACTCGTTCCACGGGATCAGGGAGGCCAGGCACTCCCTCTCGATATCCTCATCATCGATTACGATCATCTTGTACATACTCATCCCTCTCTTTTTTGGGTATTTCTATATGAATCCTGGTGCCCTCACCCTCCACGCTCCAGATATCCATCACTGCCTGATCGTTGTAAAACAGCCTCAGACGCTCCGAGATGTTCTTCAGGCCGATACCATTTCCCTTGGGTTTCATGGTAAAATTTCTCACAGACTCAAGCTCCTCCCCGCTCATGCCCGGTCCGTCATCTTCCACATCTAATGTCAGGCTCTCTGACTCCTCCCGGGCCCGCACTAAGATCCTGCACCGTTTTAAAGAATTGTCCACCCCGTAGTTGATGGCGTTTTCCACCAGCGGCTGAAGGGTCATACGGGGCATCAGATATTGGTCCAGTGTCCCTTCTGTCTCCAAAATAAACTCTATCCTGTTCTGATACCGGATCTTTTGGATATTCATATAATTTTCCACCGTCTCCACTTCCTTTTCCACCGTATCCTCCAGATTTTTTGAGAAAGAGGCTCTCAGAAAATTGCTGAAGGCCACCATGGCCCGGGAAGCCTCCTCCCCCCGGCCCGACCGAATAAGCCAGTTGATGGAATTCATGGTATTGTAGAGAAAATGGGGGCGTATCTGGGCCTGCAGGGCCTGATACTGGGTGTCCTTTATAAGAATCTGTTTCTCATAATTCTCATGGATCAGCTCTGTGATCTTTTCCATCATCTGGTGGAACTCCTGGGTCAGGATCCCCACCTCATCCTGCCTGGCTTCCTTGGGAAGGTACTCCCCCGCCTCAGCAAATCTTCCCTCCTCCGCCAGCTCCATGGCAGCGGTAAGCTGCTCTAAAGGCCGGGTGATCACCTGGGCCAGCTTTCTGGTCACCCCGGCGGCAATGGCAAACAAAATCAAAAACCCTGTCACAAGCCCATACCTTACATAGGTGTTGATGGCGTAGATCTCGTCATAGGAGAACAGATTCAAATAAGTCCAGCCGGTCTTCGCCGAGGAGAGCTGGCAGGCGAAATACTTTTTCCCGTTGATTTTCACGATCTCATAATCCTTGTCCCGGGACATGCGGAAATGGCTTTGAGGCACCCCCTGTCCATCCTCATACAGCATGGTATCCCCGTTCCACACGTACAAGGTGGAGGTCTTGGTGGCAAGCTCATCCACATGCCGGCTGATGAGATTTTTCACATCCACCACGAACATGAGGCTCCCCAAGTAATTCATGCTGGCATCCAGATATTTTCGGATATCCCTCCCCGACACCATATAGGGAAATTCCTCTGTAGGGTACCGGCACACGTACGCGCCCTTGGCAAGGGAAAACTCTTCCAGCATCTGGCTGTAGACAGAATCCGGCACCTCCAGATAATGGTTGCCGATGACATACCGGATCCACTTTTTGTCTGTGTAGATCATGATGGCGATCTGGTCCGAGTACCCCGCCTCCTGGGTGAGGCGGCTCCGGATCTGGGACATACGGAAATTGTACTCACTCTGGTTCTTTGCTTCCATGATCTGGGACAGCTGGCTCTGGATGGTGTAATCTAAAGCCAGATCGTAGGAAAATTTCTCCAGGTCTTCCAGTTCCCGGTCTACCCTCTGGGTAAAGTAGTCCAGCTCCTGAAGGGACTTCTCATACATCTTTCCGTCATAAAAATCAAGGGTCACCTGCAGGGCTGCCAGAGTGATGGCGCACAGAATTCCAAAGACAGCCACATAGATAATCACCATCTTCTTAACAAGCTTTAAAGAGTTGAACGCAGATATAGCTCTTTTCATATCCGGAAGCTTCCTTTCTTTAATTAAAGTCAGTATATCATAAAGCCGGGGCCGCATAATAGGAAAAAGCCGGTCTTTTTTTTAAAAAAACCGACTTTTTCCTGTTTTTAAATCTCTATCTCGCTTTATCTCACCCAGACTCCGTTTTCATCTACCTGATAACCGTCCGGGGTGGTGGTTCCGTGGAGCATGGAGCCTCTCTTTCCGTCTGACACTTCCTGGAAGAAATACCATTTTCCATCAATCTCCTGCCAGCCTGTGAGCATACGGCCCTCTGTTCCGTCTTCCACGGCATGGAGATAGTACCAGTCTCCATTCCACTGGGCCCAGCCTGTAACCGCGTATCCATCCTTATCGCACAGATACCACTGGCTGATTCCGTTGGTTTCCGCCAGCACCCATCCGTCTGTCACATAGCTTCCGTCTTCTCTCTGGAATCTCCATCCCTTCTCATCTTTGTGCCAGGTTCCATTCTCTGTTCCCGGCAGCCTGCCTGTAGGCTCTTTGCCAGCAGCCTCCGGGGTCTGGGAATTCTTTCCGCCTTTCGATCCGCCGGAGCTTCCAGAACCGCCGGAGCTTCTCCATTTTCTCTTCACCATGACCATGATAGAGTCCTTGAAGGCCTGCGCCTGGCTGTCTTCCCCTTCCGCCACGTAGGTAACCGTCACTTTCTGGGAACCTGCCGCCATAAGGACAGTGATATCGGTCTGGTAGTCGGTGATCTCCTCTTGTGTGGTCTCTCCCGTATCCCGGTTTTTCCGGTAGGCTGTCACCACCATCCCTTCAGGATCGAAAGTTTCGCCTACTTCATAGGTCATCCGTTTTGGCAGGGCGGTAATTTTGATTCCTTCTGTATAGACGGAATCTTCTGCCCTCTCCCCTACCAGGACTTCTAAGTTGGCCCTGAACTCTTTATCCTCCTGATTTCTGTCCAGGCCTATGTAAGTGATCTGAACCTTCGCCTTGCCGGCCTGGCTGAAATCGTACTGGTAATCCAGCTCATCTAGGGATATTTTCTCCCTTGTGGTTGTCTTTCCGTCCTGGCTCTTTATGATGGCCTCCACTTCCATGCCATCTGGGTTAAAGTCTTCTCCTACCAGGTAACTCATCTTTTGGGGCTTCTTGGCTATGGTGATCTTGCTCACATAGCTGTAGTCTGCTTTTTCTGTCACTTTTACCGTAAAGGATGTCTTGAATTCTTTATCCTCCCCCTGAGCGTCTGTCTCCGTGTATGTGACAGTCACTCTCGTGAGCCTTGCCTCCTCAAAATGGTCAGGGCTGAATTCCAGCTCATCTGCCGGCACCTTCTTCTCCCTAGTGGCGTTGCTGCCTGTGGCCTTCTCCAAAGCTGTCACTTCCAGGCCTGTGGGGTCAAGGTCATCTCCCACCTGGTAGTCGGTGAGATCCGGTTTCTTTGTGACGGAAATCTTTGTGGTGTAGTATTCCGGTTCTTCTGGCTCCTCCGGTTTCTCCTTCTCTGTCAGGCTTTCTATAGCCTCTTTCAGGGCTTTTGTCTCAGCGTCGATGGCTTCCTGAGTAGCCTTCTCATCCGACGCTACCTTCTCCGCTGCCTCGATGGCTGCCTTCAGTTTGTTCAGGCTTTCCTCTGTGTAAATGTCTGTCTTCTTTGACTCCTCCCTGGCCGCTTTGATGGCCTCTGTGAGAGCTGTCTTGTCCGCCGGTTTCTCCGGGTCTGCGGGAACCTCCTTCTTCTCCAGTCCCTCTACCGCCTCTTTCAGGGCTTGGGTTTGTACGTCGATAACCTCCTGGGTGGCCTTCTCATCCAACACGACCCTCTCTGCCTCCTCAATGGCAGCTTTCAGTTTTTCCAGGCTCTCTTCTGTGTAAAGATCTGTCTTCTGGGCTTCCTCTTTCGCTGTCCTGATAGCCTCCGTGAGGGCTGTCCTGTCTGCCGGTTTCTCCGGGTCTGCGGGAGCCTCCTTCTTCTCCAGGCCCTCTACCGCCTCTCTCAGGGCTTGGGTCTGTGCGTCGATGGCTTCCTGGGTGGCCTTCTCATCCGATGCGACCTTCTCCGCCGCCTCGATGGCTACTTTCAGTTTGTTCAGGCTTTCCTCTGTGTAGATATCTGTCTTCCGCACTTCCTCTTTGGCTGCCTTAATGGCTTCTGTGAGAGCTGTCTTGTCGGCTGATTTCTCCGGGTCTACGGGAACCTCCTTCTTCTCCAGGCCGTCTACCGCTTCTTTCAGGGCTTGGGTCTGCGCGTCGATGGCTTCCTGCGTGGCCTTTTCATCCGACGCTACTTTCTCCGCCGCCTCGATGGCGGCCTTCAGTTTGTTCAGGCTTTCCTCTGTGTAAATGTCTGTCTTCTGCACTTCCTCTTTGGCTGCCTTGATGACTTCTGTGAGGGCTGTCTTGTCGGCTGGTTTCTCTGGGTCTACGGGAACCTCCTTCTTCTCCAGGCCCTCTACCGCCTCTTTCAGGGCTTGGGTCTGTGCGTCGATGGCTTCCTGCGTGGCCTTTTCATCCGACGCTACTTTCTCCGCCGCCTCGATGGCAGCTTTCAGTTTGTTCAGGCTTTCCTCTGTGTAGATGTCTGCCTTCTGGGCTTCCTCTTTGGCTGCCTTGATGGCTTCTGTGAGGGCTGTCCTGTCAGCTGGTTTCTCCGGGTCTACGGGGATCTCCTTCTTCTCCAGGCCGTCTACCGCCTCTTTCAGGGCTTTGATCTGTACGTCAATGGCTTCCTGCGTGGCCTTCTCATCCGACTCTACCTTCTCCGCCTCCTCAATGGCGGCTTTCAGTTTTTCAAGACTCTCAGCTGTATAAATATCTGTTTTCGCGCCTTCTTCTTTTGCCTTCTCGATCATCTGAGTCAGTCCGGTCTTATCCACTCTCACAAAACCCGGGATGTGCCCTTCCGGATCTTTTAATGTCTCTGCCACAACCGGCACATAGAACTCTTCAATAGCCAGAAAATTAGGATGAGTTCCTGTGGGATTTTTCCCAGGGGCGGGAATTCCATTTACCAGAGTGTCGAAAGAGTATTTCAATTTCATCTCTTCCTTAGATGTGTCCAAATCTGTGTCCTCATAGATATTTGCCACAGCCACTCCCATATCACCGCAGATCTCCAATTCCAGTTGGTGAAGTTTCTCCTGCGTATCAAGATCCCTGGCTCCCGACTTATGAACTGCCGTATAGACGATGGCGGCCTCTGGCCAATACTCCTTCATGGCAGCTACGGTCTTTCTGAACTCTGCGGCAAATGTCCCCTCTGCCGGATTCTTCGCAGTGCCCAGCTTCTCCAAAATCTCCGGATATGCGTCGTTAATTCCACCGTCAAAAATAATATAATCTGGATTTCTCCCTTCCTGGGCAGCTACTTTCACCTGATGTTCCAGAATTACTCCTCCCTGGCCCTGGGCATTGACTTCCTGGCCAGGCATGATCCGAGCTCCATTATTGGCATAATTATATTCCAGAACCATGCCCTCTCGCTCTGCCAGGAACTCCACAAAACCTGCCGCTTTGTACTGATGTCCGTCGATAATGCTGTCGCCGAAGGCTATGGCCGTCTTTCCTTTCAGAGGAAGATCTACCTCCTCTCCCGTTCCGTAAATCTTAAAATTGTCGATTATGTGTTCTACCGGATACCGTGTTCCATTTTTCGCCACAGACCAGTAGTTGCAGGCGGCCATCCTCGCCAGCCCGTTGGCCTTAACAGCAGCATCCTTCGCTTCTGCGACTATGTCTCCATCCTTGTTCTTAATATTATAGCTTACAGTTCCTGCCTCAAAGTCGGCTTTTACCCAAACTTTATACATGTTCTTGGGGATAAGGTCTGCCTTTGACCACTTGGGCTCACAGTTTGATGGTGCCACTGAGCCGTCTGTGTCTGCCCCATCCACTGAATGACGCAGCTCAAAATTTTTTTTGCTTTCGTTATACGCCGAGCTTAAGGCGAAAATCAGCCTCCCATAGGGATCTCGGAACTCAATACTGCTCTTTCCGTTGGCCTCCAGCGCTGACATCCAGTCAAAAGTCAATTCTACAGAAGGCTGGGTTAAAATCTGAGTGCTGAATTTTTTCACCGTCGTCTTCTCATTTTCCATATTGAAGGGAATCTTCAGCGTGCCGTCATCGATCTGTGCTCCTGTCTCAAATCCAAAGTTCTCTTCCTCTGTCTCCTGGTCAAAGTCTTCGTCTAACAGCAGGTTCCTCTGATCCCGATTCTCTTCCAGCCGCGAAAGGGCTTCTCTCAAAAATTTGAGTGGAGTGGCAATGTCCTCCGGGCTTACCGCCGGGTCTCCCTCGTCTGCCAGCAGAAGTTTCGCCTGGTCAAGCCAATACCTTACGTTTTCTAAGTCCTCCTCTTGATAGATACTTTCCTGTTTCAGCGCTTCCTCAGATTCCGCGATAACCTCTTTCAGCTGGATATACAGTTCCTCTTTAGATAAATCTGTTTTTATCCTCAAACCGTCGATGGCGGTCTTAAGCGCCTTTTCCTGATTGTTGATATCCTCCTGCAGGACATCCTCCTGTTCTAGTATCGCCAGTGTTCCCTCCAAGGCCTTTTGCAGTTTGTCAAAAGATTCGTCGGTGTACTCTCCCTGTTCCTGGTCCTTGTACTGGTTATAGAGAGATGTAAGAGATGATTTATCCGTGATTTTTCCTGTCTTTTTCAATGTAATATAATCCAGTGGGATTATCCAGTCTGCGCTGCTGCTGTTTTTTCCTGTGACTATGTATTTCAGTTCATGTTTTCCCGCTGTGAGAGCAGTTTCTCCAGATACGGCTGTATAAAACTTTTTGGAGGCAGAATACATATCAATCTCCTGACCCAGCCGCTTTCCATCTACTTCCAGACCCACTATGGATCGGTTACTGGCTCCCAGATAGCAAGTGCTGATCTCATACTTACCTGTGACAGGTACTGTCACAGGGATAGTCACATAGTCCCCTGCCTTTGTTGCAAGAACCTTAACCCAATATCCAGCGCTGGCCCCGTCATTCCATTCTTCGCTTTTGATTCCCTCAGACAAAACATAGTCGGTCTCTGCCTCGATCTTCAGTTCCACCGGCTCCTCTACCTCACCCAGGGACCCCTCTTTCAATGTGATCTTAAGGCACTCTCCGGCAGGAACCTTAACGGATACTCTTCCATTCTCTTCCAGGAATCCGGACCTGTCGAACTCCTTCTCCTTGACCCACTGTCCGGCCTCATCATAAAAGCCGACCTGGGCTGTCTCTATTCCTTCTGCTGAGGCCAGATTCTCCAGTACAAACGTATCTCCCTTCACGCTCAGCAGAGCAAGCTCATATTCTCCCTTATCTACCGCAATACCGCTGCCCTTCTGGTCAGACAAGAAACGGATGCCTTTGTTTCCTCCCACCACAAAAAACTCTGTATAATTGCCGGCAGCCTCCGAGGTGGGATTAAAATACATCAGGCGGTTCCCTCCCGCCGCCCCAGGCGCCATGGTGGCTAAATCATACCCGATCTTTTTTATCATATGATTCACTTTAAACAGGTTGGGAATCTGGCTGTCAATTGGCGCGAATGTTTTTGCCGCCTTATTGTATGTGTAAATTTCACACCCGTCTGAGCTTGAAGCGTCGTAGATCGTCACATAGGCTCCTCCTGACAATGTGGCTATCACATCCTCTGCCAGGTAAAGTCCTTTATCTCTGTCATTCTTTTGGCCCAGTTCCATGATCATGGTAAGGTTTTTGCCCTGAGCAAACTGCTGCCCCGCCACACCTTCCATTGCCAGCTGAGCCGGAGTCTTTCGGTAGTGATCTATACCGATAAAGTCAATATATGTCCCTTGGTCGGATGCCCTCATCTTTTCATTGTAAGCCACGCCTTCCTCTTTCGCGCTTTCATCCAAATTTACTCTGGTCCACACCGGATAATTAGAAGTTTTCACCGCTTCTGCCAGATTGTTATTGTATTCCCAGAGAGTCACTTCCCTAAAGTCTTTATCTGAGCTGACGGCACCCGCAGCCTTTAACTCCTGATATTTCGTTTTACAGGTATCACACCTACAGTATGTTGTCTTCTCACTGCCATGGATTCTTCCCACCCCTGGCTCGTTGGATACCTGACAGCCGATAACCACATGGTCTCCTCTCTCGGCGATGTGGTCAAACACCTTCTTTATGGTTTTCCCTTCCGCCTCCCTGAGACGCTGATCATTCTTACACATTAAATAAGCATAGATACCTGTGATAGATGTAGAGCCAAATTTTTTAAAAAGCGGATTCCCATTGGCATCCAATGTTTTCTGATAATTCATCTGAGCATGAACCGGGATTCTGGCGTCACTGCTGATGGTACAGGTATCTGTCCCGAACCACAGCACCTCGAACTTCAGGCCCGCATTCTTAGCGAAATCTATGGCTTTATCCAGGTACGTGAAGTCATACTCTTCCGCATCAGAATAGATCAGCTGCGGGGTCGCATCAAAGACTATGGGCTTGTCCGTGGCTGTCTGTGTGGCGTCTTGAATCACAAAGCTGACCGTGCCATCCTTTGCGGCATCGGAAGTTTTTATATATTCCGAAATATTAAAATCGTAATAATTAACGCCTTTAACCAGATCATAACCGGCAGATTCCACAACCGCTTCCGCTTTGCCGGTTGTCACCGCTTCTCTGTCTGGAGCATTGTTCCATGTAATGCTATCTTTGCTCCAGGTGTCATTTTCAATTCCATAGAGCTTAATCTTTCGTCCGCTGCTCAAGGCGTTTTTTAAGTAAAGCCTGATTTTCGCTCCGTCTATCTCTGACGGAAGTCTATCACTAATACGAAACTTTACATAACCCAGTGCTGTTTTTGACTCGTCAGTGCCCTTTTGAACCTGGAGTCCTCCGCTGTGGGACTGATCCCCGTTGCTTCCCCCCATGACATAAGCGCTCTCCACCGCCTGCACCGTATGATTGGGCTGAATATCTGTCCATCGAATCTGGCTGTTGGCCACTGTAAACCCATCGTCTGCAACTCGGTTAAACAGAGCCTGTAATTCTTCATCCCCACAGGCATAGTTTGGGTCGTCTCTCAGCTTGTCGATCCGGATCTGTATTCCGTTGTACCAGAATGGTTTCCCATCCACCTCCAGTACTGTGGAACGTGTATAAGCCGGGTTGTCAATATCTATGCGAGAGATCTTTGTCCCCTCCAGAACCTCTGCCCGTACCGTCACGGGCGGCACAGCGCTGCCCGCTGTTATGGCCAGGCTCAACATACATGCCGTAACCCGCAAAACATTTCGCCTCATCATTGTCCTCCTCTTCCCTGTTTTTAGATACACCAAATAGTTCCATATGATTCTATTTTATAGTTCCCTTTTATGAATTCCCATGGATTTTTCCGAACATTTCTTGGATTTTTCCGACAAAATCCCCACTTTCGTCCATGACGTCTTGTAAATACAATAAAAAAGCGCTAAACTGAATAAAACCAAAATCCGTATTGGCGAGGATTTGCATGAGAGGAGAATATCAACTATGAACACAGTGGACATGTTTCTTTTTATGGGACAGTCGAACATGGCGGGGAGAGGGATTGTCACAAGCGAGCACAGCCAAGGGGCGCCTGATCTCACAGTGGGCGCCGGGTATGAGTACCGGGCCGTGTCGAACCCGGGCCGCCTGTATCCCATACAGGAGCCCTTCGGCTGCCTGGAAAACCGCGAGGGAGGCATCGACGATGGAGACAGCCATTATCTGATCCGACATCAGTTTATGGTCTGGTGTCAGGGGGAATCTGACGGGGATATCGGGAAGTCCGGCCAGCAGTACTGCCGGGAGTTTGAATGTATGCTTGAGGCGATGCTGAACGCAGGCATCGAGATGTGTTTCCTTATCAGAATCGGATGTTATAATGGCCCCGGAAGCCAGGATTACAGCGAAATCATGGCAGTCCAGGACCAGATCGCCCAGACCAATGAACATGTGGTCATGGTTTCCAGATCTTTTTCGAAAATGAAAGAGCAGGGGCTGATGAAAGACGATTTTCACTATTTCCAGGAAGCCTACAATATCGTGGGGCGGGAGGCCGGGGAGAACGCGGCCTGTTATGTGTCGGGCATGTGAATCATTACCTGTAATTGCTGAAGATTCTTTTTCACCTGATCCATAAATTCCTGGCTGACCTCCTTAAAGGTCATATGGCCGTAGAGCGGCGACTGGCAGTAGTCACATATGGTCTCCGCACAGTCTTTCAGCTCCCTTATGATCTCTGTAGCCGCTGCCTGGTCTTTTCGGTCTTCCGCCAGCCTGAGGCCCGAGCACACCTCTTGATACCGCCCCATATCAAAAAGCCTCGCCGCCTGTCCCAGTTTTTCACACAGCATCCCGGCTCTCTCCCAGTCCTCCTCCTCTGCCGCTAAGGTGTACATCGTGTTAAACACCAGGCTGATGGCTCCGTAGGCGGAAAAAAGGAGTTCCTCACAGGCACGGGCGGCCTCTTTTCGTTGCCCGGTTTTTGCCCACAGCTCTGCCTGTTTCCGCTTTTTTTCCGGATTCTGGTCGGACATGTAGGCCAGGCAGGACTCTGCCTTCTCATACTGCCCCCTTCTCATCCAAAACCCGAAGAGGGATTCAGCCGCCTTTACCCGAACCGACTCCTTCCGGCTCTCCAAAGCCCGGACAAAACAATTGCTGATATAGTCGTCATACCTCCTGTCCTGCCCGGCTTCCTCCACTTTGTCGATCATCATCCTGGCCTCCAGCACTGTGGCAGTCTGCCATATCAGCTCATGACAGTTGGGATATTCTTCCAGATATTTTCTGACTCGACAAAAAACCTGGTCAAAGGTCTCAGACCGGAAACACCGGTTCATCTCCTGAATAAACTGATTGATCTCATCCTGAGTGAGTTCTTCCCTGAACGAGAGGAGCTCATCCACAGTGATCCCCAGAAGCCTGGCAATGGGGGCCAGAAGAAGAATGTCCGGCATGGAATTCCCATTTTCCCACTTGTTCACCGCCGGGGCCGTCACCCCCAGCCGGGCCGCCATATCCTCCTGAGTCATGTTTTTCTTTTTTCGGTAAGTCCGTATTACCTGACCGATCTCCATTCCCAGCCCCTCCTTTCTCGGTAACGGCACGCAACGCTTTGCGCCACCTGCCATGTCGTCGGAAGGCATCCTAAAAACGCTGCGCGTTTGCCTTCCTCCTCATCTTATCTTTCCCAGGTCTGTGTTGGTTTTATCATATCAGATGGACGGGGATCTCTCAACTGAGGAGGGGTTAAATATCAGGAATAAAAATTAACTAACAGTTAGACCCGAAGCAGATACGCTCCAGGCCTTAGACCGTTTTCCTGTATTTCTACGAATATATCCAGTAATCTTTCCAGTACTCCATGTAATCCTCGGTATCCTTTTGGATCTTCCGGCCAATCTCCTCAGCGCTGACCCCCTCCCGCCGCATTATGGAACTGCCCAGCAGAAGGTCTATGGTGTAATCCCCCGCTTCGTGTCTTGGGGGCGTGAAAGAGAACTCCCCGCCGCTCTGCTCTTTTGCCGCCAGCACCATGTTGACCCCCAGCTCCACCGGGCGCGCCTTGGACCAATCGGTTATGTGTACCTGCACTCCATGGCACAGCTTGCCCCCATGCTTGTGGAACATGGGGATAAAACTCACAGGCCGGAATCTCACTCCCGGACACTGTCGCTCCTCAAGGGCCCGGGCAAAGGCTCCGGCATCGAGCCAGGGCGCTCCGATCATCTCAAAGGGGTGGGTGGTGCCCCGCCCTTCCGACAAAGTGGTGCCTTCGAACATGCATGTGCCGTTGTACAGAAGAGCGGCCTCCGGCGTGGGCATGTTGGGGCTGGGGCTGACCCATGTCAGGCCGGTCTGTGCCCACGTCATTTCCCGGGACCAGCCCTTCATGGGAATCACGGTCAATGAGACCCCTGTATCAAACCGCTCATTGATCAGCCGGGCCAGCTCCCCGCATGTCAGGGCGTATCTCTGAGGAAAATCATACATGCCGATAAACGACCTACAGGGATCTTCCATGTGGGTTCCCTCAGGATTCAGCCCGCTGATGGGGTTGGGGCGGTCCAGAACCACAAAGGGGATTCCCTGTCTGCCGCAGGCTTTCATGCAGTTGGCCATAGAGTAGAGATAGGTGTAATAGCGGGACCCCACATCCTGGATGTCATAGACCATGAGGTCAATGTCCTCCAGCATCTCTTTTGACGGGCTCCGCCGTTCTCCATAGATACTGTAAACCTCCACCCCTGTCTTTTCATCTGTATAAGATTCAATATCCTGCCCATCCTGCCTGTCTCCTCTGATTCCGTGCTCCGGAGCGTACATGGCCCTAAGGCTGTAGCCGCCGGCCAGGTAATCTGCCGTGGCAGACAGGTCCCTGCGCAGGCCGGTGGGATTGGTGATCAGTCCTAGGCGTTTCCCCTGAAACAGAAAGTCATATTCTTCTATGCGGTCAGCGCCGCACAGCACTCTTTTTTCCATAAGACATCCTCTCAGAAATCCGTGATGGCCCCGCATTTTGCCCTGGAGAACTGTTCCCGGACCATGAACGCCTGGGCTCTGGGAAATCCGCTTTCACATCCCCTGCAGATGCTCAGGGCGTCATAGTATTCCAGATACCGGTAATCCGTGCTGTGGGTCACAAACCAGTGCTTTTGGATCTCCTGTCTCCACAGGTCATAGCCCTGGGAGATATCCACATACAGGTAGGGCACAAAGTCCCGGGAATCCTCCCAGTTTTCCGCAAAGTATAATTTGGGACAGGGGTGGGCCTCCAATTCCCTGACAAAGCCTGCATTTCCCGCAAAATAGCGGGCATCGGAGACAATGTGGGAGGCGGCCCGGTGGTCCTTGTGCACGCTCTCCCTCCAGTGGGTGATCAGCGCATCCGGGCGGTACCGGCGGATCAGATCGCACACGGCCCACAGGGTCCTGTCCTCATATTCCAGCAGGCCGTCCGGGGTGTCAAGTACCACCGCCTCCCCGCCCAAGGCACGGGCAAAGCCTTCTGCCTCGGCTATCTTTTGTACACGGTAATCTTCCGGGGACATGCCCGGCGGATTGCCTTTTTCTCCTGCCGTCATAGCCACTGTGACGATCTTGTCCCCTCTTAGAGCGTGGGACGCCAGGACACCCCCGCAGGTCAGTTCCATATCTCCGATGTGGGCTCCCACTGCCATGATCACTGCCATATCCTAAACCTCCTTCTTTCGGTATCGGCACGCACCGCTGCGCGGCACCTGCCAACTCGGCGGAACGCATTCCAGTTGTGAAACTGCGTTTCACAAGCGTTCCTTCTCCATTACTCCGAATTTTGCGCCTGTGGAAAATCCGGCTGACTGGTAGAGAAACATGGCGGGGTTTTCTTCGTCTGTAAATAGGGTGCTGTATTCTGCCCCTATAGATGCAAACGTTTCCATCAGACAATGGAACAGAACCGAAGCGATTCCCTGCCCTTCATAATCCGGGTGGGTCCCGATGCCGTTGAACCATCCCCTGCCGTTTTCTTCTCTGTCAATGGGGCCGGCAAATCCCACGATTTTCCCTCTGTCCGAGGCAATGAGCACCGGCAGAGGCCTGTCCCTCTTTTGATTGTCCCGGATCGTCTGCCGCCACACCTCGCCCCTAAGGGCATCAAACAGTTCCTCGAATCCCTCATGTTTTTCAGGGTCAAACATGCCTGTCTCGATTCCCTTTTCTCTCAAAACTTCCCGTTTCTCCAGGATCCTCTGGGGGATCTTATATCCTGCCAGAGGCAGATACAGCCCGTTTTCCACTCTCATGAGCTCATAGCCCTGGTCTTTAAAAAAATGGAAACCAGGGCTGTCCATGAGAACCCCCGGGGCATTGTTGTGCTGAATCCCCCTGTGGCCCGGGATATCCCAGGTAAGGGCTGCGGGGTTGCGGTAGGTGATGGCTGCTTTTCTTTTTCCCGCTGTGCGGAACCGGTCTTCTAAGTCCCTTAAGATTGCGGTTCCGACTCCCCGGCGCTGCTTTTGGGGATCTACAAGCACCATTGTCACATAGGCGGGGGTATTGTCAAAATTCTCTCCCTGAAGGTAGAAGCGTTTTAAAAGCCCTGCGCCGAAACCTGCCATCTGTCCCTCCTCATCAAAAGCAGCAATC
Organism: uncultured Hungatella sp.; assembly: GCA_947066955.1. Taxonomy (GTDB): domain Bacteria; phylum Bacillota; class Clostridia; order Lachnospirales; family Lachnospiraceae; genus UBA3402. The sequence continues at coordinate 27,475 of CAMTAF010000019.1, forward strand.
ACATACTCCTGCCTGTAATGAGGTGACTCAAAAAAGATCTCCTGAAACCGATCTTCTGTTATGGGGGCATAGACTGTCTGCCCGTTCCTGGCGCAGGAGTTCCACAGCTTTACTGCTCCCGGAATATCTTCTTTGGAAAATACTTTAATTTTCATATATGATTCATTTCCTGGTAAAACCAGAGAGCGCCTTTCTCCGCTCGTTCATGGGCCAGGCAGGGCACCGCGCCCGGGAGGCATGTTTTCATCTTCTCCCAAAACGCCTGGGCAACCAGAGGATTCTTTTGGAAAACACTGCCGCTCACTCCTGTAACCGGGGACGCAAGCCCCAGTCTCCCGGCTGCCTGGCAGGCCATATCCCCTAATTCGGCTCCTGCGTGGGCAAGAATATCCCGGGCGCTTTCGTCCCCTTTTCCGGCATGTTCTGCCACGATGGGGGCCAGTGCGGCGATCCCGGCTTTTCCTGCCTGGGACACGGCCCGGGGAAGCTGCCAGATACTGGAGCAGTTCAATTCCTTCAGGATATCCTTCCCCAGCAAAGATATGGGGAGTCCCTCATCACAGGAGCGCACCATGTTCTTAAGGCACCGGATGGCGATCGCCGTGGCGCTGCCCCGGTCATCCAGCAGAGTTCCCCAGCCTCCTATGCTCACCTGCCCGGTTTTGGATCTCCCATAGACAATGGAGCCGGTTCCCGCGATGACCAGGACTCCCTCCCGGCGCCCCAAGTTGGCATACAGCGCCAGCATGCCGTCGTCTGTCACCTTGGCCCGGCAATCCGCTGCCTGTTCCAGCCTCCCGCGAAGCTTTCCCGACAGCCCGCTGCTCCGCATGCCGGCGGCTCCCACCCCCACCAGGCGGCATCCGCTGCCTAAGTCTTCCAAACACATTTCTACTGCTCTCAGCACATTTCTCTCAGCGCCCCCGGGATCTTCCACAAAATTCCCCGGGCCTGTCTGGTGTCCGGCCAGCAGCTTCCCGTCTAAAGAAAACCCGCAGGCGCTGGTCTTTGTGGCTCCCGCGTCTACGCCGATGACATAATCCATCACAAAAACCTCTTTCCTACATTGCCAGGGCCCGGCTGACCACGCCGCCGCAGGCAGCCAGGCGGCTGCGGGCGTTGTTGACATCTACCCCTTTACACAGCTGGACAATGGCAGTCTTCACCTCTCCGCTGCATCCGGCCAAAATCCGGGCAGCGGTTTCCTCGTCTACATTGGCCGCCTCGGCCACGATGCGGCAGGCTCTTCCCGCCAGCTTGGCGTTGCTGACCTGCAAATCCACCATGAGATTTCCGTACACTTTTCCAAGGCGTATCATGGTGCCTGTGGAAAGCATATTGAGCACCAGCTTCTGGGCCGTGCCTGCCTTCATCCTGGTGGAGCCTGTGATCACCTCCGGCCCCACTACGGGAGTTATGGCGATATCACAGTGCCTGGACACAGGGGAATCCTCGTTGCAGGAGATTCCCACCGTCAGAGCTCCTAAACCCCTGGCAAAATCAAGGCCTCCCAGCACATAGGGAGTGGTGCCGCTGGCTGCGATGCCCACCAGCACGTCGTGGCCCTCAAAGCCTCTCTCCTCAAGTTCCGTCCTGCAGGCCCCCATATCGTCCTCTGCCCCTTCCACGGCGTGAAACACCGCTTCCTTTCCCCCGGCAATGAGAGCCTGCACCAGCCAGACGGGAGCATTGTAGGTAGGCGGGCACTCTGAGGCATCCAGAATCCCAAGCCGTCCCGATGTCCCTGCCCCGCAGTAAAACATCCTTCCTCCAAGGCTCAGCCTCCTGGCGATCTGATCCACTGCCTGGCCGATCTGGGGGATCTGAGTCGCCACAGCCAGGGCTACCTTCTGGTCCTCCTGGTTAATCAGGCGCAGCATCTCCACGGTAGGCATGGAATCAATATTTCTTGTAGCCGGATTCCGGCTTTCTGTCTTTCTCTTTTCCTGAACCATTCCGCGCCCTCCGGTTATGATCTCACTTCAAAAAGCGCTTCTGTCTCCACGCTGATGTTGCCGGGCAGAACGCTGACACCGATGGCTGAGCGGGATGGCAGGCCTGCATGGTCCCCAAACAGCTGTGCCAGAAGGCCGCTTCCCCCATTTGCTACCTTGGGCTGGTCAAAGAAGTCCTGCCCGCTGGAGACAAATGTGAGAATTTTCACCGCGCTGACCACCTTGTTTAAGTCTCCGATCTCTGACTGGAGCACTGACAGCACATTGAGCATGGAGTTTCTGGCCGCTTTCTGGCCCTGCTCCACGGTCACTTCCACACCAAGCCTTCCCGTGCAGGTATCCTCCCCCACAGCGGGGCCGCATCCGGAAACATAAATCAGATTCCCCATAAACCTTTTGCACGGCATGTACAGCCCTCCTTTTTGAGGAGGAGGCGGCAGTTCCAAACCCATTTCTTTTAATCTATCATAAATATCCATCTTTTTCCGACTCCCTTTCCTTTTATCCTTTTCCTGCCCGCAAAGCGTTTGCCTGTCTCCGCCCGGTCCATCTGCTATTCTCCCAGACAGCCTGGCCGTCGATCAGCACCGTATCCATCCCTTCCGCCAGTCTCACCGGACAGGTAAATGTTGCTGTGTCGCAAAATCTCTCCGGGTCAAATACATTGATATCTGCCCTCCTGCCTTTTTGGATCAATCCTCTGTCTTCAAGACCGAAACGTCCGGCAGGCAGGCCGCTCATCTTGTAAACCGCCTCCTGAGGGCTTAAGATTCCCTGTTTCATAACATATTCGCTCCAGACCCTGGCAAAGGCCCCGTACAATCTGGGGTGGGGAAAATCCGGCGCTCCGTAGAGGGCATCGGAGATCACCGACCCATAGGGCAGTTTAGCCGCCGTCTCCACATCCTCCGGGTCCATGCTCATAACGATAATCCCGGCTTTTCCCTCTTCTTCCACCAAAAGCCTGGCCATGGAGGCAGCCTCGTCCTCGTCGCCGTATCTCTCGCAGATCTGGGGCAGGGTAAGGCCCTGGGCTTCTCGGTTCTTCTCCGTAACCACGGAACTGATGATAACCCTCTCCCATCCGATGGCTTTCACCATATTTTCCCATCCGGGATGATCCTTAAGAAGTTCCTTCCTCAGCCGCCGCACTCCCTCTTTTGCGGAAAGCCGGTTTAAAACGGCCCTCATATCCCCTTCCTGACAGCAGGGGGGAACCAGGGTAAGCAAGGTGGTGGAACCTCCTGTGTAGGGATAAAAATCCACCGTGATATCCTGCCCTTCCTCCCTGTACCGGCGGATCTTTTCAATCACTCTGGGGAGAGTTTTTTTCCAGTTTTTCCTTCCGGTCACCTTAAAATGGCTGATGTGAAGGGCAAGCCCTGCCTCCAGGGCAATGCCCGCGGTCTCCTCCACGGCCGCCTCAAGGCCGTCCCCTTCTCCCCGCAGGTGGCAGCACAGAGGACGTTTATAGACAGCCGCAGGCCTCAGCAGCTCTATATACTCTTTGGAAGACCAATAGCACTCCGGCACATACATGATGCCGCAGCTGATCCCCCACGCCCCCGCTTCCAGGGCTTCTGTCACAAGCTTTTGGCCGGCTTTCATCTCCTCCTCTGTCCATTTTTCCGGGGAAAATCCTTTTACCGCGGTTTTCACGGAACCCAGCCCTACGAGGGCTCCCACGTTCAGGGGAAGATCTGTTTTTTCCAGCTGGTCCAAATATTGGGGAAACGTGTCCCAGCCTTCTGTCCCGGGCGGCTTCCCCAGGCAGGGCTCCAGAAAATCATACCACTGTTTCCGGAAAGCCCGTCCCGTTGGGGCAGCGGACATGCCGCAGTTTCCCACCAGCATGGTGGTAATCCCCTGGGCAAGTTCTGCCTCCCCCAATCCTTTGTCTGTGAACACGGCGAAATCCCCGTGGCGGTGAGCGTCTATAAATCCCGGCGTCACTGCCTTGCCTGCGGCATTGATCCTCACGGCATCCTCTATGTAAGAAAAGCGCCCCACATCCAGGATGCGTCCGTTTTCCACTAAAATATCCTGTTCCACAGGAGGCCCGCCGCTTCCGTCATAGACGGTTCCTCCCAAAATCACTGTTTTCATCTTATTTCCTGTCTCCTGTTCCTCACACCAACATGCCTCTGGCATCTACCTTAAGCCTGCTTATCTTTCCTTCATGGTATTCATATACCGTGTTTTGCATATTGATGGCCGTGCAGATGTGAATGGGAGTTATCCTCAGAACCTGTCCTACATGCAGCCCTGTATCCCCTGTTTTGCTTTCCAGGATCCCATGTTCTTCGTTCATCCTTCTGAGACAAAGATGGGGATGCCCCTCTACCAGCCCATAGCCCGGGTAATAGTAAGGCGGTGTGTCCAGAAGAATATCCATGGGAAATGTCTTGGTTCCCCCGTCGATCACGGCGTAATCCGGCCTGGGGGTGCTGACCACTGTGACGTAATAGCAGGCGGCGATCTCCTCCGGCCTGGCCCAGCCCTCGCAGCACAGCATGTGGTCGTTAAAAATATAAGTTCCCGGCCTGATCTCTGTCACAAGACCGGTCTCGGCCACAGCCGTCCCCGTAGGCGTAGAGCCTGCGCTGATATCCTTTACGGCGATCCCTGATTCTCTCAGATCTCCTGCCAGGCGGGCCATCATCTCTCCCTCTTCCTTTGCGGCGGCTTTTATGTCTTTTGTGGGTGTTCCCTGGAGGACCAGACTCTTAAAGGTGTAGATCCCCGTAAGCTTAAGGCCCGGCATGCGGTCCACGGCCCTGGCCAGAGAAACCGCCTGTTCATATGGGACTCCGGTTCTCCTTGCCCCTGTATCCACCTCCAGGCGAACCTCTCCCCTCATGCCGGCCTTCAAAAAAGCCTGGGACAGCATCCCGGCGCTCTCCAGGCTGTCCACTCCCAGGATCAGCCGGCCGCAGCGCCCCGCCAGCTTCACCACCCTCTCCAGGCGGAAATTTCCCACCTGGGGATAAGCGATAAAAATATCGTCAATGCCGCTGTCAGCCATCACCTCTGCCTCCGACACCTTGGCGCAGGTAATTCCCTTTGCTCCCTGACGGATCTGCAGTCCGGCATAGCCGCACATCTTATGGGTCTTTATATGGGGCCGCAGATCCACCCCTGCGCGGCTGGCCGCTTCCTGCATCCGGGCAATGTTTTTTTCCGCTTTATGCCGGTCAATGACAATGCAGGGAGTCTCCAGGCTGTCAATAAAATCTATATCCATATTATCTCCTTATGCCTTTAATCCGGCGGTAGCGATGCCTTCTACAAAGTTGCGCTGAAATATGAGAAACAGCCCTAAGATTGGGAGGACAAAGATCACCGCTGCTGCCATCAGCTGGGTCCAGTCTATGGTGTACTCGTTCAGAAACTGCTGCAGCCCGAGAGACAGGGTCATCTTGTCTTTCTTGTTGATGTAGATCAGCGGAGCCAGGTAGTCGGACCAGGCTGACAAAAATGTGTAGATCCCCACGGTGGTCAGGGCAGGCTTGCACAGAGGCAGGGCGATCCGCAGATACATCTGGAACTCGCTGGCCCCGTCAAGGGTGGCTGCCTCAAAGAGAGAGTTGGGAAGCCCCTTCATAAACTGGCGCATGATAATGATGTAGTAAGCGTTTCCCACAAAATGGGGCGCGATCAGGGGGACATAGGTCCCTGTCAGCCCCAGGGCATGCCAGGTCCGGTAGAGGGGGATCATGGTCACGGTGAAGGGAAGCATCATGGTTCCCATGAGAAGGCCCGATATCAGTCCCGCGCCCTTCCACCTGATCTTTGCCAGGGAGTAGGCTACCATAGGCACCACAAGCATCTCGCCCAGAAGACTTAACAGGGTGATGTAGGCGGTGTTGCCCATGTATGAGAAGTACGGGATCTTGTTGATGGCTTTTCGGTAGTTCTCCACTGTAAATTCTCTTGGCCATATGCGCACCGGAACCATAAAGGCGTCCTCCATGGTTTTAAAGGAGGTGGTGAACATCACCACAAAGGGAAGAAGAAAAATAATGGCCAGGACAGCGATTAGAACCGCAAACAGAATCTTTGACATATATTTTTTTGCCCGGTAAGGGTTCATCTTCTATTCACCTCCCGCGTTGCTGACCGCCTTGTCGGACAGCTTCACCATGACTATGGTCAAAAGCCCCACCACCACCATGAGAATCCACGCCATGGCAGAGGCTTTGCCCATCTTCTGATAGATAAAGGCATTGTGGAACAAGTACAGCGGATACATCAGGATGGAATTCTCCGGCCCTCCCGACGCCCCTGACGTGCTTCCCCCGGATGCCGTGGTAATCACATATACCTGGGTAAAATACTGGAACGCGTTGATCAGGTTTAATATTGCCTGATACACAATCACATGGGCTACGCAGGGCAGAGTGATAAACAGAAAGCGCTGAACTCCGTTGGCGCCATCCATCTGGGCCGATTCATAGTAGCTCACAGGAACATCCTGCAGGGCCGCTAAGCACACCAGCATAGTAGTCCCGGTTCCCCACATCCCCATCATCACCAGGGCCCACTTGGTTGTCTTTGGGTTTATAAGCCAGGCTGGGCCGTCTATGGAAAACCACTTGAGGAAATTATTGATAAAACCATAGGTGGGATCAAACATCCAGATCCAGACCATGGTGGCCGCTACCATGGGGATTACTGACGGAAGGAAAAAAACAGTCCTCACCAGCCCCCTCCCCCTAAATCGCCTGCTGATCAGAGATGCCAGAACCAGGGCCGTCACCAGGTTGATCGGCGTCGCGATGAAAGCGTAAAAGCATGTATTCCTCAGGCTTTTATAAAACCGCGGATCCTTGAACAGGGAAATATAATTTTCCAATCCGATCCATACAGGGTCTGTAATAGGGTTAAACTCGGTAAAGCTGTAATACAGCGACATGGACAGGGGGTAGACGCACAGCAGCACAAATCCCACCAGCCATGGCAGCGCGAACAGAAAACCGTCGATATCGCTGCGGGTAATATGTCTCTTCTTTCTCATCCGGAAAATCCTTTCATCTCAGCTGGCTGGCAGCCTTCTGCAGCTCCTCCATCGCATCCTCGGGGGTCTTTGTCCCATTGTAGACATAATCCAAGTACTCCTCGATCAGGGAAGTATACTGAGCGGTATCCGCCATTTTCAGGGAAGGCACACCGTTTCCGGTCTTTAACGCTTCCATGAAAGAAGGAAATACATCGTTGCAGGCCATCAGTTCTTCATCGTCAAACAGGGTTTTGTTGGCTGGAAGAGAACCGATCTCCATGAGAAAATCTTTGACTCCTTCTGTGGCGAACCAGCTGGCAAAGGCGTATGCCCCCTCCTTCTCTTTCGCCCCCACAGGGATTCCCAAAGATGTATTTTCGTAGCGGCTGACTCCCCGAAGCTCCGGGTTTGCCTGGGTTCCGGGAATCAATGCCACTCCGAAATTGATATCCGGATTGTTGTCCCTGATCTGATTGGCCAGCCATGGGCCGTCAAACCGAAACAGCTGTTTTCCCGCAAAGAAAATATCCTGAGGCGTGTAGCGGTTGGTGTTGCCTGTGGCCACGAACTTCTGAACCTGATCAATGCCGTACCTGTTCCTGAACTCAAGATTCATATGCAGGCTGTCCAGTATTTCCTGGCTGTCGGCTGTAGGGGTAAGGCCGTCCTCCGCTACCCATGTGCCGCCAAAAGCGTAGATCAGCTCCTGCCGGGCCGAGGCCAGGGGAAATAAGGGGTATCCCAGCACATCGATATTGCCGTCCCCGTCTAACGTGGTTGCCCTCACCGCCATGTCATAGAGCTCCTCCATGGTCTCCGGCGGCTCTTTCTCTCCGATCTGCTCCAGAATATCTTTATTATAAAACATCTGAATAATCACCGAGGTGATAGGGAAACCGTACATCTGCCCGTCAATGCTGTTGTTGTCCACTGCCGGAGCGTCGAACACGCCGAAATCAAATCCATTGCTGTTCCCCATGGCGGTCAGATTCTCCAGAAGGCCGCTGCCCTGATAGCTGACCACCTCGCTGTTGGTTAATTCAATTACATCCGGCGATTCGTCTCCTGACATGGCTACCAGATATTTCTGTTTGTCGGGAACACTGAACCCCTCCACCACATACTGGCTCTGAGACTCGTTAAATCTCTGGATCACATGTTCCATCATCACAGCCTCATCCCCCTTGTGGTAATACCAGTAACTCACCGGAACCGGGGCCGCCCCGCCGGCCTGGTCCGCTCCTGCCTGAGCTTTGGTATCCTGAGCCCCTGCCTGGCTCTGAACAGGGGGCTCTTCCTTTTTGCACCCGGCCACTGCGACCGCGCCCATAAGAACCGCCAATATTCCGCTGATGATCCGTGTCCTCTTTCTCATAATGTTTCCCTTCTCCTTTCATGTCTATAGTAATTGCCATTTACATTTGTACAATACCATTATATCCCACAAAAAGGATTGTGTCAACAAATTTTGAAATTAAATTACAATAAATAAGTTATTTTTGAAATATTATTTTAATTCTTCTCTCTGGGCCGTGTGCAATCCAGTAGGGGAGGTCTTTCCCCTACTCGCCGCGCGGCCCGTGCGCCGCTTTAGCGGCAAACTTCCACTGCACGGGCCTGCGCATAAAAAAAACCACCCTGTCTCAGCAGAGTGGAATGATTCTGATATTCCGATTCACGGTTATATCATGCCGCCTGGCAGGGCGCTGGTCCGCGGGGGGGATCCGCGTGCCTCCCGCAGATCAGCACTTCCAAGCCTCCAGGGCGTCTCTTGTCCGGTCCAGATAATCTCTCACGCTCTCGTACTGGACACTGGCCACGCTGGAGAACAGGATATCCACAATATTCAGCATGGCGATGCGGGATCCCATGGCCCCGCTGCGGAAAGTGATCTCCGGTGTGGAGATATGGAGTACAATGTCCGCCCCCAGGGCCAGGCTGCTCTTACTGTACCGGGTAATGGCCACGGTTCTGGCCCTATACCGCCGGGTCAGCTCCAGGGCATTTAAAATCTCTTTTGTCTCGCCGGAATTGGACACCAGCACCGCCGCATCTTCAGGCTCCAGCAGGGCTGCCGCTGTCTGTATTCCGTGCCCGTCCACAAACGCCTGGCACCGCTTGCGGATGCGCATAAACTTCTGCATGGCATCCTGGCACACAAGCCCGGACGCCCCTAGTCCGTACCAGTCGATCCTGGAAGCCCGGCACAGCAGAGACACCGCCGCTGCCACCTGTTCCCGGTCCAGCACCGACAGGGTGTCCTCGATAGAGCGGCGGTTGTTGAGAGACACGTTCTCTATGATGGTATCCAGACTGTCCCCGGGGCGGATGTCCGTATATTCCCGTTTTTTCTCCTCCTCCCCTGAGCCCAGGGCAGAGGAAAGGCTTAGGACAAAATCCCGGTATCCCCGGTATCCCAGCGCTTTGCAGAAACGCAGCACCGAGGCTTCGCTGGTCTTGCTTCTCCTGGCGAGTTCATTGATGGACATGGAGGGTATGGCGCTTAATCGCGTCTCAACATACTCCGCCACCGCCCTCTCCGTCCTGGTCATGGTATTTTTGGCCTCCCGAAGCCGAATTTCCACCGGATTGCTCTGCGCCATTGGATACTCCTCCTTTTTGATAATCGTCAGTTATGTCAAGAAAATGTTTCATTGCTGTGGAAATGTGGCTGTCGTCATAGTAGGCCACCACCACCTTCCACGGAAAGTCCACATCCGGCTCCAGATAATAGCAGTCCAGATAGTCGAAGGAACCGAAGATCTCCAGATAGTGTTCCGGAATAAACGTGTAGCCCACGTCGTTGGCCACCATCCGCTTGATGGTCTCCTGGTTGCGGCTGGTCATGACGATGCGGGGGGTGATCCGGGCCTTTTTAAATATGGCCTCGTTGATGGTGCGGATCCGCTGTCCCTGATGACCGATAATAAAGGGTTCGCCGTCAAGGCTGGTGATATCCACATAGGGGAACCGGTCCCCGGAAGCCTTGCGGTAGCTCCTCTCCCTGACATTGTTGTTTTTTGACGCCAGAAGCACCATCCGGCTTTTTAAAAACATCCGGTACGGAAAGGCGTTAAATTTAAAGGGAAGTGGGATGACGCAGATGTCGATGGCCCCTTCCATGAGAAGCTGCTCCAGCTCCGTGGAGGAGGACTCCACCAGCTGCAGCTCGATCTGAGGGAAACGCTCCCTGTACACCGGCAGGATGCAGGTGGCTACCAGGGTTCCCAGAAGGTAGGGGACTCCCACTGTCAGCTTTCCGCACTCCGCGTTGGACAGAACCGAAAATTTCTCATCTAATTTCCTGATGATTTCCATGATTTCCTTGCCTGAGCCCACAAAGACCTCCCCTTCGGGAGTCAGCTTTAACCGCCCCTTGACCCGGTTAAACAAAGACACCCCCAGCTCCGTCTCCACCCGCTTGAGCACCTGGCTTAAGGAGGGCTGGGCGATAAACAATCTCTGAGCCGCCTTTGTGACGCTGCCCTCCTGGGCAATGGTCAGAATATATTCGATCTCCCTCACATTTAAGTTCATGGCCCCGCCTCCCCTCCACAGCAAATTCTTGTCTGGTCTCCCACTAGTTTAGGCCTCCAAAGAGGAAAAGTCAAGAAATCTTCCCAACTCTCATAGGGAATTTCAATAAATTGTATATTATTTACGTATTGGATTTCGATGTTTTGTACAATTATAATAAAATCAACAAAAACAAAGATAAGGAGTTGAACATGAAGACAATTTCTGAAAAAATCGCGGAATTTGCCCTTGGGTTGGATATCTCCTCTGTTCCCTCCAATGTAACCGGCTACGGCAGGCTGCTGCTCATGGATACCTTTGGGGTCGCCATGGCGAACCTGGAGATGGAGCACGCTGTGGCGGTGCGCCAGGTGGTGTTGGACATGGGCTCAAAACCTGTGGCTACCTTGTGGGGGAGCAGGGACAAGGCTCAGGTCTCTGAGGCGGCTCTCTACAACGCCGCTCTCATCCACGGCTCCGACTATGACGACACTCATGTGGCCGGCATCGTCCATCCCAGCGCCGCCGTGGTCAGCACCGCCATCGCCGTGGGGGAGGCCGTGGGAGCCACGGGAAGGGAAGTCTACCAGGCCATCCTGTCCGGCTGGGAGATCATGGTCCGGCTGGCTCTGGGAGCCCGGGGGAGGTTCCACGATGTGGGATACCACGGAACCGCTATCGCCGCCCCCTTTGCCGCGGCCTGCGTGGCGGGAAAGCTTATGGGCGTGTCCCGGGAAACCCTTGTGAACGCCTTGGGGATCTGCGGGAGCCAGGCAGCAGGGCTTCAGGAGTTCTTGAGAGACGGCACCTGGGTAAAAAAACTCCACCCCGGATGGGGAGCCCACTCGGCTCTCTATGCCGTGAATCTGGCCAGGGCAGGATTTACAGGGCCAAAGCAGGTCTTTGAAGGAAAGTTCGGACTTTGGAACACCCACTGCGGGTCCACTGACGGCCTGGAGGAATTTGACAACCTGGGAAAGGTGTGGCGCACACCGGAGATTACCTTTAAGCTCTACCCCGTGTGCCACATGACCCACTCTTTCATCGATTGTATGCTCAAGGCCAGAAAACAGGTATCGCCAGATGAGATTCAATTTATAGAGTGCCGGATTGAAGAGCGGTGCTACCACATTGTCTGCGAACCGGAGGAGGCCAAAAAGCACCCTGACACGGACTACATGATGCGGTTCAGCCTGCCCTACACGGCGGCGGTGGCCCTGGTATTGGGAAAGGTAAGTCCCTGGGAGATCGACATGAAGCTTGCCAAGGACCCCAGAATCCGCCAGGTTATCGACAAGATCACCTGTATTGCCGATGACACCAAACGGAATCCAGGGTATTTTCCAGGGTGGGTCAAGCTTCACTTAAAGGATGGCTCTGACCTTGTGTTGGATCAGAGATGGGAGGCAGGCACTCCCCAGAACCCGGTGGATATGGATGCCGTCATGGCTAAATTCCACAACAATCTGGAACATTTTTACACGGAAGAACAGATAGAAAAACTCTCGGACCTGATCCAGGGGATTGAGCGGCTTGAGGGCATCGCTCCGCTGACAGAATGTCTGTGTGTGTCCGGCTAAAGCCCTGGCAAGTGACGCATAGCGGCGCGTGCCGATACTATAGGAGGAGGAGAAAAATATATGGGACAGACATTAGTGGAAAAGATACTGAGCGAAAAAATGGGACGACCGGTCCATGCCGGAGAGACGATCGTGGTAGATGTGGATTTTGCTGCCCTCCACGACGGTTCCGGCCCTCTGCTGGTGCGGCTTATGGAGGAGCGGGGATACAGAGATGACCCTGTATTTGACCCTGACAAGGTTCTTTTCGCCAACGAGTTCGGACCTGTTCCCACCAGGGAGGTGGCCAACGAGCATGCCCTGACCAGAGCCTACGCCTGCAGCCACAGCTGCCACTGGGAGGAGGGAGGCACGGGACATGTTCACGCCCATGTGTATGAGGATTATCTGAAATGCGGCTCTGTCTGCATTGTGGGGGACTCCCACACCACTGTCCACGGCGCCTTTGGCTGCTTTGCCACCGGCTGCGGCTCCACAGACATGGTGGCTGTGACCAAATACGGAAAGACCTGGATCAAGGTGCCGGAAACCTTTCGGATCAATGTCACCGGGGCCCTGCCAAAAGGGGTTTACTCCAAGGATATCATGCTGACCCTGGCGGGGATCATCAAATCTGACCAGGCCATATACAGGGCTCTGGAATTCCGCGGAGATACCATCGAGAACCTGTCCATGGCCGGACGCCTGACCATCACCAGCATGGGGGTGGATGTGGGAGCCAAAGCCGCGCTCATGGAGACAGACCACCATACCAGGGAATTTTTGGCAGCTTTTGGAAGAGAAGACGATTACCGTCCAATCCGCGGGGACGAGACGGCAGACTATGAGCGGGTCATCCATATTGACGCCTCATCCCTGGAACCCATGGTGTCAAAGCCCCACTATGTGGAAAACGTGGACCTGGCCAGAAATTGTCAGGACCAGAAGGTGAACATGGTGTTCATAGGCAGCTGCACCAACGGGCGGACAGAGGACCTCCATGTGGCCGCTGATATTCTCAGAGGAAAAAAGGTGGCAAAAGGGCTGCGGCTCCTTGTCATCCCCAACTCCACCGCCGTGTACAAGGAGTGCTTAAAGGACGGAACGCTCCTGACCCTGGCGGAGGCGGGAGCGGTCATCGAGGCCCCCAACTGCGGCCCCTGCATGGGCGTCCACCAGGGAATTCCCGGGGACAATGAGGTGGTGGTAGCCACTCAAAACCGAAACTTTAAAGGCAGGATGGGCAACCCCACCGCCAGCATCTATCTATCCAGCCCAGCCACAGCAGCGGCTACGGCCCTGAGAGGATACATCACAGACCCAAGAGAAGTTATGTAGGAGGAAGGCAAACGCGCAGCGTTTTTAGCATGCCTTCCGACGTATTGGCAGGTGGCGCGAAGCGACGCGTGCCGTTACCTTAAAAAAAGGAGGAAGGCAAACGCGTAAGCGTTGGCAGCATGCCAGTATCTTAAAAAACGAGGAGGTAAGGTATGATCAGAGACAGGATTCAGGGAAAAGCGTGGAAATTCGGCAGCAATGTGAGCACGGACTCCATTGCGCCGGGAAGGCTCCTCTCCCTGAGAGCCAATCCCAAGGAGTATGCCAGGCATGTGCTGGAGGACGCCCGGCCTGAATTTGCCAGGGAGGTAAAAACAGACGACTTTATTGTGGCGGACCGAAATTTCGGCTGCGGCTCCAGCAGGGAGATCGCCCCGCTGATCATCAAGGAAGCCGGCGTGGGGGCCGTGCTGTCCAAGACTTTTGGACGGATCTTCTACCGCAACGCCATCAACAACGGGATGCTTCTCATCGAGTGCGACACAGACCGGATCAATGACGGAGACCAGCTTCTCATCGATGTGGCAAACCGGGTGATCCACAAGATTAATGATCCTGATTTTCACATGGAATTCCAGCTATCGGACAAGGAGATCAAAATTGTCAGCGAAGGCGGGCTGCTGAATTACATTGAAAAATACAATTCCCTTGACATTTAAAAGGAGGAAGGCAAACGCGTAAGCGTTTTTAGGATGCCTTCCGACGTACTGGCAGGTGCCGCAAAGCGGCGCGTGCCGTTACCTTTAAAGCAGGAGGAAGGCAATCACGAAGAATATTGTGGACATGATGAACGGAGCGATTGAAGTGAGAAGC
>CAMTAF010000020.1 GCA_947066955.1 uncultured Hungatella sp.
CCCGGAGCGCCAGCAGAGAAAGGTTTTGACAGGAAATCTTCAGATAACGTTAATTGCCTGCCCGGCAGTTTTTGGTATATAATGGTAGTGCGCTGATGCGCACGCAGGTCATCACCCTAGCGGGTGGTGACATTGTATAATGGTAGTGCGCTGATGTGCACGCAGGTCATCACCCTGGCGGGTGGTGACATTGTATCATTGTATAATAGAAATATATAAATCAACTGTACTGTGAAAAACCGCGCATAAAGATGGAGGAGAACAATATGAAAAAACATTCAAGACATTGGGGACAGAGGGCCTGCGCAGTGGCCATGGCCCTGTCAGTCTGTGCCGCCCAAACTGCCTGGGCTATAGGGCCCGGGGAGCCGCCGGCGAATACCAGTCCGGCAGGACAGGAACAGGACAGGGCGGCGGATGCGGTGTATACGGATACCCAGGGCAATGTGGTTCCCGGAGTCCTGGCAAAGGGGATTACGGTAAGCAAGTACCAGAATCGGGCCAGCGAGAGCCAGGGCGGTATTGACTGGCAGAAGGTGAAAGCCTCCGGCGTCAGTTTCGCCATGGTCCGCCTGGGCTATCTAAATGACCCGGATCCCTATTTCCACGACAATATGGTCAACGCCCAGGCGGCCGGGCTGAGGACAGGAGTCTTTTTCTACACCCAGGCACTGGACACGGCCACAGCCGTGGAGGAGGCTAATTTTGTGGTCTCAAAGCTGGGAGATTATACGGTTTCCTATCCCGTAGCCTATGATCTGGAGTCCCAGTACCTGCTGGATGCGGGTCTCACCAAGCAGCAGATCACAGACCAGGCCATTGCTTTCTGTCGGGTGATCGCCCAAGCCGGCTACCGCCCCATGATCTACGCCAACCAGGAGTGGCTGGACAATCATGTGGATGCCTCCCAGTTAAAGGATGAATCCGGACAGCCCTACGATGTCTGGTACGCCCGCTACGGGACTGTCCACGAGTACCCCAACAGGACCATCTGGCAGTGCACGGACAGCGGCCAGGTGGACGGGATCGCCGGCAATGTTGCCATTGAGTACGCATTTGTGGACTATGGCTCCGCCGTGGATGAGGGAGAATGGTTT
Organism: uncultured Hungatella sp.; assembly: GCA_947066955.1. Taxonomy (GTDB): domain Bacteria; phylum Bacillota; class Clostridia; order Lachnospirales; family Lachnospiraceae; genus UBA3402. The sequence continues at coordinate 1,098 of CAMTAF010000020.1, forward strand.
CAGGTGGGAGACGACTGGTTCTGTGTCATTGACCGGAAATATCAGACCGGGTGGATCCAGACAGACGGGAAGTGGTACTATTTAGACGACAGCGGCAAGATGGTCCGCGACGTGACATTGAATATTGACGGCAAAGACTGGGTCTTTGGGCCGGATGGGGCGTTGGTGGAGTGATGGAAGAAAACCAGCGCCATTTGCTGAAAGCAATATCTGACCTTGACGCGGGAAAAGGACAGATTCATGAATTAATAGAGGTTGATGATGAATAAGGTTTGGTAAGATGAAGCTTGGTTTCTTACTTGTTTTCTTACAAACCGTCCCCCTGTCATTCTCATGTTTGGGAATGGCAGGGGGCGGTCTGTTTCAGATATCCATTAGTTTTTCAATCAATAGGAGGGCATAGGCTCTCTTTTTTTCATCCAGTAATGTCCAGTATTGGATTAGCAGCCGTTGCTGCGCAGTCAGATCAGGATATTCCTCAGATTCGGAAAAGAATTGTGCCAGAGAGATTCCAAAAGCATCGCAGATTCGCTGGATCGTCTCCAGAGACAGGCTGGACTGCTGCCGTGCCATTTTGGAAAAAGCAGATTGAGAGATTCCGGTAATCTGGGATAGACGATACTTGCTCATATTGTGCTGTTTGCACAAATCATCGATCCGTTGCATGATATTCATTTACTCATAACCTCATTTCTATATGTCCATACGCAAGAGATGTGCAGTTTACCATTAATTGTAGTTGGAAAGTTAATAGGATGTTACCTGTCAAATAGAGAAGTAAAAAGATTTCTAATATAGAATTAATGAAACATAGAAAATATATGCATTTGACTGATTCAGCACTTAGTCAAAGATCATGGATAACGGCTATGATATGCCTGCGCTTTTCCTCTTCAAGAGACTGCAGCTTATTGGCTGCTTCTATAAACTCTAAATCAAGATTTTCGTCAAAATCAAAAAATTCTTTAGGGGTGATCCCAAAATAATCGCATATATAAAAGAACACAGACATGGACGGAAGCATCTTTTTGCTCTCGATTCTGTTGATGTAGGATTCACTTTGGCCCAGTGTCAGACTCATATCTCTGGCCGATACCCCCTTATTTAGCCGGAGCTGAGTAAGTCGCTCAGAAAACTGCTCTTCAAACATAACCGCACCTCCTGAGGATTATTGTAAAGCACATGCAGGTAGGAAATATGCATTTAAAATCTCTATTTATACTTGGCTATATAAATTTATAGTTTATAATAGTTTATGGAAAATTATTAAAGATTATACAAATTTATAGATTCAGGGAGACAGAGGATGAATATTTCAATTGCCATTGCCGACTCAAACAAAGAATATGTTGAACGGCTTCTTGAAGTACTGCAGCAGTATGACGAATTGACAATTCATGTATACACAAACTGGCAGAAGCTTCAGACAGCCATGGTTGGAGGACGTTTTGACGTGGTGCTTTTTGATCCGGACATCTCCGACGAGCGGATGACTTTTTCTAAGGTTCGTCTTCCGGTATGCCTTTACAGCGATGAAGCCCGCAACTGTGGGCTGTACGCGGACACAGCCAAGGTGATCAAGTACCAGAGAATCAGCAGTATTTACAAAGAGATGATTCGGGCTTACGCGGAGAAGGCAGGGTACTCCGCTGACTTCGATCGCTCTCAGAATACAACGGTGGCAGTTGTGTATTCTCCTATGGGAGGGAGCGGAAAAACTACGGTGGCTCTGGCTCTGGCCAGCAAGCTGGCCAGTCAGGGGCAGTCGGTGCTTTTTATAAGCGCTGAGCAGCTGGACAGTTCCAACTGTGTCAATCCTCACAACGAAGACGGGATTATCACTTTGGTGCAGGCTGCTGCGGACGACCAGGTCAGCTTCCCCCTCACTGTGAAAGGTGTTATGAAACAGGGATTAAATAATATGTTCTATATAGAAGGCTTTCAGCGCCTTGCGGACTATGACGCCGTCACGGACAAGGAGATGTCTGATGTCTTTGACAAACTGCGGCGCAGCGGGGTCTGTAATGTTCTGGTAGTGGATATGGAAACCAGCTTAAATGCCGTAGGGCGGGCTGTGGCCGACCTGGCCGACACCATCGTCCTGGTGGAGCGGCCCGGAGAGCTGCCTGCCGCCAAGGTGGAGATGTTTGCTCACCAGGTATTCGCCAACGAGCATATGAACAAGATGGTACGGGTATTTAATTTCGCGGAGAATAACTCCAAGTTCAGCCAGGCTCTGGACAGGCCTGTGGCGGGAACCATACATAATTACGGAAACCTTCCTCTGAAAAATGTGATCCAGGCCATCAACATGAACAACGAATTACAGACAGAAATTATTATCAGGAAATAGAGAGGTTTACCATGGCGAAAAATTACTTTATGGATGAAGTGTCGGTCCTCAAGCAGGTGATCCAGGAGGCCAGCAGGATCAGGGAGTATTCCAGCGAGGAGATCGGCCGCCTGATTGACCAGAAAATTACAGAGAGGATCAACTGGGCCAGAGACAATGACTCTGATTTGTACTGGTACTATCAGAATCTCTCATTTAAAGAAAAAAACACCCTTAAATATACCATTACTGAATCCGTAGAAGGTCTGGGAATCCTGGGCAAGATCATTATGGATCCACAGATCACGGAGGTCATGATCAACGGCTATGACACCATCTTTGTGGAGAAGGCCGGAAAACTCACCCGCCTGGACGAGCATTTTGAGAGCAATGACGATCTGATCCGTATTGTTCAGAGGTTTGTCAGCAGCATGGACCGTACCGTGGACTCCAGCAACCCCATTGTGGATGCCCGCTTGGAGGACGGCTCCCGTGTGCATGTGGTGTTTCCGCCTGTAGCCTTAGATGGGGCCACTGTGACCATCCGTCGGTTTTCCAAAACCCCTATGACCATAGAAAAGCTTCTGGAATACAAGTCCATCACTCCTGAGGTGGCGGATTTTCTCCAGAAGGTGGTTTCTTCCAGGCATAACGTGTTTGTGTGCGGAGGAACCGGCAGCGGTAAGACCACGTTCCTCAACGCCATCTCCAACTTTATACAGCCCTGGGAGAGAGTGATCACCATCGAGGACTCTGCGGAGCTGCAGATCAAGAATATACCCAATATTGTCAGGATGGAGACAAAGAAGGCCAACTCCAGGGAGGCCACGGAGATCACCATCCGGGATCTGATCAAGGCTTCTCTCCGTATGCGTCCTGACAGGATCGTGGTAGGAGAGGTTCGAGGCGAGGAGGCCCTGGATATGCTCCAAGCCATGAACACCGGCCACGACGGAAGCCTTTCCACCGGCCACGCCAACTCTCCGGAAGGAATGCTGAGCCGCCTTGAGACCATGGTTCTCACGGGAAGCGCAGATCTGCCGCTGGAGGCCATCCGCCAGCAGATCGCCTCCGCGGTGGACTATATTATCCACCTTTCAAGGCTTCGGGATTTCTCCCGTAAGTGTATGGAAGTCACAGAGGTTGTCAAGTATGAGAACGGAAGAATTATTCTGAATCCGATCTATAAATTTGAAGAAGATGAAAACAGCACCTTAAAAAAGGTATCCGGCTCGCTGAAAAGAACCAAGAATCCCATTTTGAATCAGGATAAATTTATCCTGGCCGGTATCTACGATTATCTGGGGGACAGAGATGGAAAGGGACAATAATTTAAAAATACGAATCAAATATTATGAAGACAACATGACAAAGCAGCAGCATTTCCTGGCCTATCTGGGATTCGCGGCCGCCATCGGGGTGATCCTGTTTATCTACTACCGTTTCCTCCCTGTGTCCATTGTGGGAGGGCTGCTGATCGCTGTCCCTCAGGAGAAGAATTACGCCAGATCTGTCATGCGCAAGCGCCAAGCCAGGCTGAGGATGCAGTTCAAGGAATTCCTGGAGATCATCGCCATCTCCATCAGCGGAGGAAGCGGCCGCTCCATGGAGAACTCCATCGAGGACTCCTTGAGAGAATTGAACATGATCTTCAATGAGGACGCGGATATTGTCCGGGAGATCTCCCTCATTGTCAGCGACTATAAACTGGCCGGAATTCCCATGTCCAGAGGGTTCGCCGAGTTGGGAGAGCGGAGCGAGATCGACGATATTGTCAGCTTCTCCGCCATCTACAGAACCATTGAGGGCAAGACCAGCGATTTCGGCTATATCATCGCTCAGACTAGAGACATCATCAAGGACAAGGCGGAGATCACGATGGAGATTGAGACCAGTATCACCTCAGCCAAGTCCGAGGCCTACATGATGTTGGTGCTGCCGCTGATCCTGGTGCTTGTCATGTCCTCTATGGGAAGCGGCTTTATGGATGCGCTGTTCACCACATGGATTGGCCGGGGCTCCGCTACCTTCGGAGTTCTCTGTACTTTCGCATCCTATGTCATCGCGACCAGAGCTGTAGAGATCGAAGTGTAGGAGGAAGGGAAATGATCACAATTATATTTATGACTGTTTTTACCGCCGGAGCTCTGTTCTTTCTCATACAGGCAGGTATGGCCGACCGATCCGCCGCTACGGAGATTGTGCTGTGCCGGGCCTGGAGCTATCGGTTTGCCAGGCAGACTCTGGTGGAACAAAAAGAAGACTACATAGAGAAATTCAACAAGTACCACACCGTAAAAGAGAAAAAAGCCGCTAAAAAGGTACAGGAATGGGATAAGCAGATCTCTGCTTACGAAAAGAGCGAGAACACTTATTATTCAGGGAAGAAGTTCTCTGTTCTGGACATGGTCACCTTGTTCGGATACAGACTTTTGGCAGCAATGAAACTGGACGGGAACAATGGCCTGCTCAGAACTCTTACAGCGAGCTGTGAGCATACAGGCTACATCGAGCTGGAGAGAGGGCAGGAGACAGGGGAGAAAAAGAATTCTTCCATTTACGCTTTTTATCTTCTGGCTTCCCTATTCTCGTTCTTATATATGGGATTGATTCTGGCCTGCTTTTTGGGAGTGCTGACCATCGCTATGGGCAACGGTCTTACTGGCGTGGCCATGACCATGCTGGTAGGGTTTGGAGGCTGCGCCCTCTATGGATATGTGCCTTACGATAATTTGCAGGCGAAGGCCAAAAAGAGACAAGAGGCCATCGATTTGGGATTTCCCAACGCCATCTCGGAGATCGTCCTTCTTGTCATGGCCGGCATGAGTGTCACCAAGGCTATCGAGGAGACAGCGGCCAGCGATGATTCCCTGATGTACCGGGAGCTGCGGCTGGTTCTCAAGGAGATGAACCAGGGAGCCACTGTCCAGGGAGCTCTGACAAGGCTCCAGTGCCGCTGTGACAACAAGTACCTGGATAAAATGGTGACAATCGTAGCGAAAAGTTATACCGCAGGCAACGCTAACCTGGCCAGCGATTTGAAAGCCATCAACGACGAGTGCTGGCTAGATAAGAAGCACAATACACGACGTATGGGCGAGGTTGTTCAGAACAAGCTTTTCATACCTACGATGATGATGTTTATCGGTATTTTAGTGGTGATTATCGTCCCTGCCATGTCCGGCTTCAGTTTTTAAAGACATAGGTCAGGGTGATAATAGATTGGCCAGACTGAAAAGGACAGGCCAAATGATCTATACATAGGAGGGAAAACATATGGATATGCTTGACAATTTATGTATCTATGTCATGCTCTGGGGAATGAAGACAAGAGACAAAATAGAAGATTTCTTCAAGTCTCAGGATGGTGTCTCAAACGTAGTAGCCACCATCATTATCCTGCTGATCGTAGTTTTGCTCATCGGCGTATTCTGGACCAGACTTCAGGAGTGGTTAAAAGGAATAATGGATACAATTTTTTCAGATAGTTCAGTACCTAAAGCCGACGGATTAGGCGGTTGATTTCACATCAGTTTTTAGAAAAGGGGGACAGAATATGTTAAATAAAAGTGAGAACAGGGAACAAGGAGCCGTTGAAGTTGAAGCCGCTGTCATACTGCCTCTTGCGTGTTTAAGCGTTTTTCTGCTTTTGTATCTGTCCCTTTTTCTGTTTCAGAGGGCTAGTCTCCAGGCATGCCTGGAGACCTCTCTGGTCTACTACAAGAATACAGTGACGGATACTTTTGTCAAGAAAAAAGAAACCTTATCAGATGAAGATGGGGAAGGAAGCAGTATAAAACTGGGAAATGACTATACTGAGCCAGTCCCTTTAAGTCCTTACCGCAACATGTTTGGTGATGGGGGAGGGCTGAATTCTGAAGAAGGGTTTGAACGGTATTTCCGCTCTGTAGCCGGAAACATGCTGTTTGATGACAATCTGGAGCTTTCCATAGATTACAGTAATTACGTAGTATTAAAACAATTTGAGGTCACTGCCGTCCAAAAAGTTTCCGCGCCTATCGATTTTAAGGCTCTTGGGGTCGGCAATGAGTACACGATCTCCGCCACGGCCCGGGTGGCGGTGGTGGATCATGACAATATAATTCGGGATGTGGATTACGCCATCGACCTGCTGGAGGATACCAAATTAGGCGAGATGGCAAAAAGCCTAGCGTCAAAGGTGTCAGAAGCCTATGGGAAGATCAAAGAAGTTCTCGGGGCATAAATATTTACGGGGGAGTATCCGCGGAAGATGAAAAAGACAGAGAAAAGAAAAAAAAGACGTTCCAGCCATGGAGTGATCACAGTGTTTGTCACTTTGATTATGGTTCCCGTGGTAGCCATCACCGGCATTATGGTGGATATATCCAGACTTAAGATGTACAGTTCCCAGGCCGCTATGGCGGCGGATTCCTATGGAGACGCTGTCCTCAGCGAATTTGACAATCTGTTAAAACAACTGTATGGTCTGTTTTCCGTAACACAGAACGAAGAAGGTCTTGAGGCTGTTGAAAAACTGAAAGAGTACGCTTCCTATTCCTTTAATCCGGACAAAGATGAAAAGGGATTCTCCGGCTTTATGCCCTACAAAGACGCGGATGTGGAATTGGTATACGAAAAAGTACCGGATGCTAGTCTGTCAGACAACAATGTTTTAATGACTCAAATCGCTGACTTTATGAAATATCGTATCGCGGAGCAGATCATTGATGAACTGGGAGTGCTGGATGCTCTGGAAAAATTTGACTCTATGGCACCAGATACAGAGGCTATGGAGGAGCGGGCGGAAATTACAGACAGCAGTAAGAAATCCCTGGAAAAAATAGAAGAGTACCATGTGGAGTTGGATCACTTGGCCAAGTATCCGGCTTACTTGGAGGAACGGGCCGATGCCTATGAAGCTTACAGCAAGAAGCTGAAGGATATTGTGACCAGCGATGAATATGAAGATTATGCCTATTATATGGAAAATAAGGATGAGATCGAAGAAGCCATAGAAGCTGTGGAAGCTTATGAAGAAGATGATGACAGTGATGACGATGAAGAAGATGATGACAGCGACAGCAGCGATAAACCATCCCCTGAGCAGTTTGAGCTTTATGAGCGCTTCTGTGATTTTGACGCAGATGAATATACGGATAGCCTGGATGAGGAGCTTTCCAAACTTTCAGATAAAGCCAGCGACCATGACAGCGATCCTATTGATTTTGAAAACACAGCCGAAATTATCCAGAACCTCGGCCAGAAGGCCAATGAGGTTGATACCGCTTTACAGACGATAGAGGAGCAGATAAGCAATCTTGAGGTAAAACTTGTAGACTGTTCCTCGGAAGTGAAGTCTGGTATAGAAAAAGAGATTGAAGAACTAAAAAAGTTGGCGGAGTTTAGGCCTAAGTTTAAAAAGACACATCAATGGATTATGGAGAAAGACTGCATAGGCCTGAACAATAGCAATCTGGAAATTATAACACAAGGAATCGAAAATTTGGATCAGATTAAAGATGATATTATTTCAGGGGACGCAAGCCCTGAGAAAGAACGGTCCAAATGTTCATGGGGGGACACAGTTCCTCTGGCCTGGGCTGATTTTCAGGATAACTCAGAGTTGAATGATTTTTTTAAAGAATTAGGAGGAATGTTAGACATCGACAAAAGTGGAGAGGGGGATAAAAAAGCCGGTGATAAGAAGACCAAGGAAGCAAATGATATTCAGAAAAAAGCAGAAGATGAGCTGAAGGAAGATGAGAAGACCGACGCCAGAGATATCACTTCCCAGCTGGCCTCTCAGCTTGGCACAGGGGATTCGGGCAGCCTTCCAGGTCTGACTGATTATTTCAAAGGAGGTTTGTCATTTGACGCCTTATCATCTGCCGGGACCCATATAATGAACAAATTTTTGCTAACCAGCTATGACTTTGGAATGTTTTCCAGCCGGGTAACTGGTATTGAGCCCAAAACAGAAAGTATCATTGATAAAGTGACTCCAGGAGAAGATGATTCCGGTAAAGTAAGTTTGGATAAGCCAGATTCTGGCAAGGTAAGTTTAGATAAACCAGATTCCGGCAAGGTAAACTTAGATAAATCAGATCCAGAAAAAGATAATTCCGGATCTGACGGAAAAGATTCCGAGTCTGACAAAGGAGACTCAAAACCTAACAGTTCCAGCGGCGAATACACAGAATACAGTCTGACGAAGATTGAGATGTCACCGGATGTAAATTATCTTTATGGAGCTGAGCTGGAATATCTTTTTGGCGGACATCATAAATCCGTGTCCAACCTGAATGAAACCAGGAATATTATCTGCGGTGTGCGGATGACTTTTAATTTCACTTCTACATACACGATACCAAAACTAAATAAAGTAATTGAGGACGTTGCCTTGGCGGCTGCCGAGGCAGTCGCGGCCACTGGCGTAGGCGCTTCTGTGGCCATTTTGGTGAGGATAGCGGTCAGCGGCGCTCTTCGCATGGCAGTCGCGGCTGTTGAGACTGCCGCGGACTGGAAAGCTTTGAAAAACAGGGAGGATGTTCTTCTCATAAAAATGAGTTTAGAAGATCTCCAATCAGCAGATGCTCTGAAAGATCTTTTACCAGGCCTTGATGAAGAAAGCGATAGCAGTGCAGAGGTATCAACAAAAATTGATATTAAACTATCCTATGAGGACTACTTGTATATTTTGCTATGCCTTTTGGTAGACCAGAATACTCTTTTGTCCCGAACCGCCAATCTGATCACCCTGAACGTGAATCAGGCGGTCAATGACGGCGACACTCTGACAAACCTGGACTTTAAGATGGCTGACACGATTACGGCAATCAAAAGCACCTGTAAGGTAAAAGCGGATTTTGTCATCGTTCCTGAGAATTTTGCCCATATGTATTATTCCAATACCAGCACAGAATCGATCATAGAGGCTCTGGAAGATAACTATTTTGGGTATTCCGTAATACGAGGCTATTAGAAGGAGGGGGACGGACAACATGTGGTCAGGAAAATACAGACAAGAAGGAATGCTGACAGTGGAGGCTGTCTTAAGCCTTGTTCCCTTTATCCTGGTGATTCTGGGCATTATTTCCTTTATCAATATTTTCGCCGTACATAATAAAATTCAGTATGCGCTGTACCAGATGAGCAACGAACTGTCCTGTTATACCTATTTTTATCAGGCGCTGGGAGTGAGAAACGCGGATCTTGGGCTCAAGTCGGATATTGATCTCCACACAGCCAAACTAAACAGCGCCGTAGACGATCTGACAGGTTTTATCGACCAGGTAGGAGAGCTTGAGAACACCTTGAGTGACGTAGCGTCTGGAGACTATGGCAAAGCCGAAGAGGTGGCAGATAAGGGAAAAGACGTAATTGATAAGGGAAAAGACGTGATTTCTTCCGGAAGGGATCTGATCAGTGATCCCAAGGCTCTTCTTCGGGGAGTTGTTTATAAGCTGATCGAGACGGGAGAAGGAGGGCTGAAGACCTGGCTTTTGGCGGAGATTTCCGGGGGATTCATGAAAGTCTACCTGGATGAAAGCTTTTTAAAGGACGCCCCCATGGCCATGACGGCAGATCAATATTTAGAACATTATGGGATCACAAATCTCAATTTTGACAGCAGCCAGTTGTTCAGTGATGATGAATACCGTTTGATCGATATTGTTGTAGAGTATGATCTGGAGATTCATTTTTTTAAATTATTTTTAAAGGACCCAACCATCCATGTTGTCCAGCGGTGTACCATCCCCGCGTGGCTGGATGGAGACGGGGTCACATATTCCAAATAGCAGGAGGCCATCCATGGGACAATACATCATACTGGCAGGAGGGATAGCGGGCCTGCCCCTCCTTTATATCGGATTTATGTGGCTCTGTATGCCTGCTCTTGATGAAGAGAGCAGCCCCAAAAGGCAGCTTTTTCGTTCTGTACCGGAATATGTGACCCTGGTTCTGGCAGAGGTGGCTTTCGCGGCGATTTGGAACACATGGAGAGAAGCTTCCATACCCCCTCTCATATTCTGTCTCCTCTTTGTGATGCTGGCGGCTATGACTGTCTTCACCATGACAGATTACTGGCAGAAAATCGTTCCAAACCGGCTTCTCCTGGTGCTGCTTATGATGTTTGCAGTGATCATGGGACTGTGGGCCCTGAGGGACACGCCTATGGTTCTGGCGGCGCTGCCTTCGGTTTTAATGGGATTTGTCTTCTGTTTCCTGTGCTTTGGCGTGGGATATATTGTAAGCCGGGGGAATATGGGAGCAGGTGATGTGAAGCTGTCCTTGGTTATGGGACTGTACCTTACGGGAAACTATGTGGTGGCCGCCATATTGTATGGATGTGTGGCGGCAGCGGTGTTTTCCTTAATTCAGTTGGCTCGGAAGAAATTGACGAGAAAGGATAAGATACCCTTTGTACCATTTTTGTACATAGGACTGATAATCAGATATTTGGCAGGGTAGGTGGGATTATGGCAAAGAGAAAAAATGTAGTAAAAAGCGCAAAAGGCACTATGGGAGCTCTTCTGATTCTTATGGTGGTCCTTGGATGGCTCATGACAGCTTATACTGTTTTGATCAATACAGATACAAGAAAACAGGCGGCGATGATCAACTCCGGCAAGGTTTTCATTGAGGATAAACTGTATATCCGGGCAATTACAAAGTACAAAGAAGCTCTTAAGACTTACAGCACCAGCAATAACCTGGCCTATGAAGAAGAGCTTCTGGCCATTTATCGGGAAGCTGCCATGTGGGAGGAATACTATGGGTTTATTGAACAACGCATATCAAAAGGCACTGCCCAGGCAGGCGAGTATAAGGAACTGGCTCAGTACTATATAGACCAGGAGTCACCTGCCAAGGCCATAGAAGTGCTTAAGACAGGGATGGCGCTGTACCAGGATCCGGAAATGAATAGTATATATGAATCTGTCTGCTATGAATATTCTCCTGTCACTACAGTCTACAGCCAGGTACTCATGCCATCTTCGGATTGGTACATTCCAGCGTATAATGGAGAAACATGGGGATATATAGGAAAAAACGGACGGACCATATTGGATTTCATCTATGAGGAAGCCACCAGATTTTCCGGAAAGTACGCTGTTATCAAGACGGAAGGTGTGTACAGGCTTATTGACAAAGAAGGAAATTGGAACGCGGTAGATAAGAATGGCCTGGACCAGGTGACAGCCATAGAAGGAACAAGACTGGTAGGCGTCAAGGATGGAAAAGCAGGGGTCTATTCCAACACCTTCGTCCCTGTAACCGAAGAAACCTTTGACCAGGTCTATCTCAATGACAACGGGCTTATCGTTGTAGAAAAAGAAGGCAGATGGGCCATACTGGATTCTGAGATGAAGCCTGTGACAGACTACATTTTCACCGATATGGCGGTGAACAGCCGGGGACAAGTTTTTGGAAAAGGCTACGCTGTGGCGGCTGATGAAAGCGGGTATTTTCTCATGGACGAGAAAGGAAAGCCCTGTTTTGAGGAGAGATTCGCGAACGCCAAGGGCATGGAAGGCGGATACTATGCTGTGTCCGACAGTTCCGGAAAATGGGGGTTCGCTGACGAGAAAGGGCAGATCTTTATCGACTGTCAGTACGAGGATGTGTATTCCTTTTCAAATCATCTGGCTCCTGTAAAATATGCCGGAAAGTGGGGGTATCTCAATCAATCCGGCACATGGGCCATAGAGCCTCAATTTCAGATGGCCTATCCATTTTTGGAAGGCAACAGCCTTGTGGTGGATGACTTGGGCAACTACCGAATCCTCAGCCTGAAACACTATAAGTTGTTTAACTGATTATAGAAAAGAGGGGACAGACAATGTTAACAGATGTAGTGATAGCAAACAAAAGTTACACAAAACTGAATCTTTCGGAAAACAGCAGGGTGGACGACATTGCCCTGAGAGTTGTGAGACAGGACTGCCCGGATTTTCTTCTGCCTATGAAAACCATGGAGATCGACGGGGAGATAGAGATTCGCTATGAGCTTCAGGAGGGCATCCGCCTGTCCTACATGTCCAGGCAGATGAGCAAAAAAGAGTTCTCCACAATGATCGTCAACATGCTGATGCCGTTTAAAACCTGCAATGACTGGTTTTTAGACTACCACAATTTTCTGCTGGAGGAAAATTATATTCTGGTGGGGAAAAATGGCCAGTCCATCAAATATGTATATATCCCGTCTCCTGAGTACGCTAATTCTGACGAGAAGATCAAGGACTTTTTTACCACACTGATCTTAAAGACAGACATAACCGATGACCCTGGTTATCTTGTCAGCGCTCTGAGGATCATCAAAAACCAGGATTCCAATTTGATCACACTGCTGGAATATTTCCAGAAACAGTCTTCTGTTCCAGGGGAACCTGAGAAAACCGCTCCGGCCCCCTCAGCTTCCCAGGCTCCTCAGAGGCCGGTTTTCAGACCTTTGGGAGGGGGGGCTCCCGGGCCTCAGGCTCCGCCCCATGTTCCCCCTGTTTCGGCGGTGCCAAATCCCTTTAAGGCCATAATGCCCGAGAAAAAACCTGAACCTCCGAAACCTGCCGTTCAGGAGAGAGCGCCGGAACACAGCACAGGCGCATTTGGGAAAAGCGATGAACAGGGCCGTCTCATGGACAACCTGTTCGGCGATTCCGATGAGCCGGAAAGAGACAAGGAAGGAAAAGGTCAGGGGCTTTTTGGCTGGAAGAAGGGGAAACCCAAGGAGGAAAAAGAAAAGAAAAAGCCTGAGAAGAGAGGACTTTTTGCGGACAAAGGCAAAAATGACAATAAAGGCAGAGGCCCCCTTCAGCCTCAGGGGAGAACGCTCCAGCCTCAGCAACAGCCGCAGCCTCGTCCCCAGCAACAGCCCCAGTCCCAGCCTCAGACTCCCCAGTACCAATACCAGCAGTATCAGGGAATAGACCAGATGGACGATTCTACCACCATTGTGGATGTGAGCGATGAGGTCAGCGATAACTCTGTCTTAAAGCTGCGCCTGGAGGACTGTTCCGGGTGCAATTGTCCGGAGTTTGTTGAGATCGACCTGTCCAGAGGATTCGCCACTGTGGGAAGAATGGATAAAAACGGAGTGCCTCAGGCGGACTTCAATTTTGACGCTTCCGTGTCCTTTGTAAGCCGCCGTCATTTTCGCGTGGAGATCTGCGGGGATCACTGGCAGCTCATTGACCTGGAGTCCGGCAACGGCACCTTTGTGAATCAGAGCAAACTGGTTCCCAACATGCCGTGTCCCCTGAACCAGAACGACGTAATCATGATCAACTGCAACCGCCGCCGCCTGGTGTACCGTGTCTGCTGATATGAGGAGACAGGGCAATGAAGGTTTTTACAGGCTGTGTTACTGACAGAGGAAACTTTAGAGAGAAAAATCAGGACAGGGCAGTTTGCCATGTAAAAAGGCACAAGACCTCCCCCCTGGCCATTGGCTGTGTGTGTGATGGCATCGGGAGTTTCTCCAACAGCGAGATCGCTTCCCAGATGGTCACGGAGGGAGTCAGCCGATGGTTTGAGGGGGTGAAGGATCTTTTTCCTCAGTCCATGGATGAAGACATGCTCATAGAAGATTTGGAGATGACCCTTAATGAGCTCAATGAGCTTGTCTATGATTTCCGGGAGAGAAAAGGAGTAGACATTGGATGCACCATGTCGGTCATGGCTCTTGTAGGACAGAATTTTTATGTGTTCCATGTGGGAGACAGCCGAATCTACCGGGTGGGAGAGACTCCTTGTCAGATCACCAAAGACGAGGTGGCTATGGTGGAGTCAGGAGGCCGGATCAAATCTCTTTTGGCCAATTTTGTAGGGAGATCACCGAAGCTGTGGATGAACCGGTTTACCGGAAAAGTTGAGGGGCAGGAGATGTTTCTTCTGGGATCAGACGGGCTTTTTAAGCAGCTGACAGCCCCGGACATGGTTCAGTGGATAGGACAGATCAAAAACGATTCCAAAGCCCAGAAAGCCTGCGAGTATCTTCTGGACCTGGTTCTTGAGAGAGGGGAGAGGGACAATGTTTCCTGTGTCCTCATTTACGTGTTGGTCAAATAGTCTGTGTGGCTGCGTATATACAGAGAAACACCAGACCATAGACTCCATGGTATCCGGCAAAGACGGCCAGGGCTTTTGCCATGGAGCGGTAATGTCTGTCACAGCGCCAGGCAAGAAGAACACACACAAACAAAAACCAGCTGACCACAGTGAGAAACGGATGCCCCCACAGCAGGCAGAAGACAGCTCCGTAATACAGCAGGAATCCTCCTTCAATCAGAGGATACCGGACAGGTACAGGCCCATGGCAGTAGTAGCACCGGCCTCCTAAGAGGAACCAGCTGACCACAGGAATCTGATGGATAGTAGCCAGGGGATGGCCGCAGAGAGGGCAGTAGCATCGGCTGGTGAGCAGAGGCTCATCGTGGCGGACCCGGTAATCGGCAGTTCCAAAATAGGCGCCGACGATGCTTCCAAAGGCTATGGAGCAGAGAAAAAGAACCCAAAAAGGTGATATTGTCATGACAGCTCTCCTGATAAACAAATTTTGTTTAATATCTTAGAGACTGTTTTTTAAAATGTCAAGAAAAATATGGAGGGAATTACATGGGATATGTGTCTGAGACTCAGATGCTGTTCTGGGGAGGGATCGGCGTTATGGCCGGCGCGGCAGTTCTGGCTGTGATTTGCCTGGTTGTCTTTATTATCACAGGACAGAGGCTTAAGAAAAAGCTGGAAGAAGAATATGGAAAGCCGCAGAGATAATGTCATAGAGAATAAGGGGGGGATGAAAGATGTCTTCTGTAATCGCCGGGATTTACGAGATCCAGGATCAGATCGGCGCCGGAGGCGGCGGAATTGTATATATGGGACGTCATATGCGTCTGGATAAAAAGATCGTTCTCAAAGCGGATAAGAGAAAACTGGGGACAAAGCCGGAGGTTCTTAGGCGGGAAGTAGACATGCTCAAGGATTTGAGCCACACCTATATTCCGCAGGTCTATGACTTTGTCCAGGAAGACGGCGTAGTTTATACAGTCATGGATTTTATTGACGGTGAGAGTCTGGACCGGATTTTAAAACGGGGGGAAGTGCCCTCGCAGCCCCAGGTCATCCACTGGGCCTGTCAGATTCTGGAGGCTTTGGTCTATCTCCACGGACAGCCGCCTTACGGAATTCTCCACGGAGATATAAAACCTGCCAACATCATGCTTAAGCCCAACGGGGATATCTGTCTCATCGACTACAACATCGCTCTTGCCCTTGGAGAAAACGGAGCTGTCAAGACAGGATTCAGCCGGGGCTACGCTTCCCCGGAGCATTACGGCATCGAGTACGCGGACAAGGGCAGGCGAATTTCCACCGCAACAAAGAACCTGACCAATACAAAGGATGATGTGACCGAGGTGGCCGGAGGCGATGATGTGACCGAGAGCGCAGACAGCTTGTCTCAGGCTTCCTCCGGAAAAAACACAGGGGTTACAGGAAATACGGGAAGCACAGGAAGTACGGGAAGTGGCGGAGGCGTTCTTCTGGATGTCCGCTCCGATATCTATAGCCTGGGAGCCACCCTGTACCACCTGGTGTCAGGGAAACGTCCTGCCCAGGATGCCCTTCAGGTAGAGCCTCTGGGACCGGAAGTCTGCAGCCCCCAGGTTTCCCAGATTCTCCAGAAGGCCATGGCTTCCAATCCGGATATGCGTTATCAGACAGCGGCCCAGATGCTGACAGCTTTTCGGGATCTCCACAAAAACGACAACCGTGTCCGGAGACGCAAGAAACGGGAAGCCATATGGACAGCTGCGCTGTCTGTCCTGTTCTTGTGCGGCGGGGCCAGCACATTTGTGGGTATGAAGCGGATGGAACAGACACAGGAGGCATTGACTCTCGCAGAGTACTCTGCCAACAGTCTGGCTGACGGGGACGTGTCCACAGCCATCAGCCAGGCTCTCAAAGCCATCCCCACAAGAGAATCCATCTTGGAAGCGCCCCCCACGGCTCAGGCTCAGAAAGCCCTCACCGACGCGCTGGGAGTCTATGACCTGTCCGACGGCTTTAAATCCCTGGACAGCCTGGTGATTCCGTCAGCGCCTTTTACCGCCTGTCTTTCTCCTGACGGTTCCAAGGCGGCGGCTGTATACCAGTGGGAGGTGGCCGTCTTTGACACCGGGACAGGAGCGAAGCTGGCATCGCTGCCCTCTTTGAACTCAGCCCTGTCTGACGCGGTGTTCGCGGACAATTCCAGATTGGTCTACGCGGGAGATCAGGGGGTCACGGCCTATGATCTGGATAAACAGGCGGTTCTGTGGACCGGGGAGGAGGCGACCACCCTGTCTCTGTCCGCCGACAAGACTACTGTGGCCGCCGTAAACCGGGACGCGGACTACGGGGTCATTTACCAGATGGAAGACGGGAAGGAAAAAGTTCGCTGTTCCTTTGAGGGACACCACATGGAAGTGGCTGCTAACGATATTTTCGCCAATCCGGGAAACCGAATTTTCGCTCTGAATGGAGACGGAACCCTGCTGGCAGTGAGTTTCTACGAGGGAGAGCTGTTGATTTTTGATTTGACAAATCCTGACAACAACTTGATCGTCTACGAGGAAAGTGAGTATCAAGACTTCGGAGGGGGATTCTCAGGAGACTATTTCGCCTTTGTGGCTAATAAAAGCGATGAATCTACATTTGGACTCGTCGACGCCAAGGAGGGAGCTTACGTAGGGGCTATGGACTCCAGAGACAAGTTTCTCATAGAAGCCGGGGAAGAGGGAATTTTCCTGGCCAGCCAGAATGTGCTGGTCCGTTTTGATCCGGATACTCTGGAGGAGACGGAGCTGGCATTTACCAACGACAAGAACATTATCGGCTTCTCTGTGGGGGATTCCCATGTCATAGTGGCCACAGACGACAACGGTTTTTCCTTTTTTGATCAGGCTGCAAACCTGATGTCCTCGGAGATTTGCCAGGAGCCCTGTGATTTTACGGATATAGCCGGAGAGTACGGGCTTACCGCTAACCGCAGCGAGCCCTCTGTCCGTCTTATGAAGCTGGAAAGCCACAGTGACGCGGAAATCATGTCCTATGATCCACGGTATCTTCACGACGAGGCCAGAATCAGCCAGGATCAGAAGACGGTCATGCTTTTTGACTATAAAGGCTTCTCCATCTATGACAGAGAGGGAAATAATCTGGTCCAGACGGAACTCCCGGATCCGGAGACCGTCTATGACCAGCAGTTTAGAAAAGAAGAGGACTGTTCTTTTCTGGAAGTAATCTGGTATGACGGCACTGTCCGCCGCTACAGCGCTTCCGATGGCTCTCTGTTGTCAGAGACAGAAGGGGAGCCGCCTGAAAAAGACCTGTATGAAGAATTTTTTACAAAGTACTACAAGATCGGGTCTCCTCTCCATGGAACCCCTGAGGTCTATGACTTAAAGACAGGGAAAAAAGTCGCGGAGCTGGAGAAAGACTCTTATCTCACCTATGTAACCCAGCTGGGAGACTATGTTGTCACCGAGTACATCAGCGCCGCAGGACAGAGGTACGGACTTCTGTTAAATGAGCGGCTGGAGACTCTGGCTTACCTCCCGGATCTCTGCGACATCGCGGGAGATCAGCTGGTATTTGACTATGGAAGCGGGAATCTGCGGCAATGCCGCTTGTATTCCCTCCAGGAGCTAATATCTCTTGGAGAGACATATCTACAAAAAGACGAAGGGAGAGATGAAACGAAATGAAATTCATCAAACGGGGAACAGCAGTATTTCTGGCAGCGCTGCTTACAGTACCAACTCAGCCAGTTACAACGGCCTACGCCAAGCCTGTTGGCGCTATGGAAGGGCAGAAGTCCCTGGAGGGAGATTTCTGGGAGCTTGATCCAGAAGAAGAATTTTCCTCGGTAGTCAATCTTTACACAGGGACAGCCAGCAATTCTGAAAGATCCTCAAAAGATGAAGTAAAGTTCAACACAGGAAACTATGTGGTCAGCGTAGTTGACCAGGAAACCTTCGATGGAGGAGAGGGAGACGCGTTCTTTGAGGAGGATGGGAGCTACACCATCAACATCCCTGAGATCAACCCATATTTCCCCTACGAAGTACAGTTTACCGGCAGTGAAGGCACTGCCAGCAGATGGTTTGAGACCCCCGGCGACTGTGTGGAGGTGGATGGCCACAGATTCTATGTGTCCGCCTATTTTGACGGCCAGGCTGTGACCCAGATGAGCCTTGACGTGGCCGGAAAGACGGTTGTGGTGTACCCGGAAAAGAAAGAGTTCACTGACGGCGACGGCGCGCAGTCAGCGTCCCTTTTGCCGCTGACTGAAAAGCGGCTGGAGCTGGATCTCACCGGCTTTACTCCTGTGGAGCTGTCTATGGTAAAAATCAGTTCTATTTTTACAGGAGAAGACCAGCTGAAGGCTACCGACAAGGTGATCTGGGCTTACAATAACGGGAAAGACAAATACACTGTCAGCGCCCAGGAAGATTTTATCGACCTCAGCTACCGCTCTGGTTACTGGCAGATGATCGTGGGCGATGATGATCAGCTGGCAGCGGAGAATATCCGGTATATCATTGATGTCACCGCCACTGACTCTGAGGAGTGGCTGATTCCTGCAGCTTATAAGCAGGACAGCGAGGGAAAACGGACAAAAGTTGATACCGTGACAGGTGATTATTATTCCTATATTGATGGAAACAGACTGTATATCAGAGTACCGGTCAAAGAAGTAAGCCGTGAGGAGTTGGATATGACTTATGTGGGGCTGGAGATGAATACCGCCCTTTTCCCCAACTCGAAAATAGATCATTTCAAGGTCTATGAGGGTCGGTTTCCTGATCCGGCAAAGGCACAGGCAGAAGGGGCCGATATCACAGACCAGCTGTTTGCTACAGATATGACAGCGGCAGGGGCTGGAGTTCTGTATCCCAGAGATCTGTGGGTTACAATGGCCGCTTACGATGAAGCGGGAAATGTAATCGGATGGCTCCCGTTTGAACTGGATTTGTACCGATCCTCGAACTATGTTTCATGCTACAGCTTATATAAAAAAGATGATAGTGGAAATACGATTTATGTTAGCTCTTCATCCTCTACCAAAACCATAGATGGGTGCGAGACCACTACCATCAGGCTGAAATATGGCTATCCCGCTGACGGAAAATATTATCCGGACTTCGACTACAGCACGATGGGTGAGAGTCATAATGAACTGGTGACAGCCGCCTATGCAGGGACCTTCTCCTCCATTCAGGAAGCCGCGGAGGCGGGAGCGAAAGATCTGAAAGCAGTTCTGTTCTTGGACAGTCCCTACTCGGCCGGAGAAATTTATGAAGCTGATTTCAGTCAAGGCGTATATTTTACATTCTTTGTGGGGGAGGACGGCGCACAGGAGCAGGAAGTCCATCACCTCTGTGTTAAAACCGAGGAAGGACAGCCGGAAGACCCGGTTTTCAGTGACAGCACTACTGTATACTTTAACGGACTTTATGACAGTGACGGACATTACGTCAGATGTCTCTCCGTAGACCGTGATGAGGATTCCTATGGCGATTATTCCTACCGGACGATTCTGGTAGACAGCGATGTGGATTTGACTTGTCTGGCGCCAACATTCAGTGTCTCAGAGGGAATTAATCTGTATGCCTCAGAGGGAAATTCAGAATCGGTTATACAGGTCAGCGGAAAAAGTGTCCACGATTTTTCGAAAGGCCCTGTCCAATACACGGCTTCCTCGGAGAGTAAGGAGTTCCAGAAAAATTACTGGCTTCAGGTAGTGCAAAAGACCGAGGGACCAGGTAAGCTCTACATAAACAGCCTGGCTGATCCTGGCGCCAAGACTGAGACAGACAGCAATGGAGTAGTCACATCTACCAGAGAGATGATCATCGACGGGCGTTATGACTATTATCATGACATTGTGCTGATTAACCAGAACACAGGCGAACTGGCCAATTTAAAGGCCGAAATTGACTCGGCGGAAGTGGAGCTGGATCCCTACTGGACTTTAAACGGAGACTATTCTCTGTCTGGTTTTGATAAGATCAGCAGGCAAGACGCCGACGGAAACTATGTCAGCTACGGAGAACTGGCCAATATGGCTAAACTGCGGGTAGTTCCAAAAGAAAACATGGCTGACGGAAGAGAAATTTCCGGTACAATTACCATCAAATCCGGAGAACAAGTTTTGATGGTGCTGACTCTCACCGGTACTGTAGGTGACCCCAGCATCACTACCACAGAGGTCCCGGAGGCTGTTAAATATGTTCCGTACGGAACTATGATCCAGAACAGCAACAAATATGAGTGGAATGAGGTAAGCTATGAGCTTCTAGAGGGGACACTTCCGGCAGGCATGGTAATCAAGCCCAACGGGGAACTGTACGGTGTTCCCACAGAAATAGGGGAGTTTACCTTTACCGTGCGAATGGAAAACAGCTTTGAGAAGTTTGCCGACAGTGTAAAAACCCTGACCTTGACGGTTGTGGACAACACCAATGAAAATGTCGAGTCTGCTACAGACCAGGGATATGAGCTGACCAGCCGGATCCAGAATGTGGCTCTGACTTCAGATAAAGACCAAGTGATGGTTTCAGAAGGTGTGTTCGGCCAGTTTGTGGATCTGTACTTAGACGGCGTGAAGCTGAAAAAAGATGAGGATTACACCGCAGAATCCGGGAGCACCAAAATCACAGTAAAGAGTCAGACATTGAAGAGCTCCAACTCAACAGGAACCCACACTCTTGGAGCCGAGTTCAGGGATGAGGACGACAACTTGAAGAGAGCTGCCCAGAACTATGAGCTCACAGAGGATGAGACGAAGCCGGGCGGAGATAAGCCAGGTGAAGACAATCCGGGTGGCGATAACCCAGGGGGAAATAATCCAGGCGGAGACAACCCGGGTGGGAGCAATCCAGGTGGCGATAACTCAGGTGGCAATAACCCAGGCGGAAATAATCCGGGCGGTGGTATCGGCGGTGGAAGCGGCAGCACAGGCGGCGGAAACCAGGGCGGCAGCGGAAGTATTAGTGGAGGCGGCAGCAGTGGTGGAAGCAGCGGCGGAAGTGGTTCGTCCACAACGACAGCGGTCAACGAGGCAGCAAGAAAAGGTCAAGTAGACCCAGAGAGAGGAATTATCACCGGAGAGGGCTCAGGTAATTGCCATTGGCAGCAGAGCGGCGCTGGCTGGCAGCTGATCTACACAGATGGAACCGCGGCGAAAGGCACTATGATCCAGCAGGAAAACGGAGAGACCGTTGAACAGGTACTCTGGGAGATGGTCAACGGTTCTTGGTACGCCTTCGGCGCTGACGGTTATGTGAAATCCGGCTGGGTTTATGATTATCAGTTAAACAGCTGGTATCTGACATCTGCCGATACAGGCATGATGAGCGGATGGTACAAGGATTCCCAGGATCAGAATACTTATTACATGGATCCTGTGACAGGAAAACTGGCAGCTGGATGGAAAGAGATTGACGGAAAGTGGTACTATTTCCAGGCTGTGTCCACAGCTCCTACATGGGAGTACAACAAGGAGACGGGAAATTGGTCCTATAATCTGAAGAGTGACGCGAAACCATTTGGTTCCATGTATCTCAATGAGAGAACTCCTGATGGGTATTTCGTGAATATACAGGGGATTTGGGATGGGAAGAATCCACAGTAGTAAACTTTTATAATGATAAACGGGGAAGAGCCAGATAATTTGATCTGGCTCTTGATCACCTCATCAACCTTACCTATGTAACTCAGTCAGGGGAATATATCGTAACCGAGTATGTCAGCGCGGATAGAGAAAGGTATGACTTTCTCCTTAACAGCCGGTTGGAGACCCTGACTTATCTCCCTGACCTCTGTGATATCTCAGAGGATCAGCTGGTATTCGACTATGGAAGCGGGAATCTGCGGCAAAGCCGCTTGTATTCCATCCAGGAGCTTACAGCTCTTGGAGAGACATATCTAGAAAAAGAAGAAGGGAGAGATGACACGAGATGAGATTCATCAAACGAGGAACAGCAGTCCTTCTGGCGGCGCTGCTTACAGTTCCAACCCAGCCAGTCACAACGGCCTACGCCTGGTCAACAGGGGGAACAGAGGGCCAAAATTTGGAGGGAGGGTTCTGGGATGCGGATCCTGACAACAGGTTTTCTACTGTGACAAACCTTTACACAGGAACCGCCAGCAATTCGGAAAGATCCTCAAAAGATGAAGTAAAGTTCAACACAGGAAATGGTCAGGTCAGCGTAGTTGACCGGGAAACTTTTGACCAAGGAGAGGGTGATGCTTTTTTTGAGGAAGACGGGAGCTATACCATCAATATACCGGAGAGCAATCCGTTCTTCCCCTATGAAGTGCAGTTTACCGGCAGTGAAGGCACTGCCAGCAAGTGGTTTATGACTCCTGATGATAGTGTGGAGGTAGATGGGCATACGTTCTATGTGTCTGCTTACTTTGACGGTGAGGTTGTAACCCAGATGAGCCTTGACGTGGCGGGGAAGACTGTGGTGGTGTATCCAGAGGCGAAAAAGTTTGTTGATGAGGATTGGGCGGAAGTGGAGTCGCTTTTGCCGTTGACTGAAAAGCGGATGAAAGCGGATTTCACCGGATTTACCTCTATGGAGCCTGACACGGTGGACACTGAAGGAGATGAGGTGCGGAAAGATTCGCTTTTGCCGCTGACTGAAAAAAGACTGACTGCGAATTTGACTGGATTCACACCAGTAGAACTGACCATGGTGGAACTTAAAGAAGTTTTTGCTGGAGAAGAATCATTGAAACCAGAAGATAAGATCATCTGGACTTATGGGACTGGAAATGATAATTATACGGTCAACGCTCAGGAAGATACCATAGACTTTAGCTACAGAACTGGATCATGGCAAATGATTGTAGGGGATGATGATCAGCTGGCTTCGCAAAATATTCGCTATATTGTTAATACACAGACAGCTGATGCGCAAAAATGGCTGACAACAACTGTTTACAGTGAAGACAGTGAAGGGAACCGAAGCCCGCTTGTTCCTACAAGAGGAAATTATTATTCATATACTGACGGAAATCGACTGAATATCTCAATACCAGTGAAGGACAACGGGACTACAGAACTAATCTATGTAGGACTGGGAATGAATACCGCTATCTTTGAAAATCCAAGATATGACCATTTTAAAGTATATAGTGGTGAATATAATGATCCCATAAAAGCCGAAACAGAAGGAACTGATATTACAGAACAGGTATTTCCCTCTGATATGACCGTATCTGGGGCAGGAATCCATTATCCAGAAGACTTTTGGGTAACGATGATAAGCTATGACAAATCCGGTAAAGTTACGGGGTGTCTTCCGTTCCAGTTAGATATGCGATTGATCCAAAATGAGATATCTATTGTATTATATGAGGAAGATAGCCGTGGAAACCAAAACAGCGTAAGCAGTACTATCTATCAATCTGAAAATGACAATGATTATACAGATTATACAGTAACTTTGAGAAATGGATATGCTGCCGATGAAAAATATTTTCTGAAACTCAGTTACACACGGTTGGGCATTGAAAATAATGACATGGTAACAGCTGTTTATACAGGACTATATTCGTCTATAGCGGAAGCAATAGAGGCAGGGACCGATCCTATTCTGCTAGAAAAAGGGTACGAATCTGATTATAGTCAAGGTGTATATTTTACGGTTTTTGTAGGTGATGACGGTTCAAACAACCAGGAGATCTATAAATTCTGTGTTAAGACCATGGCAGTTCAGAATACTCTGTCTTGTTCTGGATTATATGAGGTAGACGAATATGGCACATGGCATGTAGACAGTTCAATTTATGCAGAAAATAAGGAAAACTGCGAATATTATACGATAAAACTGGAAGGTGGATATCCCGCAGACAAAAATTATTTTCTGACATTTAGCTATTATAGGTTTGGCATTGAAAACAATGAATTGGTTACAGCCGCATATATAGGTTCATATTCATCTATAAAAGAAGCCACTGAAAGTGGAGCAGAAGATCAGAAGGATACGCTGCTATTAGGAAAAGGATATGAGGCTGATTATAGTCAAGGTGTATATTTCACAGTCTTTGTAGGAGATGACGATTCTGAAAATCAAGAGATATATAAATGCTGCGTTAAGACCGAGGCAGTTTCAAATTCCTTATATTGTTATGGGTTATTTGCAACAGACATTAATGGGGACATCATAATAGATGAAATAAGCAATTCTGTTTCTACTCGGATTGAGAATGGCTGCACGATGCGCACAGTAACATTGAAATATGACTACCCAGTTGATAGTAAATATTATGCGATTTTCAAATATTGTGAGATGGGGTATGTAAGTAATGCGTTAGTAACAGCTGCATATGCAGGACAATATTCTTCTATAAAAGAAGCAGAGGAGGCGGAGGCAGAAAAGCTTAAATATGATGATAATTGGGATTCGGATACTTGGGATACTTGGATTTACGAAGCTGATTACAGCCAAGGTGTATACTTTACATTCTTTGTAGGTGAAGATGGTTCGGAAAAGCAAGAAATCTATAAGTATTATATCATAACTAAAAAGCCGAAAGATCCCGTTCTCAGTGATAGTACCAGTATAGATTTTATAGGTCTTCGAGATGAGAAAGGAGAAGCTGTCAACTGCTATATAGTCGACTCTTATGAAGACTCTTATAGCGATCACTGTTATCGGACAATCCTTGTTGACAATGACGTAGATCTGACACGTCTAGCACCTGAGTTTTCGATTGATGTGGCTGGAATCAACCTGTATGCTTCCGAAGGAAATTCTGAACCAGTCCGTCAGGTCAGCGGAAAGAGTATTCATGATTTTTCCAAAGGTCCGGTTCAGTACACAACATCTTCTGAAAGTAAAGATTCTCAAGCAAACTACTGGCTTCAGGTAGTACAAAAAACAGAAGGCCCGGGACAGCTTTACATAAACAGTCTGGCAGATGCGGATTCGGAGACTACGATTGATGACACTGGTATGGTAACTTCTACCCGTGAGATGCTTATTGATGGACGCTATGACTACTGTCATGATATTTTGCTCATAAACAAAGGCACAGAAGACCTGACTAACCTAAAAGCTGAGATTGACTCAGACGAAGTTGAACTGGATGCCTATTGGACCTTGAACGGCAATTATCCGCTGTCTGGTTTTGATAAAATCACCAGGGAAGACGCTAGTGGTAAGTATGTCAGCTATGGCGAACTTGCGAATATGGCCAAACTTCGTATAGTGCCAAAAGAAAACATGGCAGATGGACGAGAGATCTCAGGTACTCTGACGATCAAGTCCGATGATAGAGTATTGGCTGTTCTAAATTTAACAGGTACTGTCGGTGACCCCAGTATTACCACCACAGAAATACCAGAAGCGGTTAAATATGTTCCATACGGTACCATGATTCAGAACAGCAATAAGTATGATTGGAACAAAGTAAGCTATGATCTGTTAGATGGAACTCTTCCCGCAGGCGTAGTGATGAAGCCCAACGGAGAATTGTATGGCGTTCCGACAGAGATAGGAGAGTTTTCTTTTACTGTGGTTATGGAAAACAGTTATGAAAAATTCGCTGATAGTCAAAAAACGCTGACATTGACCGTTGTGGACAACACAAATGATAATGTCGATGCCGCTACAGACCAAGGATATGAACTGACCAGACGGGTAAATAACGTGGCCCTTACTTCTTCCACGGATCAGGTGATGGTTTCAGAGGGTGTGTTCAGCCAATTCGTTGACTTGTATCTGGATGGTAAGAAGCTGACGAGAGACGAAGATTATACCGCAGAATCCGGAAGTACCAGACTCACCATAAAAAGCGAGACTTTAAAGAGTTCCGATACCACAGGAACCCATACCTTGGGAATCGAGTTCCGAGATGAGGACGACAATTTAAAGAGAGCTGCCCAGAACTATGAGGTTACCGAGGAAGAGACTAATCCTGGAGGGAATAACCCAGGCGGTAACAACCCCGGAGGAAATAATCCAGGCGGCAGCATTAGTAGCGGTATCGGCGGAGGAAGTAACAACGGAAACAGCAACAACAAAAGCAGTTCATCCACGACTACCGCAGTCAATGAGGCGGCCAGAAAAGGCCAAGTAGATCCAGAGAAAGGCATTATCACTGGTGAAGGATCCGGCAATTGCCACTGGCAGCAGACCGATGGCGGGTGGCAGCTGATCTACACCGACGGGACTGCCGCAAAAGGTTCTACAACCCAACAGACAAATGGAGATGCGGTAGAACAGGTACTCTGGGAGATGGTCAATGGATCCTGGTATGCTTTTGGAGTTGACGGATACGTGAAATCCGGCTGGGTCTATGATTATCAGTTAAACAGCTGGTACCTCACCTCTGTTGAGACAGGAATGTTAAGCGGATGGTATACCGATCCGCAGGACAAACAAACCTATTATATAGATCCGGTGACAGGGAAACTGGCAACAGGCTGGAGAGAGATTGATGGAAACTGGTATTATTTCCAGGCTGAATCCATAGCGCCTACTTGGGAACTGGACAAAGAGACAAGGAATTGGTCGTACAATGTAAACAGTAACGCTAAGCCATTCGGCTCCATGTATTTTAATGAGAGAACACCGGATCGATATTTTGTAAATATCCAGGGGATTTGGGATGGACGGAATCCGCAATAGTTAGAACGGAAGAGCCAGATAGGATTCATCTGGCTCTTCTCTCATTAATCGTTATGTGCGGGTATTATGAATTCGGGAATTTGCGGCAGTGCCGCTTATAGGGTTCCTCTAAAGATTTGTGATTTCAGGGAGAATCTATAAAAGTAAAATAGAGGAAGGAGGGGGTAAGATGGTGTATATTAAAAGAAAAGCGTCAGTATGCTTGCCGCAGTTCCTGCCTGATGGATATGGCTAGAAAAAGGACAGGAGGATAAATGTTATGGGAATTTGGAAACGAAGGGTTGCACAGGTGTTGACTTTAGCTCTTGTAGTCTCGTCTTTAGCGCCGTCTGGGATGACCGTGTCCGCTTCCGTCATAGAAGGGAATATGGGAGGACAGGAAAGGGCTGAGAGATTGCAGGAAGAGCAGATTGCTTCAGGATCAGATGCCAGCGAAGACCTAGGTAAAAGGGAGTTGCCGGGAGAGGATATTGGGGGCGACGGTGTCGGGAAGAGCCAGAATGACGAGGAGGTGGAAATACGGGAAGGAACGGAACAGATTTCTGAGATTGAGAAAAGTGCGGAGGCTTCCGGGACTTGTGGGGAGAATCTGACATGGAGTTTAGTTGATGGAGTTTTGACTATCAGTGGGACGGGGGAGATGGCATCATATGATGACCCGCAAAACTATGGGGCCACGCTAGTTCCTTGGAATGAGAGCAAAGCTGAAATTATAGAAATTATAGTAGAAAATGGGGTAACTTCGATTGGAGGTTATGCGTTTGGGGGTTGTGGTGGCTTAACGAGTATAACTATCCCAGAAGGCGTGACTACGATTGGATCTTCTGCGTTTCATGGTTGTAGTGGCTTAACTGATGTATATTACAAAGGAAGTGAAAGTGGTTGGTCTGCCATTTCAATAGGGGAATCAAATGAACCTCTTACTAATGCCACAATTCACTATAATAGTACAGGGCCCAATCTGGATGGTTTATCCGGAACCTGCGGTAAAAACTTGACCTGGATCCTGATAGACGGCATCTTGACCATCAGCGGAACCGGCGATATGGCTTCCTATGAAGTTACAAGTGATTTATCTTTAATGCCACCTTGGAATGATCGAAGTCAAGAGATTAAAGAGATCAGAATCCTGAGCGGTGTAACTAGCATCGGGAACGTAGCGTTTATAAACTGCAACAATGTGGAAAGTGTATCCATCGCTGATACGGTAACTACCATTGGCAATAACGCATTTGCGGGATGCAGCAGCCTTCCTAATATAACGATTCCAAATAGTGTGACAATTATTGAGAATGCTGCTTTCAGTGGATGCGATTTACTAAACAATGTAACGATTCCCGACAGTGTGACAACCATTGGTTCCTATGCGTTTTCTTATTGTTCTGGTTTGGCCAGCATAACTCTCCCGAACAGCTTAACCCAATTAGGAGAGTTCACGTTCTGGGATAGCGGCCTGAAAGATATCACGATCCCTGGCAGCTTAGCGAGCACTGGGAATTACACCTTTAAAGATTGTACGCAATTGACCAATGTGGCCATTTCCGACGGTATAACCTCCATAGGTGAATCCGCATTCTCCAATTGCTCAGCTTTGACAAATATAACGATTCCAGGAAGTGTAACCGCTATCGGAGAGTTCGCATTTTTTCAGTGTACCAGTCTTGCCAGTATAAATATTCCTTATGGCGTGACCACCATCGGTTCCTCAACCTTTGGAGAGTGTACAGGCCTGATAAATGTGACCATTCCTGACAGTGTAACTACCATTGGGTTGGGGGCCTTTGGATACTGTATCAATCTGGAAGACGTGACAATCCCTGGAAGCGTGACCACTATGGAGAACAGCGTATTCAGTGGATGCAGCAAGCTGACCTATATGGCGATCCCAGACAGCGTAACTTCTCTGGGCGACTATTTCTTTAATGAGTGTGTTCAGCTAAGTAGCGTGACCATTCCCAAAAGCATAACTTCTATCGGAGCGGAAGCTTTTGACGGCTGTACAGCTTTGGCCGATGTTTACTATGGAGGAAATGAAAATGACTGGGGCAATATTTTAAGGGGCGAGAAAAACGAGCCTCTTGACAGCGCAACGATCCACTATAACAGCACAGGGCCGGATCCGTCAAAGGTTACAATCAACCTCAGTAACCTGGGTGATGCTGTTTTGTATGTACCCTATTCAGGTACCCTCAAAC
The DNA here is from genome assembly GCA_947066955.1 of uncultured Hungatella sp. Classification (GTDB taxonomy): domain Bacteria; phylum Bacillota; class Clostridia; order Lachnospirales; family Lachnospiraceae; genus UBA3402. Next base: position 30,296 of record CAMTAF010000020.1, read on the forward strand.
TGAATGGTTCCATAAACGCATATAGCCCGTTATTCCGCATTGCAAACGGAACTCTGCCCCAGGGACTTGAGCTAAATTCTGAGACAGGGGAAATCTACGGAGTTCCCCGGGAGAGCGGAAACTTTGAGATTACGGTGGAAGTGGTTTTGCGGGGAGCGGAAGACATTACTCATCAGGCAAATTTGACCATTACCATAAAAGAGAACACAGATGATAATATCTATGAATCCTGCGATGAGGGATATGAACTTGAACAATACATCGGTGAGAAGACAGACCATGGTTATGTGCTGAAAGAATACAGCGACCAGCTGCTCGTATCCGCCGGAAAGTTCGAACAGTTTGTAGCTCTCTGGCTCAACGGCGAAAAACTTGTTGAAGGAGAAGACTACACAGCAGAGAGCGGAAGCACCAGGATCACGGTCCGGAAGCAGACCTTTGAGAACAAGACCAAACCTGGTTCCAACACTCTTTCCGCGGAATTCCGCAATGAGGATGGTGATTTAAAGCGCACCTCTCAAAACTTCACCATCGAGGAAGACAAGCCCGATGATAAGCCAAACACAGATAATAAACCTGGCACAGACACCAAACCGGGAACCGGCGGAACTGGGAGCATCGGCGGTGGTGGAACTGGTGGTTCTGGATCAGGCAGCAGCTCTAGCTCAGGCAGCAGTGGCAGCGGCTCCGGATCAAGTGGCAGTTCCAGCTCCGGCAGCGGTTCCAAGTCCTCTTCCTCAGGAGGCAGAGCTCTTCCCTACACCAACGACTCCTGGGTAAAAGACGACATTGGCTGGAGATGCAAAAAGCCTGACAACACCTGGCTGACCAATGGCTGGTATCTGCTTCCCTACAACGGAACAACCGGCTGGTACTATTTCAATCAGGAAGGCTACATGGCAACCGGCTGGATCATGGATCAAGGGAGATGGTATTATCTCAATCCTGTATCCGACGGAACCCAGGGAATCATGCTTGCGGGCTGGAGGCTGATCAATGAGAAGTGGTATTATCTCAACGAGCAGGCTGACGGAACCCAAGGCGCCCTGATGGTGAATACCCAGATCGGAGAATACCGTGTAGACGAAAACGGAGTCTGGGTAGAGTAAAGAGTTTTTATGCGGAGGGAACCCTTATAACCGAAAGGTTATTTGATCCCTCCGCAGTCTCAAAAAGATATTACTTTTCTAGTAATTTCAAAAACCTCTTATCATTCATCTGCTCATTTGTAAGATAATTGCCATCTAAAAATAACGCATAAGTTGTAATTGGCGTCGGAGCATTCTGCGCATCCTCCTTGTTCTGCAGATGAACCGCCCTAAATTTTATAGATTTCTCTTTTGCAATACTTTGAATTACGGGAACATATTTTGCATTAAACGGACACTGGCTGGTGTAGTACAAGACATATCCCATGTCATCAACATGCGGGTGTTTCGCGCATTCTTTGAATTTTGGCGGAAGAGCATTTTCTGTAAAAGGTAAGTACCATAGCTGGATACCGTTATCCGCTTCATCACTGACAGCAAAACCTTTATATTTCAAAAATTTCGGGTCAGCCAGAAATGGCTTTTTCTTTGCCGCAGACAAGATGCACAGACCCTTTTTCCCTTTGTTTTTGCTGTCCTCAATGCAGGTATTTAAGAGTTCTGTTGAATAACCATGTCCTTTAAGAGAGCCGGCCACCCATAAGCAGTCAATATACATATAGCCGTCCGCGATAATGGGATTCCACGCATTTTCAGCAGGTATATACTCAATAAAACACTTTCCCCGCTGTTCGCTTTTTAAGAAAACCAAACCATCATCAAAACGTTCTTTTAGCCAATCCTTTTTTGATAACACCTGAATGTCATGATTGTTTGAAATCGCACAGCATATATGTTCTTTTTCTATGTTCTCCTTTGTTACTCTGATATATTCCATAAGAATACCTCCCCAAATTTCAATTTTGTCTGGTTCTATTGTACGAAACTCTTTATTCGGCCGATTGTGAAATTCCTCAGTGCCCGTTCGCTGGCCGAGTTATCAATTGAAACCTCGCCATCTTCTAAAAATACCTTCAGGTATTTCTCCTGGTTCAGGCTGTAGGCCAGTCCTTTTGCCGTTTCTCCTTTGGGAAGGACTGTCTTATCTGCAAGGATTTTTCTGACCCACTCAAAATACTCTTCAGCCAATGGCCGGATGGTCGACTGTCGTTTACACAGGCGTTCTTCCGCTGACAGGCCTTTTAACCCGCTTTCCAGATCATAGATTGCGCCGATCCTCACAAGAGCCTCATATGCTATGGATGATTTGACCGCCTGGGGGTTCCCTTTCCCCAGCGCTTTTATCGCGTTGGCGAAATGCCGTCTCGCGTGCGCCATACAGTTCGCGTTTGTCACCCCCTCTGCTTCCCTTGCCAGCTTATGGTACTGTTCCAATCCGTCTGTCATAAGGATTCCTTTAAAGTCCTTATAGTACGCCTTCGGATGGTCTCTGTGTCTCGTTTTCTGGTATTCATACACAACGATCTTTGGAACCGGGCTGAGTTCTCCAGTAAGATGGACCCACATGAAACTCTTGCTTCCCGCCGGACGGTCATCATGGATCACTTCCCGCCGGATCTGCTCGATTAGGTTTTCGTAATCGTGTTCGAGCTGATCCAGCCGGTCCTGCATCTGGTAAATGACATCATTCTTAGACGCGTGATCCATGGTATTTCATTCATCCGGTGTGAATCTCCTGCACATACTGACTGCCCTTCTTTTTTCTAGTATAGCACGTTTTTACAGAAAAGGCGGATTCCACCGGAAATGGATGCCGTCATTTTGCTATGTGCCCGGAGCCCTGCATTGCTTCCTATATTAACCAGGGACGATAAGGTTTTCAAAGTTCAAACAATCCCCCTAAAGGTCGCAGATCCATGCGGTAAGCTGCCTGGTACCGGTAAATTGTGTGCGGATAGTACGGTTTTGGAAAGGGATAACCGCCCTGTTTTTTTCTGCGTTTTGCACAAACACCTTAATAAATCTGTTTGGGTTTTACCTCCCTGACCTTCGGCTCAAGGGGGTTCAGTCCCATCATCAGGTATTGGAACTGTTCTTCTGTAAGTCCTGCCGCCTCCTGTGTAGTCCTGGGCCATGACAGCTGTCCTGCCTCAAATCTTTTATATAGAAGCAAAAAGCCTGTCCCCATCCACAGCAATCCCTTACAACGGTCAGAACGTTTTTCGCAAAACAGGAAAAGGGTTCCCTTTTCAAAGGGGTTCTGCCCATATCGGTCTCCAATGATCGTTGCGAGGCCGTCAATGCCCTTTCTTAAGTCAACTGTGCCGCAGGCGAGGACTACCCGGCGGATGCCGGCAGCATTCTCAAGCATGGGACAGCTCCTTTAAAATTTCGGAAAGAAGGTCATGAGAAATCGCGTTGGTGATCTCTATACAAAAGCTTCCAGTCCGAATTACAGCAGCGGGTGAATGTTCCGTGACTGCCGGTTCATCCCACGCTATGCGAGAATAGGGCATCTCCACAAAAGAAACTTCCGTTTTTTCCGATGCTTCGGGGATAACATTTGATCTTTTTATCAATTCATAAGTCTGCTGCCTGAATTTTCGCTGCCAATAGTAATAACTCTGTTCGCAAATGCCATTTTCCTCCATCCAGTTTTTAGCTGACTGCCCGGCAGGGCGTTGCCCGCATGACTGGATAATGCCTCTCCAGTATTCAGCCCGGGCTTCATAGGTACACGGCTCCATAGTTTTAGTCACTCCTTGAAAAAATCTATTGTTTTTTTCAAGTATAGGCTAAATTTAGTGTTAGCGAAAGGCGCACAATTTGACGTTTACCCAGATCGGATATGCAGATGTCCTTATTTCATGCTGACAGATGCAATACAGTATCTCACGGAGCGCTTACAATCGGTCAGCCCAGATAGGGGGCAGAGCTATTGGAAATCGCCTTGACAGAGCATAAAAAGTGAATTAAAATATAGGATATCATGATTCACTAAAGGAGAGTAAAATGTTCATAGGCCGGGAGCGAGAACTGAAGAAATTAAACCGCATGTATCAAAGCGGCAGGCTGGAGGTGGCTATTGTTTACGGGCGCCGCCGTGTGGGAAAAACGACTTTGATCAATGAGTTCTGCAAGAATAAAAAATCTATTTTCTATGCAGCCCAGGAAAACAGCGCGGAGCAGAATTTGAGTACATTATCCGATGCAATCGGTCAGGCGCTGTCAGGCGAGAGCGCGGCGGGCATGAGATACAGGAGCTTTGCAGATGCATTCCGGAAAATAGGGGAAATGGCGAAAGCGGAGAGGATAGTCTGGGTGATTGATGAATATCCGTACTTAGCCCAAGCAGACAGAGGAATCTCTTCCCTGCTTCAAAACCATCTGGACCATCTGTTCAAGGATACGAAACTATTTCTGATTCTTTGCGGCTCTTCCATGAGCTTTATGGAAAAACAGGTGCTGGGCTATCAGAGCCCATTGTATGGCCGCAGGACCGCCCAGTTTAAGATATTGCCTTTTGATTATCTGGATACAGGGAAATGGTTCCCGAACTATTCCTGTGAAGAGAAAGCGCTTGTCTATGGCATTACCGGCGGGATGCCCATGTATCTGGAGCAGTTCTCACCTGATTTATCCATCCGGGAGAATCTGCTGGAAAACCTGTTTGACAGAAACGGGCTTTTATTTGAAGAGCCTTCCAATTTGCTGAAGCAGGAGCTCAGGGAACCGGCAGTCTATAATGCGGTCATAACGGCAATCGCCTCCGGCAGGACAAAGATGTCGGAAATCGCGTCTACCGTGGGTGTGGAGACAGGATTATGCTCAAAATATATTTCCAATCTGATCACTCTGGGCATCCTCAAACGGGAGACGCCTGTCACAGATCCGGGCAGCAAAAGGCCGATTTATCTGATTGAAGATCAGTTTTTCCGGTTCTGGTACAGTTTTGTGCCTGGGAACATATCGGCCATACAATCCGGAAGGATGGAAACGTCTTATCCATTGACCATCGAGAATAGGCTGCCTGATTACATGGGGCTGACTTTTGAGAAGATGTGCAGGGATTTTATTCTGTACTATGATAAACTGCCCTTTCCCATTGGCCGTATCGGGCAGTGGTGGGGCGGAAATCCCAAGACCCGCAAACAGGCGCAGATCGACATTGTGGTGATGTCTGCCGCGGATGACAGCGGGATCATTGGCTCCTGCAAGTTCCGGGAGAGTCTTGTGGGCGAGGATGAACTGCGGCTGATGGAAGAGTACGCAAAGGCCATGGGGCATTTTGGACAGCGGTATTATTATCTCTTCTCCAAATCAGGGTTTACCGATTCCCTAATGCGGCAGGCACAGGATGAAAAAGTCCGCCTGGTTACGCTTAAAGATATGTACGATATTGCGAATCAATGAGAAGACACAGTTTTTTATATCAAGCCGGTCACGGCAAGGCAGTATATCAAGCTGCTGCCCATGATTGCGAGGGATAAGCCGGAGTTAAAAAATGATATTTGTTCGGCACTGCAAGCGATTTGTTTCATGCGCGGAAGAAAAAGGGGCTGTCTCAGGAAGAGGTTGCTGAAAAGCTGGGGATCAGCAGGCAGACCATTTCAAAATGGGAGACCGATGAAACGCTTTCGGATATCTGCCAGTTGGAAGAGTACCGAGTACCGCTTTCTAACAACCGTGCGGAGTCCCACTGTCCCGTCCAGCGACTACCTGGCGGCGCAGCAGAAAAGCGGCAGGGAAGTTATCGTAAAAAAAGACTCTTGGAAAGCGGCATAATAAAACGGCCCGCAGGTTTCTATTTCAGACCCTGCGGGCTTTTCGTCGTTCACATTATTGATAAGGGTGAACAGGGCTTTTTTGTTCATAAAATACGGGAGACTTGCTGTTATGGAAGAAGAAAATTTATTTGAAAGGTTGGCTTGCGGAAGGAATATCATGGCCGGGAAATGCAGGCAATTATCTCGGCCAACATTAAAGTCGGAAGATTGACTCCGGTATGCGGCAGAGCGGATCGAGGCCAAAGGGCGCGACGATCTGCTGCACTGGTATCCGAACCTTTAGAGGTGTGCATTTTAAGGCACAGGATGGAAAGATCCGCCTGGTTACGCAGAAAGATATGTACGATATTGCGGATAAATGGGAAGCCTAAGCTTCGGAAGGCCCTACCTGATATATTCCGTAAGAATACCCCCCAAATTTCAATTTTGTCTGATTCTATTGTACGAAACTCTTTGCGCGGCGTCAAGCCTTAGATATTTCTTACCTTGAAATATCTCGATGGCTTTACCGTCTCACCTGACCACGCTTCCTGGCAGCATATGCGCGATTTTCCTGGCCTGATCGAGGATTCCCGCTCCCTTTGAGCCATCTGTCAGCATGATCCTCTCCATGTCCCCTCTTTGGGAACTGTCAAATGCCGAGATTGGGCGGGGAAATTAAAAAAATACAGAATCTACAACAGAGAACTATTGTCCGCTGATTGAGAAATTCGATGCCATGTGGTACAATATAGAAAAGGAGCGGATAACGATGGAAAATGTAAAGATAACGAACACACCATATGATGATGTGTTCCGTACACTGTTAAACGACTGCAGTTCTTTGATCATCCCGGTGATCAACGAGGTGTTCGGGGAACATTATTCAGGACAGGAGAAAATCACCTTCTCTCCCAACGAACACTTCCTAAACCAACAGGGCGGAAACGAGGACGAGCGGATCACGGACACCAGCTTCAAGATAGAAGGAGCGGAAATCAAGAAATACCATCTGGAATGCCAGAGCAGCACCGATAACAGCATGCTGGTGAGATTTTTTGAATATGACACCCAGATTGCCCTTGATGAAGGGGAGATCCAGGGAAGCCTCCTCACGGTGACGCTGCCGCATTCCGCCGTGTTGTTTTTAAGGCATAACAGTGCGACACCCGATACCCTTAGGGTCCGGATGGTAACGCCGGGCGGAACAGTGGAATATGATATCCAGGTGATGAAATCCCAGCAGTACAGCCTGGAAGAGATTTTTGAGAAAAATCTTTTATTGCTGATCCCCTTTTACATTTTTTCCCACGAAAAGCAGTTTGAGGAATATGAGAAGGATGAGGCAAAACTAAAAGAATTGCTGGAGGAATATGAGCAAATCAAGAACAAGCTGGAAGAACTCTCAAACCAGGGAGCCATCAGCGAATATACGAGATGTACCATTATCGACATGTCAAACAAAGTATTGGAACATATTGCTGCGAAATATGATTCTGTCAAGGAAGGAGTAAGAACGGTTATGGGCGGAAAACTTCTGGAATATGAGGCAAAGACGATAAAGAGAGAAGGCATCGAACAGGGCATCGAACAGGGCATTGAGCAGGGGGAAGACAGGCTTTCCAGGCTGATCGCGAAACTAATACAAAATGAGCGGTCACAAGACGTAATCCGGGTTACGCAAGATAAGCAGTACAGAGACAAGTTATATGAGGAGTATTTGATATCATGAGCAGACGTCCAAAGGTTCAATACACATTAGATACAGGCGGTATAAGATCTCTTCCGCAAAACGAATTGAAAGCGATTCTCCGGGGCGCTGATGAATTGATTTCTACCGGCGGCCGGACCATGTTGGTGAAGATCCTCAAAGGCTCCAGGGATAAGAAGCTCTTGGAGCACGGCTTGGACAAGTGTCCGGTCTACGGGTTCTACCATTCCCTTACCATGGAGGAGATCGGCCACCGTGTGGACTGGGTGATCAAAAAGGGGTACATCAGGATCGACTATTACGGCCAGCTTCCCATGCTGGTATTTTCTGATAAGGGCTGGGAGATTGAGCGGGAGACTTACAGCCAGGAGATTTACCAGAGGTTCTGTGAAGATATGGCAGGGGAGAATTTCCCTGTAATCCACGAGATGAAGGATGTAAACCGCCTTGTGGTCTTTGATGTCCTTGAAAAGATCCGCGCCAGTAAGGACGATCGGTTTCTTCCGATCCTGGAGGAGTGGAAGAAACTTGAGGTGCGCAAGGTGCGGGAGCGGATCGACGATGTGGAGCAAACCTTAAAAAAACATGGGGAAGAGCCGGTTATTGTGTTTTTAAAGGCGATGAAAGGTGATTTAAACAGGATTTTCAGTCTGACGGAATCTGCCCTCAAGGCAGAATATCAGAAAAAATATTCCAGGGAGGCGATGGAATGTCTCCTGTTTACCCACAGCAAGTACCGGATTGAGGCGGATATTGAAGCAAAGAATGTCTGGATGCTGATGTATGACGGCAGGCTGGCGGGAACCGGCGCTGTGCGGGGAAATCAGATTATAAGAGCCTGCGTCCTCCCGGAATATCAGAATAGGGGGTTAGAGGCCCGGATTGTCATGTATTTGGAGGATTTTCTTAAAAGACAGTATGAGCGGGTGGCAGCGGAAGTTCCCATTGGACAGGAAGCGCTTTATGAACAGCTGGGCTATAAAATGGCAGAGCAGGAGGATCGTTTTATAAGAGACAGCATTTCTTTTCCTTTCCGGACCATGGAAAAAATATTAAAAAAGCAGGAGGATCATGAATCATGAAGATCAAGAAAACAGCAGCACTTATTCTGACAGCGGCCCTGACCATGGGAAGCGTCTTTGTCAGTCTGGCAGGTATCCAGGTAGTCCAGGGGACGGAGATCTCCACCAAGGTGGGAGATGACCGGATGAACAACACCTTTGGCAGCAATCATGTGGAGTTTGTTTTTAAGGAGTTTGACCCCGCTTCGGGGCTGCTTCCTGTGTACCAGAACACGTCCCTCTGGATGGGGGAGGAGTACAAGGATGCGAGTCTTCTTTTCCTGAACACATCGGGGGAGGTGGCAATCCCGGCCAATGGAAACTGGAGGCTGGTTTCCGGCTTCCAGAGCGGCCAGGCATTTGTGAAGGAAGTGAGCACCGGCAATCTGGTTCGCCTGGATACCTCAGGACAGGAGACGGGGCGCTTCCCTGTGGCTGAGGAGATCACCAAACTTACCGTGCTTCCCGGCGCCTCCCAGTACTCTTTCTTTTACATTACAGGAACCCAAGGAGGAGCGCTATCGGAATCCAAGGATCTTAGGGCAGTGTTTGTCCAGGAAAACGGCGCCAGCAAGAGCGTAGAGCTCCAGGGTGTTTACTGGAACATAGGCGATTTTGAGGCGAACGGGTTCGCCCCTCTGTTTAAGATGACCGGAACTTACGACACCCAGTGGCAGGTAGTAGGCGCCGATAGCTGGCAGACTCTCACTCACTACAACACCCAGCAGACGGATTACCTGGATGTGAACGGAACTATCCATTCCGGTTCCATGCCGGGGTATCAGGAGAAGGAAGCCCAGGAGTATATCCCGAAGCCTTACGATATCGGCCTTCCCTTTGACAGAACGACAGAAACTTACACCTACCGGGCGGCTTCTTATGAGTTGAGGAAAATTGACAACGTGTTTCACTTAGGAGACATCTATGAGATTTATGACAAATCCGGAGCAGGAACCGGAGTAAAGATCTATTCCATCGCTTTTGGCACTGACAGTTTTGTGATCGCCAGAGCCTTTGACCCTGTTTACGTGGAAAATTATGATATGGCCCAGCCGAAGCCGGAGCCGCCTTACTATATATACTACATCAATCAGACCAATTAACTTTCAGACAAGGCCCATTGACAATGGAATTTGACGGAGGTCCACAGCCATGGCAATAAAGGAGAGTATAAAGGAGCAGACCAGAAGCCGGGTAAAACCGCCGGGGAAGTATCAGGTTTTGATTTACAATGACGACTTTACCCCAATGGATTTTGTGGTGGAAGTGCTGATGGAAATTTTTGAAAAGGAAGAGGCTGCCGCGGTGGCGCTGATGATGAGCATCCACAAGGGAAACTATGCCATAGCCGGGGTCTATCCCAGGGATATCGCCCAGACCAAAGCGTCGGAGGCAATGCAGTGGGCCAGGAGCGAGGGGTATCCCCTGAAAGTGGAGGCAGTGCGCCAGCCTTAGAAATAAGTTTTTATTGAGCAAAGGACAGGAACAATCATGGAATTTACCAAAAGTATGCAGTGTGTCATGGAACGTGCCGTAAAACTGGCGCGGGAATGCCGCCACCGGTATTTTATGCCTGAGCATATGATCTACGGGATCACATATGATGAGGATTTTATCAGGGAATATGAGAACGCGGGGGGCAATATCGAGCGGCTGCGGAAAAACCTCATAAATTTTCTCAAAGACCAGGCCGGAAAGACTTCCGGGGAGACAGCGGTCCTCACCGCTGACACTGACCGGGTGCTGAAGATGTCTGAGGGGCAGGCAAGAGCCAGCGGCCGGGATGCCATCAATATCAGCCATCTTCTGTCCGCTGTGCTGCTGTTGGAGGACAGCTACGGGGTTTATTACCTGGAAGAGCAGGGAGTGGATTTGGTAGAGGTCATGGGAGAGATGTCCAGGGAAAGCCTGTGGGAGGAGCGGGGGCCGGGGGGCCCGGCTAATGCCGGTGGAAATCCGGACAGAAGCGGGAGAGACTGGGAAGACGGGGGAACGGAGGAGGAAGGTTCAGGAAACAGACACAGATGGCGTTCTTACCTGGAAGATATGAATGAGACCTGCAGATCGAAAAATCTTCTCATCGGGCGGGAGGAGGAGATGGAGCGGACGATCCAGATCCTGTGCCGCAGAGACAAGAACAATGTGCTCCATGTGGGGGAGCCGGGAGTGGGGAAGACGGCCCTGGCTTACGGCCTTGCCAGAAGGATCCTGGAGGGAATGCTCATGTACGGTAAAGAAGCAAGTAACCGAAAACAAGAAATAGACTGCCAGTACCACACTATTCCGAACCAAAGACCAAAAGACAAGCATTATGGAAATGTGCATAACAGGCTATTCCGTCATGGATAACTCTATTCACAGCACATGGAAAAGCTAAAATGCAGCTTTCCCACGTCCTGCAAACAGAGTTACCCACAACTTCATAAGGCAGCCAGTTATACACATTCCCACAAATCCAAACTTATATAAAATCCAAACTTTTCTGAAAACAGCTTGATAATTGGGGATTCTTGCCGGAAAAAGTTTGGATTTCGTTTCACAAAGTACAATACTCCAATTATGACAAAATGCGTAAAACATTGCTATTTAGCTCTGTTTCAATCAATTTATTCTCATTTCTGACAAGAGAAGTACAAAACAAAATCCAAACTTTTATATCAGAAAATGCCTTGAATAAAGGATTTACAGAGGAAAGTTTGGATTTCTTCTAAGTTTGGATTTGTGGAAAAATCCAAAAGTTTAGATTTTTCCACAATGTCGATGACTACGAAACCTCTCACTCATTACATCTTTCTTATGGTGTA
>CAMTAF010000021.1 GCA_947066955.1 uncultured Hungatella sp.
TTAGGATGCCTTCCGACGACCTGGCAGGTGACGCGAAGCGGCGCGTGCCGATACTCGATTAAGAAAGGAGGAATTGTCCCGCAGGGGATAAAGGAGGAGAGTATCAGGGCCGGCGGGTTGTAGTTTCGCCGGCTTTCAGTTTTTGACGGAAAGAAGTGGTTGTGTTTTTGAAAATCATTCAGTATACTAGAGATAAGGAGTAAAAAGAAGAAGGAGATGAAACCAGAGTGACTCGTTACTTTAACACCGAAGGTTTATGTGACCCTGACTTTCATTATATGGTAAAACTTGATGACAGGCTGAACAAGATAAAAAAGTATTTTGTAGACAGAGGAAAATGGAGGCTCAGACCCGGGATGCCAGGCGGACTGATGTGATTGTGGATTATATGGGAGAGCAGTTCGTGGTAGAACTGAAAATATGGCTAAGAAAAAAGAACCAGGTGTAAAGGTTATCGCAGTAGGGGGGAAAATCTTGGTGGAGGCGGTTGTCTAGTCAAATTTTTAAAGAAATCCGTATGGTTGCAAAACACTTGTGTTTCCGTGATGCTGTTGCTATAATGAAAGTGCCATGAAAAATTACGTTGAGGGAGTACAATTATGGAACACAGAAAACAAGAGGCTTCCCAGGGCCGCACTGTCAGGCGAGGCTGGGGTATTACTGGAAAACTGGCATCCGCCATTGTTGTCAGCGTTGTGATCGCTGTGGCGATTCTCTTTGCCATAGTCTATTTTCAGATGTCCAACGCGCTGCTGGATAAGAGCGAGGATCTGCTGCAGACTACTACGGAGCGGACACTTCAGGAGACCAGGGCCTGGATGAACAGTACATTGACCATGCTGGAGGTACAGCGCGATACAATTGAGTACGAGGACATGGATGTTCCCGCTATGATGGACTATATCAGACACACGGCAGGCGGGAATGACGCCTATCCCGCGGGGCTGTACGTGGCTTTCACGGACGGTTCCCTGTATCATGCTTCCTTTGTGCCCGGGCCTGATTTTGATGCCACCAAGAAGAGCTGGTATCTGGATGGCCTTAAATCAGATTCGTTTATCTTGGGCGATGTGTATTTTGATGAGGACAGCCAATCTTATGTGGTAGGCGCATCCGGCGTGCTGAAGAGCCGGGACGGGACTGTGCGCGGTGTGGCTGCGGCGGATGTGTATCTGGATTCTATTTCCAAGATCGTCAGTGAAGTACGGATTGAAGATACAGGCGGCATTTTCCTGGTTGACACCAGGACCAACACCATCATCGGCCATCAGGACAAGGAAGTCACGGGAAAGAAGATGGAAGAGCTGGAGGATGGCAGGTACACTTATATCAATCAGCAGATCCTAGAGGGAAAGACGGGGCTGTCCCTGTATGACAATATTTATATCCAGGTGGAGAGGGTTCCGGGAAGCGACTGGATGGCTGTGGCCTACGTGTCTCGGACGGAGGTTCTGCGTGAACTGCATCAGCTTACTGCCAGTATGCTGACGGTAGCGGTTCTGGCTGTGCTGGTTTTGATCTTTTTGGTAGTGATCCAGGTTCGGCGAGTGATCGGCCGCCCCGTTAAAGAGCTGAGTATGGTGGCTACACGGATTGCACAGGGAGAACTGGACCAGGCCATCCACTACAGGTCCAGGGATGAGCTTGGGGTGTTGGCCAGTGACTTTAACCAGGTCACGCTCCAGCTGCGTGAATATGTAGCCTATATCAAGGAGATCTCGGAAAAATTGAGGGAGATTGCGGCAGGAAACCTGGACATCACTCTGGAGAACGAATATACCGGCGAGTTTGAAAAGATTAAGATCGCTCTGGACGAGATATCACACTCTCTGAACGGCACCATGGGCCGCCTGCGGGCCGCATCCAGAGATGTGGCTGCCGGCGCGGAGCAGGTTTCCAACGGCGCGACAACATTGTCCCAGGGTTCTACGGAGCAGGCGTCAGAGGTGGAGACTCTGGCAGGACATGTGAACGCTGTTTCGGAAAGTGTACATAATATCTTTAAGGGGACCCAGGAGGCCAGCCGCATATCTGAGGAGGTCAGGAAGGGACTTTTGTCCAGCAATGACAAAATGCAGAATATGACCGTGGTAATCCGGAGAATCAGCGACAAATCCACGGAGATCAACAAGATTGTGAAAACCATTGAGGATATTGCTTTCCAGACCAATATCCTGGCCCTGAACGCTGCTGTGGAAGCCGCGAGGGCAGGAAGTGCCGGAAAGGGATTTGCCGTAGTAGCGGATGAGGTCCGGGCCCTGGCAGGGAAGTCATCTTCCGCAGCCAAGGAGACTACGGTCCTTCTGAGCCAGACCGTGGATTCCATGGAAGAGGGAGTCCGCGCGGCTCAGGATACGGCAGATTCCATATTGAAGGTAGTGAACCATGCGGACGAGATGAATAAGCTTATTGACGGCATCGCGGCTTACACCAGACAGCAGGATGCCAACGCGGCGGAGATCACTCAGGGAATCCAACAGATCTCCACGGTTGTGCAGACCAATGTGGCTACGGCGGAAGCCAGCGCCGCTGCCAGTGAGGAGCTGGCGGGTCAGGCGGCCATGCTCCGGGAGCTGGTTGCCAAATTCCGGCTTCGGGAACAATAATTCAGGAACCGCAGAGAGAAGAAGAACGTTTTCAGGCATATGGCCCGGGAACGTTCTTTTTATGCGCACGGGGCGGAAAGGAAATGTGGCCGCTTGCGCGGCCCCGCCCCGGCGCGGCGAGTAGGGGAAACGCCTCCCCTACTGGATTATAAAAGGTAACTATGGACAGGTCATGGGCCATATCATAGTAAAAAAGAAACGGAAGATGGGCCATATGATGATCAAACAGGAAAAGGGGAAATCGCAGATAGATTTTCAGAAAGAAGAAAAAGAAATTTTTATCCAGATGGCCAGGCTGCTGGTCAGAGAAAATCTCATGAGCAGGGAGGAGCAGCTGCGTTTTCTGTCCCTCCTCAAGGAGGATGAATAATGGCGCCGCTTCGGGCAGTAATCTACTGCCGATGCAGTACGGAGGAAGAGAGCCAGGCAGATGCTCTCCGCAATCAGGTTTTGGAGAGCGAGGCTTGTGTCAGGGAACAAGGGTGGCTTTTGACAGACCGGTATGTGGAATTGAAAAGCGGAACCACCACCAGAGGGAGAGGGGAGTATAACCGGCTCTTTGATGATTTGATGACCGATAAATTTGACATTATTGTCATAAAGAGCCAGGACCGGCTTATGCGCAATGTAAAGGACTGGTATCTGTTTCTGGACCGGATGCTAAAGCGCGGGAAGCGCCTGTTTATGTACATAGAACACAAATTTTATTCAGCAGACGACGCTTTGGTCACAGGCATCAAGGCTATCTTGGCAGAGGAATACAGCAGAGAACTGAGCAAGAAGATCAACAATGCCCACCGTCACCGCCAGACGAGGGGAGGAAAGGTCATGGTGAATTCCAGAACTTTTGGTTTTGTCAAATTGCCGGATGGATCCGTGGAGGTGGTGAAGGAGGAGGCAGAGATTATCAGAAAAATTTTCGAATACAGTGCTGCCGGATATGGAAGCCGCTCCATTGCCGGCATTTTCCGGAATCAGGGGTTTGTAAAACGCACAGGAAACCCTCTGACCGCCACGGCGGTGGGAAGGATTATCCGCAATCCCCTGTACAAGGGGGTGATGGTTATGAACCGGCGGCACTATGATTTTGAGACAAAAAAGACGGAAAAGGTTCCGGAAGATCAATGGATTCGGAGGGAAGGCGCGGTGCCTGCCATCGTGGACCCCAAACTGTGGAATCAGGCAAACCAGGCTATGACAGACAGAGGGGGTTCTTCGGGCCGGAGGGGTTATAAAAAAGGAAGCAGTAAAGGAATGTACGACCTGTCGGGAAAGATCGTCTGCGGCCAATGCGGGAGAGCGTATTACCGGACATGGAGACATGGCCGGGGAGGCGGGGAGCAGGCAGTGATTGAATGGAAATGCGGCAATTACCTGGAGAACGGGAGAAAGGAGCCAGGCGCAGGGAGGAAGGACAGCAATGTGAAAAAGGCGTTTTGCGAGGGATGCGACGGCATCCATCTGGAAGAAAAGGCGGTTTTCGAGATCCTTGAGCAGGCGAGTCAACGGTACCGCCCTTTCACACAGCAGGACAGAGACAAACTTCTGGATCAGGCCATGGAAATTTTAAGAAAAATTCTTGGGGAGACGCCTGAAAAGCAGGAACAAGAGAGGATAAGGAGGGAAGAAAAAAAACTGGCAGAGCAGAAGGAGTTTTTGCTCACAAAGTTTTTGGAAGGAGTCATATCGGACAGGGACTACAGGAAAAGGGCTGATGAGATGGAAAAGGCCGCGGCCCGGCTGATGAGGGAGGAGGAGAAACTAAAACAGAGGGAGCGGGGACAAAGGGATCCGGATCAGAGGATTGAGGCCGTCAGAGCCAGATTGGAGGGCGGAGGAATGAAGAAGGCCATAGGGGCATGGGTGCTTTTGTATATCAAGGAGATCCAGGTGCATGAATGGCAGCTGGAGATCCGCTTTGACCCGCTGAGATTGGCAGAATGGGGAAGAGACGGACAGGGGACGGGGGATCCGGCGGGAGAACCGCTGCCGGAAAACTTAACCATATGGGTGGATTATCCCTTTGGCCCGGAAACCGGGAGGGGGAGGTGCCTGGACCGGAGGAGGATCCTGGACCGGATAAGGAAAGATCCCGCTGTGACGGCCAGAAGACTGGCCGGGGAGATGGAGCGGTCTGTCTGCATGACCCGCCGCCGCATGGAGGAACTGGTGAAAGGGGGGTATATCCGGTTTAACGGCAGAGGGGGACACGGCGTGTGGGAAATTTTGAGAGAGCTTCCGGATAAGGAGGAGAGCATGAAAGCAGGCGGATTGTAGATACGAAAACTCGGTATTTCCGGCGCTGGGATGTGCGAAAACGTGGAGGCATGGGCTGGGAAAGGCATGCAGCAAAAGAACTGTTTGTATTTTGCAGGAAAATTCGTTATACTGTAGACAGGCAAGTTTGAGGTCTGGGAAAGGAGGGCAGGGCGAATTATGGCGCGGACAGTGGGGATAGGAAATCAGGACTTTGAGGTGATCCGGAAGGGAAATTATTTTTATATTGACAAGACAAGGTTTATAAAAGACTGGTGGGAGAGCGGAGACCATGTGACCCTCATCACCCGCCCAAGGCGGTTTGGGAAAACCCTGACCATGAGCATGGTGGAGAAGTTCTTTTCGGTTCAATATGCGGAAAGGGAGGATCTGTTCCAGGGCCTTAGCATCTGGCAAAGTGAAAAATTCAGAAACCTGCAGGGGACATATCCGGTTTTATTTATCAGCTTTGCTGATGTCAAAGAAAGCTCATACGTACAGACAAGGAAAAAAATATGCAGTATCATCAAAGAAACATATCATCACTATCAGTTCCTTTTAGAAGGGGATATACTGAGTGAGGGCGAGAAACAAGATTTTCGGAATATCTCTGTTGACATGGAGGATCACCAGGCGTCTGGTTCGATAAAGACGCTGACAAATTACCTTTCCCGCTATTATGGAAAAAGAGTTATCATTCTTTTGGACGAGTATGATACCCCTATGCAGGAGTCCTATGTAAACGGCTTCTGGAAAGAACTAGTATCTTTTACCAGAGGTTTGTTCAACTCCACATTTAAGACTAATCCGTATCTGGAGAGGGCCATTATGACAGGAATCACCAGGGTAAGTAAGGAATCTATATTTTCGGATCTGAACAATCTAAAGGTGGTTACGGCAACATCTGAAAAATATATGGATTGCTTTGGCTTTACAGAGGGAGAGGTATTTGCTGCACTGGATGAATATGGATGGTCTGGGAGAAAGCAGGAAGTAAAACGTTGGTATGACGGTTTTATATTTGGAAGCTGTCAAGATATCTATAATCCTTGGTCAATTATTAATTATTTAAGCACGGGAAAATTAGAATCTTACTGGGCCAACTCCAGTTCCAACAGTCTGGCGGGAAAGCTGATCAGAGAAAGCGGAAAAAGGATCAAGCAGGAATTTGAACAGTTGATGAAGGGGGAGTCCATAGAGGTTGAAATTGACGAACAGATCGTGTATGATCAGTTGTCAGCGAAAAAGAATGCCATCTGGAGTCTGCTGCTTGCCAGCGGTTATCTGAAAGCGATCAAAACAGAATTTGAGGAACGCACAGGGCATCGGAAATACTGGCTGGCATTGACCAACCGGGAAGTTCACCTTATGTTTGAGACCATGATCCATGATTGGTTTACGGACACAGATGATTCCTACAATGATTTCATCAAGGCTCTTTTGCGTGATGATCTCAAAGCGATGAACCATTATATGAACCGAGTAGCCCTGTCCACATTCAGCTACTTCGATACAGGAAAGAATCCCTCCGGGGAGGAGCCAGAGCGCTTCTATCACGGATTCGTCCTTGGCCTGATGGTGGAGCTTTCCGACCGGTATATCCTGACGTCCAACCGGGAGAGCGGATTCGGGAGATACGACGTGATGTTGGAGCCGAGAGACGCGGCGGACGACGGGATCATCCTGGAATTCAAGGTGCAGGATAAGGAGGAAGAGAAAGAGCTGTCCGACACGGTGGAAGCGGCCCTGGAGCAGATCGAGAGGAAGAAGTACGAGGCCATGCTGGTGGAGAAGGGAGTTCCAAGGGAGAAGATACGCAAATACGGATTCGCCTTTTGCGGCAAGACGGTGCGTATCGGTGGAGGCCGGGATAGCTGATCCTATCATTCTGTCCTCACACCTCTTTAAGATGGATATGTTAGTAATGTCTATCGTGATCTTATGCATCCTGTCCACAGCCCTCTATCAGGCAATAGCGGCTGCGGAGAAACATTTTTTGTAAACATCCGAAGGCCTTTACAATTTCCACAACTGTGTTATACTAAGTAAGCTACATTTTAGGAGGAAGGCAAATGCGTAAGCGTTTCTTAAGATGCCTTCCGACGACGTGGCGTGTGCCGATACTTTATAAAAAGGAGAAAGTCTGGAAGATGCCGCCGGCAGGCGGCAGGGCCAGTCGCAATAAGATTGAGATGAAAAGTTATGAGATGGACATGTGCACAGGCTCCCTGTGGAAAAAGATCATGTTTTTCAGTGTGCCCCTGATGTTTTCCAATATTCTGCAGGTGGTTTTCAATATATCCGATGTGGCGGTGGTTGGCAAGTTTGCCGGCCCCATCGCCTTGGGGGCAGTGGGTTCCACCAGTATATTGGTCACCTTGTCCACAGGGCTCCTGCTGGGACTGGCAAGCGGCGTCAGCGCCCTGACGGCTCTCTATATAGGGGCAAAAAATGACAGGGAGGTAAAAAAGACGGTGCACACGGCCGCTCTTTTGATGGCATTTTCCGGCCTCCTCATTATGGTCCTGGGGATTGGGCTGGCAGGGGCGGTTCTGTCTGTCATGGGAACCAAGGAGGAGCTGATCGGGGGAGCGGTGTGTTATCTGCGGCTGTATCTCCTGGGAACTCCGGCCCTGGCCATGTTCAACTTGGGCAACGCGGTCTTAAGCGCTGCGGGAGATACCAGGAGGCCTCTGTACTATCTGACCTTCGCGGGAGTGGTCAACGTGATCCTGAACCTGTTTTTTGTCATTGCCTGCAACATGGGAGTGGCGGGAGTGGCCATCGCCAGCATCATCTCCCAGTATATATCGGCAGCGCTGGTTATCCGGCTCCTCCTTGGCAGCAGGGAAGCTTTTGGGCTGAGGCTTGACAGCCTGAGAATTGACCAGGATAAGCTTCGGCGGATCCTGAGGATCGGAATCCCCTCAGCTGTCCAGTATGCTCTGTTCGCTGTGGCAAATCTGTTTGTCCAGGCCAGCGTCAACTCCTTTGACCATGTGATGGTGGAGGGCAATTCCGCTGCCGCCAATGCCGACCCTCTGGTGTACGACATGATGGCGGCTTTCTACACGGCCTGCACCAGCTTTATTGCTCAGAATCTGGGAGCCCGCAAGAGGGAGCGGATCCTGAAAAGTTTCTATATCTGCCTGCTGTACTCTTTTTTGCTGGGGCTTTTTCTGGGACTTGGGATCTATGTGCTGCGTTACCCGTTTTTGTCCCTGTTTACCAGCGATCAGGCTGTGGTGGACGCAGGGATCAAGCGGCTCTCCGTGATGGCCCTGTCCTACTGCGTCAGCGCGTTCATGGACTGCACCATTGCGGCCTCCAGAGGCCTTGGAAAGACCATCATCCCCATGTTCATCGTCACGGCAGGGTCAACGGTGTTCCGGCTTTTGTGGATATGGACGGTGTTCGCCTATTTCAGGACCATTGAGTCCCTGTATCTTCTGTATGTGTTCTCCTGGGTCATCACGGCTGCGGCAGAGATCATCTATTTTGCCGGAATTTTAAGATCAGCAGAGACTGCCGCCCCTTAGAAGGGAGTCCACTTTCTCGCATACCATGCGGATATATTCGCCCAGCCCTGTCTCCTGGCACCCTACGATGTAATGGTTGCACCGATTCACGGGGATCAGGATCTTGTAGGCTTTGCTGGAACCGATGGCCTGAGCGATGGCTGGTGTAATCTCTCCCAGCAGAGCGTCGGCAAAGACGATGCCTATGGGCCCGATGATAATATGAGAATCTCTGGCATTGACGATGCAGGGATTCTCCCCTGTGGCCCCATGGTCTGCCCCGGCTTTCAGCATGGCGGAGGTGGCGATGGAGTTGGTGCCGATGGCGTACAGCTCAAGCTCCGGATGGTTTTTCTTTAATTGTTCAATGACAGCACGGCCCATCCTGCCTCCCTGGCCGTCGATGATGGTAATCTTCATGGCAATTCCCTTTCTGAATTTAGATTTGTCTGGTTGTCAGGCATTTCTTCTATTGTAATAGGAGAAAGCTAAAAATGTCAACTGCCTGGGAACCTCTGTAAAAAAATGCTTGCAAATGTAATATACTGGTGCTATACTACATACGATAACATGATACATTGACTGATAAAGAGTGGGCGCGAGTCCACTCTTTCATTGTCGTAACGGAAAGAGGAAAGAGAGGTGATGGAGGATGACAAAGAGAGAGACATATGAGAGCAGGACGGAGGAGTTTCTTCTTCCGCTGATGGAAGAATATCATTTTGAATTGGTAGATGTGGAGTATGTGAAGGAAGGAAGCAGCTGGTATTTAAGGGCATATATTGACAAAGAGGGCGGGATCGCCATAGATGACTGCGAGACCATCAGCCGGATCTTAAGTGACTGGCTGGACAAAGAGGACTTTATAGACGACAGCTATATTCTGGAGGTCAGCTCCCCGGGGCTTGGAAGACCTTTGAAAAAGGAGAAGGATTTTGCCAGGAGCCTGGGAAAAGAGGTGGACGTGAAGCTGTACCGCGCCAGAGAGAAGCAGAAGGATTTCACAGGAACCCTGACCGGGTATGACAAGAATACGGTTACCATCCAACTGGAAGGCGGAAACAGGATGGTATTTGAACGGCAGGAGATCGCTTTGATCCGTTTGGCATTCGATTTCTAATATAGAAGATAGTTGGAGGATAAAAGAAAATGAACAAAGAACTGTTAGAGGCACTGGAAATCTTGGAAAGGGAGAAAAATATCAGCAAGGAGACCATGCTGGAGGCCATTGAGAATTCTCTGATCACTGCCTGCAAGAACCATTTCGGCAAGGCAGACAACATCAGGGTAAACATCAATCCTGAGACCTGTGATTTTGCGGTGCTGGCAGAGAAGGAAGTTGTGGAGGAGGTGGAGGACCCGCTGATGCAGGTGAGCCTGGCAGAGGCGAAGATGATTGCCCCCAGATATGAGATCGGGGATATCGTCCAGTTCCCCATTGAGTCCAAGTCCTTTGGAAGGATCGCCACCCAGAATGCCAAGAACGTGATCCTCCAGAAGATCCGCGAGGAGGAGAGAAAATCTCTCTATAAAGATTGGTATGCCAAGGAGAAAGACATTGTCCCAGGAGTGGTTCAGCGCTATCTGGGGAGGAACGTGAGCATCAATCTGGGAAAAGCGGATGCTATCTTAAATGAATCCGAGCAGGTAAAGGGTGAGATCTTCCAGCCGACGGAGAGAATCAAGGTGTATGTCCTGGAGGTGAAGGACACGCCGAAAGGGCCGAGAATCTCCGTGTCCAGAACCCATCCGGATCTGGTAAAGAGGCTCTTTGAGCTGGAGGTGGCAGAGGTCAGGGATGGCACGGTGGAGATCAAGTCCATTGCCAGGGAGGCGGGGTCCAGAACCAAGATCGCCGTGAAGTCCAATGACCCCAATGTGGATCCGGTGGGCGCCTGCGTGGGGCTTAACGGCGCCAGAGTCAACTCCATTGTCAATGAGCTGAGGGGAGAGAAGATCGATATTATCAACTGGGACGACAACCCTGCCTACCTGATCGAGAATGCCTTGAGCCCGGCCAAGGTTATCTGCGTGGTGGCAGATGAGGAGGCAAGGGAGGCTCAGGTCATTGTGCCGGACTATCAGCTCTCCCTGGCCATCGGCAAGGAAGGCCAGAATGCCAGGCTGGCCGCTAAACTGACAGGATTTAAGATCGATATAAAGAGTGAGACACAGGCAAGGGAGCTGGGCCTGTTTGAAGAGATGGGAATCGAGGGCCAGACAGAGGGCGTCTATGAGACTTATGAGGACGCCTATCCGGAGACTTATGATGATTATCCGGAGGGTTATGAGGATAACGGTCAGGCTGGCTTTGAGGAAGGGTACGAGGACGCGGGTCAGGATGACGATCAGAACAACTACCAGGACGACGAAATGTCTGAATAACATTAGAATGGAAGTGACGCATTAGTGAGTACAAAAAAGATACCCCTTCGCCAATGTATTGGCTGTGGAGAGACAAAGAGCAAAAAAGAGATGATCCGTATCCTGAAGACGGAATCAGGGGAGATCATCCTGGATGCCACAGGAAGGAAAAACGGCCGGGGCGCTTACATCTGTCCCAGCGCCGACTGCCTGAAGAAGGCCGTAAAGACCCGGGGGCTGGACCGCTCCTTTAAGATGCAGATCCCGGCCCAGGTCTATGAAACTCTGGAGAAGGAGATGGAACAGCTTGTGGGAAAATAGAAATAAGATCTTGAACCTGATCGGCCTTGCCACCAGGGCGAGGAAAACCGTCAGCGGCGAATTCTCCACAGAGAAGGCGGTAAAGGGCGGTAAAGCTTATCTGGCCGTGGTGGCGGAGGACGCCTCGGACAACACCAGAAAAAAGTTTGCCAACATGTGTACTTACTATCAGGTTCCAATCTGTTTTTTTGGAAAAAAAGACGAATTAGGCCATTGCATGGGCAAAGAGATGAGATCGTCTCTGGCTGTGCTGGATGAAGGATTCGCGAGGGAAATGGTAAAACAAATGAATATCAACGGAGGTAGTAAGTATGAGAGTCAATGAGCTTGCAAAGGAGCTGGGAAAGACCAGCAAAGAGGTAATTGAGATCTTGAAGAAAAATCATATAGAGAAAACCCATTCATCCAATGTCAGTGATGAGCATATCGCTGTGGTGAGAAAGGCGGTAGCCGCCTCTTCCTCATCCCCATCGCCGTCAGCGCCGGCGCCCTCACCCTCACCGGCTGCTCCCCAGGGAACGCCGCCAGGAGCGGCGCCCGCGGGCGGAGGCTTGGCTCAGGGGGAAGCGCCGAAGAAAAAAATTACGGCAGTATACCGTCCCCAGAATGCCCAGACTATGAGACAGAGGCCGGGGCAGGGAAACCGCCCCCAGGGCCAGCCGGCAGGCCGTCCCCAGGGCCAGGGTTCTTCCCAGAGCCGCCCTCAGAATGCTCAGGGACAGAGCCAGGCGGCTCAGGGACTGCGTCCCCAGACCCTGCAGCAGAGCGCCCGTCCCCAGACCGTCCAGGGACAGCAGCCCCGTCCCCAGACTGCCAATGTCCAGGGACAGCTGTCTCAAAACCGCGCCCAGAACCAGCAGGGACAGAACCCGCCGTCCCAGACCCAGGCGCCGGCTTCTCAGGGGAGCAGCCGTCCTCAGGGACAGGGGATTCAGGGCCAGACATCGGGCAGGGACAACAACCGTGCGGCTTCGGGAGCCGCAGGCAGCGGGCAGAACCGGGACGTAAACCGTTCTCAGGGAAGCCGGGACAATAACCGTCCCCAGGGCCAGGGAAGCCGAGACGGGAACCGCCCCCAGGGTTCAGGAAGCCGTGACGGGAACCGCCAGAGCGGGTATCAGGGGAGCCGTGACGGAAACCGTCAGGGAGGCTTCCAGGGAAGCCGCGACGGAAACCGCCAGGGAGGCTTCCAGGGGAACCGGGACAACAACCGTTCCCAGGGCCAGGGAAGCCGTGACGGGAGCCGCCAGGGAGGCTTCCAGGGAAGCCGCGACGGAAACCGTCAGGGAGGCTTCCAGGGAAGCCGCGACGGGAGCCGCCAGGGAGGCTTCGGAGGCCGTGACGGAAACCGCCAGGGAGGCTTTCAGGGCAACCGTGACGGAAACCGTCCGGGAGGTTTCCAGGGAAGCCGTGACGGAAACCGCCCCCAGGGTCCGGGAGGACGTCCCCAGGGCAGCCGTCCGGGACAGAAGGATGGTTCCAAATCCTTTGACACCCCCATCGCGACAAAGCCTCAGAGCAACAGGGCGAATAAGAATAACTACAAAAACGATAAATACGATAAAAAGAACATGACAGAGGACGGCCCAAGATCAAAGGGCAAGGTCTCCAAGCACCCCTTTATCATGCCCCAGAAAAATGTGGAGGATAAGGTGGAGGAGACCATCAAAGTCATCACCATCCCCGAGGTTCTGACCATAAAAGAGCTGGCGGAGAAGATGAAGCTGCAGCCTTCTGCCATTATTAAGAAATTGTTCCTCAAGGGAACCATCGTCACCGTAAACCAGGAGATCGACTACGAAAAGGCTGAGGAGATCGCCATGGAGTATGATGTCCTCTGCGAGAAGGAGGAGAAGGTGGACGTGATCGAGGAGCTCCTCAAGGAGGCGGAGGAAAGTGAGGACGACATGATGCCCAGACCGCCTGTAGTCTGCGTCATGGGCCATGTAGACCACGGCAAGACCTCCCTGCTGGATGCCATCCGCGAGACCAATGTGACTGCCAGGGAGGCAGGAGGCATCACCCAGCACATCGGAGCCTATGTGGTGGAGATCAACGGGGAGAAGATCACTTTCCTGGATACCCCGGGCCATGAGGCCTTTACCGCCATGCGTATGAGAGGCGCCCAGTCCACGGATATCGCGGTCCTGGTGGTGGCAGCGGACGACGGAGTCATGCCTCAGACCGTGGAGGCCATCAACCATGCCAAGGCAGCAGGTGTGGAGATCATCGTGGCGATCAACAAGATCGATAAGCCCAGCGCCAATGTGGAGAAGGTAAAACAGGAGCTTTCCGAGTATGAGCTGATCCCCGAGGATTGGGGCGGAAGCACCATCTTTGTGCCTGTGTCCGCCCACACGAAGGAGGGAATCTCCGAGCTTCTGGAGATGATTATCCTGGCCGCGGAAGTAAAGGAACTGAAGGCTAACCCCAACAGGAACGCCAGGGGCCTTGTGATCGAGGCAGAGCTTGACAAGGGCAAAGGCCCTGTGGCCACTGTGCTGGTACAGAAGGGAACCCTCCGCGTGGGGGACAATATCGCTGCCGGCGCCTGCTACGGCAAGGTCCGCGCCATGATGGATGACAAGGGCCGAAGGGTCAGGGAGGCCACTCCGTCCACTCCTGTGGAGATCCTGGGCTTAAACGGAGTGCCCAACGCAGGCGAGGTGTTTGTGGTGACTGCCAGCGAGAAGGAGGCCAGAAGCTTTGCGGATACCTTCATTTCCGAGAGCAAAAACAAGCTTTTGGAGGACACCAAGGCGAAGCTGTCTCTGGACGATCTGTTCAGCCAGATCAAGGCAGGCAATGTGAAAGAGCTGCCGATTATTGTCAAGGCAGATGTGCAGGGCTCCGTGGAAGCGGTAAAGCAGAGCCTTCTGAAGCTGTCCAACGAGGAAGTGATGGTAAAGGTGATCCACGGCGGCGTGGGAGCCATCAACGAGTCCGACGTTTCCTTAGCTTCCGCCTCCAACGCCATCATCATCGGCTTTAACGTGAGACCTGACGCCACAGCCAAGTCCGTGGCAGAGCAGGAGAAAGTAGACTTAAGGCTTTACAAGGTCATTTACCAGGCAATCGAGGATGTGGAGGCTGCCATGAAGGGCATGCTGGATCCCATCTTCGAGGAGAAGGTTATCGGCCATGCGGTGGTCCGTCAGACCTTCAAGGCATCCGGAGTGGGAACCATCGCGGGCTCCTATGTTCTGGACGGCAAGTTC
This sequence comes from uncultured Hungatella sp., assembly GCA_947066955.1. GTDB lineage: Bacteria > Bacillota > Clostridia > Lachnospirales > Lachnospiraceae > UBA3402. Next base: position 14,284 of record CAMTAF010000021.1, read on the forward strand.
CAGCGAGGATGTTCCGTCAGGATCACCAGAGACGGGGAGCAGATCTTCGACGGCGCCCTGGCTTCCTTAAGACGTTTCAAGGACGATGTGAAAGAGGTGGCCACAGGCTACGAGTGCGGCCTGGTATTTGAGAAATTCAATGATATTCAGGAAGACGATATGATCGAGGCATACGCCATGGTGGAAGTGCCCAGATAAGATTTTGGGGAAAGGAATCCTATGCGGAAAAACAGCATAAAGAATACAAGGATCAATATGGAGGTGCAGAGGGAGCTCAGCGAGATCATCCGCACCGAGGTAAAGGACCCAGGCCTGAACAATGTGATGGTTACCGTGGTGTCCGCGGAGGTGACTCCGGATTTAAAATACTGCAAGGCTTATATAAGCGTTCTCGGCAGCCAGGAGGCTGCCCAGGAAGCTCTTTCGGGCCTTAAGAGAGCAGTGGGATTTATCAGGAAAGAGCTGGCCAGGAGAGTGAATCTGCGCAATACGCCGGAGCTTACATTTATTCTGGACCAGTCCATCGAGTACGGGGTTCATATGTCAAGGCTGATCGACGATGTAACCGGAAGCATGAAGAGAGAAGAAGAGGAAGACATGGAGGAAGGGGACGACTGGGACCAGGAGTAGCAGTCAGGGTTAAATCGCAGAAGGGAGAGGATAATATGACAAAACTGGAAGAAATGCTTGACGGTATTAAGTCCCTTGTGATTCTGGGACATGTGAATCCGGACGGGGACTGCGCAGGTTCCTGTCTGGCCATGTACAACTATGCGGCAAGCCGAGATCCCCGCCTGTATATCAGGCTGTATCTCCAGCCGGTCCCGGAAAAATTTGCCTATCTCGAAAACTATGACCAGATCCGGTCAGAAGTCTGTGAAGAGGAACCCTTTGATTTGTGCGTCTGCTTAGACAGCAGCAACAGCGAGCGCCTGGGGGAATTCGGTGTGTATCTGGAATCGGCCAGGCAGAGCCTGTGTATCGACCACCATGTGACCAATCCAGGCTATGCCCAGGAGAATATTATTGACCCGAAGGCCAGTTCCACCTGCGAGGTGCTCTACGGCCAGCTTGACCCGGCCGGGATCGACCGGGAAATTGCCGCCTGCCTGTACACAGGGATTATCCACGATACAGGGGTGTTCCGCTACAGCAGCACCTCCGGGAAGACCATGGAGATCGCGGGAAAGCTCATGGCCACGGGGATTGATTTCACCAGGATTATCGACGACAGCTTTTTCAAAAAGACTTATCTCCAGAGCCAGATTCTGGGCAGGGCCCTTATGGAGAGCATCCGGTTTATGGATGGAAAATGTATTTTTACCGTGGTGAAAAAACAGGATATGACCTTCTACGGAGTGACTCCCAAGGATTTAGACGGCATTGTGGACCAGCTCAGGACCATTGAAGGGGTGGAGTGCGCCATCTTTATGTATGAGACAGACAATCACATGTATAAGGTCAGCATGCGGTCAAATAATCTTATAAATGTAAGCCGGATTGCCTCCTATTTCGGAGGAGGCGGCCATGTGAGAGCGGCAGGCTGCACCATGTCCGGTAGCTTCTACGACGTGGTCAACAACCTTTCAGGGCATATTGAAAAACAGATGCTCCCGGAGAATGACGATGCTTGACGGAGTGTTGAACGTATACAAAGAAAAAGGCTATACATCCCACGACGTGGTGGCAAAGCTGAGAGGCATCCTTCATCAGAAGAAGATCGGCCACACAGGCACTCTGGATCCCGATGCCCAGGGTGTGCTTCCGGTGTGCCTGGGGAAGGCTACCCGGCTGTGCGATATGCTGACAGACCGCTCAAAGACCTACGAGGCAGTGCTGCTTCTGGGAAAGGAGACAGACACCCAGGACATCTCCGGCCGGATCCTGAAGGAGAGGGAGCCGGATGCATCGGAGAGGGAAGTCCGTGAGGCGGTTATGGGATTTGTGGGAGAATACGCCCAGATCCCGCCCATGTACTCGGCCCTGAAGGTAAACGGCAAAAAGCTGTATGAGCTGGCAAGGGCGGGGAAGGTGGTGGAGAGGCAGCCCAGGCAGGTGACGGTGCACCGGATCGTCATCAAATCCATGGAGCTGCCCAGGGTTACCATGGAGGTGGAATGTTCCAAGGGAACCTACATCCGGACCCTCTGCCATGACATCGGGGCAAAGCTGGGATGCGGAGGCTGCATGGAGTCCCTGCTGCGGACCCGGGTGGGAAGCTTCCTCCTGGAAGACAGCCTGACGCTCTCCCGCATTGAGGAACTGTGGGCCCGCGGCCTTCTGGAGGACAAGCTGGCGTCCATAGAGGCGATGTTTGAACAATATCCAAAGGCAGTGACCCTTTGGCAGGCAGACAATCTGGTGCAAAACGGCAACCCGCTGAAACTGCAGGATGTCCGCATCCGGCATGGATCCCGGTGGATAGAGCCGGAGGAGCCGCAGGACGGCGGTGAAGACGGCAAAGAGGAGGGGACGCGCCAGGGAGAAAAGGCCGGGGAAGGCTGCCTGAGAGTTTACGACAGCGGCGGAAGCTTTATGGGGATCTACCAGTGGGAGCGGGGACAAGCCCGTTTAAAGCCCTGGAAAATGTTTCTGGGAGGATAAGAGAGATGGAGTGTTTCATCGGAGAGACAGAATTTAAGATCCAGCAGCCCACGGTAGTTACCATCGGCAAATTTGACGGGCGGCACAAGGGCCATCAGAAGCTTCTGGGGCGCATGCTGGAATTTAAAAAAAACAAAGGGCTGGGGACAGCGGTGTTCACCTTCGACATGGCGCCGGCCAGCAGGATCTCGGGAACCGTCCAGAAGGTGATCACAACCAACCAGGAACGAAGGGATAATATGGCCAGGATGGGGATCGACTATCTGGTGGAATACCCCTTTACCAGCGACGTGATTCACCTTCCGGCAGAAGAATTTGTCAGGGAGATCCTTATAGGAAAGATGAACGCCAGGGCTATGGTGGTAGGGACAGACTGCGGCTTCGGATATCAAAGGTCAGGGAATGCCGCCCTCTTAGAGAAGCTGTCCGGCAGGTACGGCTATGACCTGGAGGTGGTGGTCAAGGAGAAAGACCACCAGCGGGATATCAGCAGCACCTACATCAAGGAGGAGCTGTCCAAAGGCAATGTGGAAAAAGCCAATGAGCTTCTGGGACAGCCCTACGCGATCCACGGGATTGTGGTCCACGGCAACCATGTGGGCGGTCCGGTGCTGGGTTTTCCCACAGTCAACATAATCCCGCCGGAGGAGAAATTTCTTCCCCCCTTTGGGGTCTATGTGTCCAGAGTGTTCACAGGGGGCCGGTATTACGGAGGCATCACCAATATAGGAAAGAAGCCCACCGTGGAGAAGCATTCTCCTGTGGGGGTGGAAACCTTTATCTTTGGTTTGGATGAAGATCTGTACGGAAAAAGCATAGAGGTTCAGCTCCTTAACTTTGAGAGGCCGGAGCGGAAGTTCGATTCACTGGAGGAGCTTAAGGGACAGCTGGAGAGGGACAAAGAATATGGACTTTCCTATCTTGACAAGGAAAATCTCTTGTGTTAATATAGACCGGTGTGAACAGACACCGGGACTCAGCTTTTTGGAGGCTCCAACCATTGCTTGGTTCCTGGTATGAATGAGAAAAGGAGGAGATCGTCATGATTTCAAAGGAAAAAAAGACCGAGATTATCGAGAAGTACGGAAGGAAGCCTGGAGATACAGGTTCACCTGAGGTTCAGATCGCGATCCTGACCGAGAGGATTGCGGAGCTGACCGAGCATTTAAAGAAGAACCAGAAGGATCATCATTCCAGACGAGGCCTTCTCAAGATGGTAGGCCAGAGACGTGGTCTTCTGGATTATCTGAAGAAGACGGACCTGGAAGGCTACCGCGCCCTTATCGAGAAGCTGGGAATCAGAAAATAGTGATCATGGTAGGGTGGAGGAAACTCCACCCTATGTTTGGATGCGCGCGGAGTAAAAAGGGCGGCGCGGCAAAAAGGCAGAAGATTTGTTCCGAGACCGCTGAAAAGCACATCGGATTATCCGCTCCAGGGGTCAGCCGGTGTGTTTTTCAGTAGTTTCGGCTTCTTCTGCTGGATAATATCAATGAAACCAAGAAAAGGAGATTGAAACATGTACAAAAGTTTTTCCATGGAATTAGCCGGGAGGACTCTGTCCGTAGATATCGGCAGAGTGGCCAAGCAGGCCAACGGCGCGGCGTTTATGCACTACGGTGAGACCACTGTGCTGAGCACGGCTACAGCGTCAAAGGAGCCCAGAGAGGGAATTGACTTCTTCCCCTTGAGCGTAGAGTACGAAGAGAAATTGTACGCAGTGGGGAAGATCCCGGGAGGGTTTAACAAGAGAGAGGGGAAGGCCAGCGAGAACGCGGTGCTCACAAGCCGTGTCATCGACCGCCCCATGCGTCCCCTGTTCCCCAAGGATTACCGCAATGACGTTACGCTGAACAATATGGTCATGAGCGTGGATCCGGATTGCCGCCCGGAATTGACAGCCATGCTGGGCGCTGCCATTGCCACCAGTATTTCCGATATTCCCTTTGACGGCCCCTGCGCCATGACTCAGGTGGGCTTAATCGACAATGAGCTGGTGATCAACCCGTCCCAGGAACAGTGGAAGAACGGGGATCTGAACCTGACGGTAGCCTCCACCAGGGAGAAGGTGATCATGATTGAGGCCGGCGCCAACGAGATCCCGGAAGCCCGGATGATCGAGGCCATCTACAAGGCCCACGAGGTGAATCAGACCATCATCGCTTTTATTGACAGCATCGTGGCGGAGGTGGGAAAGGAGAAGCACAGCTACACAAGCTGCGCCATCCCGGAGGAGATGTTTGACGCCATCAGGGAGATCGTGCCCCCTGCCGAGATGGAGGAGGCTGTATTTACCGATGATAAGCAGACAAGGGACAGGAATATCACTGCTGTCACGGAGAAACTCTCCCAGGCTTTCGCGGAAAAAGAAGAGTGGCTGGAGATTCTGCCGGAAGCGGTTTACCAGTATCAGAAGAAGACCGTGCGGAAGATGATCTTAAAAGACGGCAGACGTCCTGACGGCCGCGAGATGACCCAGATCCGCCATCTGTCCGCAGAGGTGGATTTGATCCCCAGGGTTCACGGCTCCGCCATGTTTACCAGAGGGCAGACTCAGATCTGCAATGTGTGCACCTTAGCCCCTCTGTCGGAGCAGCAGAAGCTGGATGGCCTGGACGAGAACGAGGTGAGCAAGCGGTACATGCACCACTACAATTTCCCGTCTTATTCTGTGGGAGAGACAAAGCCTTCCAGAGGACCGGGGAGGCGTGAGATCGGCCATGGCGCCCTGGCAGAGAGGGCGCTGATTCCGGTGCTGCCCAGCGAGGCGGATTTCCCCTACGCCATCCGCACCGTGTCAGAGACATTCGAGTCCAACGGCTCCACCTCCATGGCATCCACCTGCGCTTCCTGCATGTCCCTGATGGCGGCGGGCGTTCCCATTAAAAAGATGGTTGCAGGTATTTCCTGCGGCCTGGTGACAGGGGACAGGGATGAGGATTTTGTGCTTCTCACGGATATCCAGGGACTTGAGGATTTCTTCGGGGACATGGACTTCAAGGTGACGGGGACCACAGAGGGCATCACGGCCATCCAGATGGACATTAAGATCCACGGCCTCACCAGGCCCATGGTGGAGGGCGCCATTGCCAGATGCCGCGAGGCGAGGCTGTTTATCATGGACACCTGCATGAAGCCTGCGATTGCCGAGCCGAGAAAAGAAGTGAGCAAGTACGCCCCCAAGATCGAGCAGATCACCATTGATCCCCAGAAGATCGGCGATGTGGTAGGAAAGCAGGGCAAGGTGATCAACAAGATCATTGAGGAGACAGGAGTGAAGATCGACATCGAGGATGACGGAAGCGTGTCCGTATGCGGCACAGACAAGGAGATGATCTCCAAAGCCATCAAGATTATCGAGAGCATTGTCACTGACATTGAGGTGGGACAGATCTACACCGGCAAGGTAGTCAGGATTATGAATTTCGGCGCTTTTGTGGAGCTGGCTCCCAACAAGGACGGCATGGTCCATATCTCCAAGCTCTCAGAGAAGAGGGTGGAGAAAGTGGAAGATGTGGTGAACATCGGCGACGAGGTGACGGTCAAGGTCATGGAAGTGGATAAGATGGGCAGAGTGAATTTAAGCATGAGGCCCTCAGACCTGTCGGGCAGGAATACCGAAGGCGAATCAGGCCGGGAATCCTCAAGGGAGTCCGGCAGAGAGGGAAGAAGGGACAGAAGACGGTCTGACAGATAAGTCCGGCCGGCGGTCTGCCCGAGAAAGAATAGCCGGAGAAGAATAGAGCAAAGCAATGCCCTGCGCGGTTCAAAAGAGAACCCCGCAGGGCAATTTATTTTAAAAATCTTTATGATGCAAGGAGAAAAGGGATGAAAACACTGTACTATAACGGCATCCTGTACACGGGAGACCCGGAGAACCCGAGAGCGTCGGCCATGATGGTGGAAGGGGGACAGATCCTGTGGGTAGGCGGGGAACCGGGAAAAAGCCATGGCTGGGAGGAGCTTTTGGGGGAGGCGGTCCCTGAGAACAAGGTGGATCTGGGAGGAAGGTTTGTGACGCCGGGTTTTATTGACTCCCACATGCATGTGGTGGAATACGGCAAGCTTTTGCAGGAGGTGCCTCTGGCCGGCCACACAGGTTCCCTGGGAGAAGTGTGCAAACGGGTGAAAGCGTTTATTCAGGAAAACCATGTTCCGGAGGGAACCTGGGTCTGTGGCCGGGGATGGAATCAAGATTATTTTCAGGATGAGAAGCGGTTTATCACCTGCAGAGATTTAGACCAGGTCTCCACAGAACATCCCATCTTTCTGGCAAGGGCCTGCGGCCATGTGGTTTCTGTCAACTCAAAGGCAATGGAGATGGCGGGGGTCACCAGAGATACCAGACAGCCTTTGGACGGCCGTTTCCAGGTGGATCTTGAGGGAAATCCAAACGGAGTATTTGAGGAGAACGGGGTTTCCCTGATAAAAGATGCAATCCCGGCCGTGACGGTCCAGGAGGTAAAAGAATTTATCCTGGCGGCGGAGAGATCCCTCAACAGTTTCGGGATCACCACCGTTCACACAGATGATTTTCTCTCCTTAAACGGGGTGGATTATGAGATGATCCTGAGGGCGTACCGGGAGCTGGAGGAGGAGGGAAGGCTGACTGTCAGGATCTGTGAACAGTCTCAGTTCGAGAACTTAGAGGACTTAAAGGAATTTGTGGAGAAAGGTTATCATACAGGAACAGGCACAGACTATGTGAGGATCGGCCCCCTAAAGATCATCAGCGACGGCTCTCTGGGAGCCAGAACCGCCTTTTTGTCAGAGCCTTACGCCGATGAGCCCGACACCAGAGGGATCGCTATCCTGACCCAGGAGGAGCTGGATGAGATGATCTTCTATGCCCACAGCCATGGGATGCAGGCAGCGGTCCACGCTATCGGGGACGCGGCCATGGAGATGGCGGTGAACTCTTTTGAGAAATGCCTCCGCAGGCTGCCAAGGCCGGATCACCGCCACGGCATTGTCCATTGCCAGATCACCACAAAGCCCCTTCTGGAGAAATTTAAGGAGCTGTCTCTTCACGCCTATGTTCAGAGCATTTTCCTGGATTATGACAGCAAAATCGTGGAAAGCAGGGTGGGACGGGAGAGGGCAAAGGACACCTACCGGTTCGGGACCCTCCTCCACATGGGCTGCGATGTATCCAACGGCTCCGACAGCCCTGTGGAGATACCTGATGTGATGAAGGGAATCCAGTGCGCCGTCACCAGGACGTCTCTGGATGGGACCAGAACCTTTCTTCCCCAGGAGGCTCTGACGGTGGAGGAAGCCCTGGCAGGCTACACGGTCATGGGCGCCAGGGCCTCTTTTGAGGAGGAGAAAAAGGGGATGCTGAAAAAAGGCATGGCGGCGGATTTTGCCGTGCTTGGCGGGAATCTCCTTGAGACGCCCCATGACAGGCTGGGCCAGGTGCCGGTGGAACAGACGTATGTGGGAGGGGTCCTGGTCTACGAGAGGAACCCAGGCTGCTGATCCCCTATGGGCCAAACCCTTATGCCCCGGGCCTAAAGTCCGGCCCGGGGCCTCTCTCACCTGTCAGAACAGAACACCACCACCCGCACAGGCGTAGTCTGGGCAGGGATGCTCCGGGTGTTGGATGTGTAGAGCACCAGCATATACTGGTTGCCGGGGATGCCCTGGTAATACTGTCCGTTTGGCAGCTGGATGGAGGTGCAGCCGGAGAGATTGAGAACTAAAGTGTTCTCGCTGTTCCTTAAGTTCTGGTCAAAGTAGTCCAGCATGGCGAACTCGCCGCAGGTGCGGATGACTACTGCCACAGCTCTGTACTGGGGAGGATAGATGAGGGGAGCGGGCGCCGTGAGGTCGTAGAAGACGATGACAGGGTCCCCCCGGCGTATGGGTTTCTGGTCCAGCACATAGGTGTAAGAATCCACCAGGATCTGGTAGGTCTCCTGGTAATCGGTCTGTACGTAGAGCAGCAGGGTGCAGCCGGGGCGGCTCCCGTTTTGGATGGGGGCAATGGAAGTGACCACTCCCTCGATGGGGGAAAACTGGTTCATGGATAAACTCCTGACAGAGATGTTTTTCTGTATATTATATGCAGGCCCGGATGAGAAAAGGAAGAAAAATGCTTGTAGCTGAAAAAAATTTATGATACACTGAAGAGACAGAAAGATTAAGATACAGAAAGGAGTGAAACCCAGAATGGAAGGTCGAAGTCACAGGATGAAAGCAGAATCTACGTATCATGAACGCGCGGCAGGGAGGACAGACCGATCCTGTGTGGGACCGCCATTTTGTCGTCACTGCCTTTTTAGAGATAAGCCCTGGGGACGCTTATGTCAGCTGTGACGTGAGAGGAACAGGCGAAAGCGTTTATGGCAGCCATCCTGCTTTCCGGCGGGGATGGCTATTTTGCTTGTGAGCAGGGGAACAGCTGACTGCGCCTTTTGCGGGGCTATCCCCTGCCGGCAGGCTTTCAGGTTCTGCTTTCATCGGTTTTGAATTCCGGTTTCAGACAGTGAAAGGAGAAAAAATATGGGACAGAATCAGAAGAAGCTTATGATGGAACTTGTGGATGCCAGGGATTTCAGAAAATTGAAGGACTCTCTGGCTCAGATGCCGGAGGCGGATATCGCGGATTTTATGGAGGATCTTACAAGGGAGAAGACGGTGGTGGTGTTCCGGATGCTTCCCAAGGATACAGCCACGGACGTGTTCGCTTTTCTCCCTGCAGAAAAGCAGCAGGAGATTGTCAACAGCATCACGGACGCGGAGCTGCAGGCAGTGATCGAGGATCTGTTCGTGGACGATGCCGTGGATATGCTTGAGGAATTTCCGGCCAATGTGGTAAAGAGGGTGCTTAAGAACGCGAAGCCGGATACCAGAAAACTGATTAATCTGTTTCTGCAGTACCCGGAGAACAGCGCCGGAAGCATTATGACCGCGGAGTACATGGCCCTGAGAAAGGACATGACCGTGGAGGAGGCATTTGCCTACATCCGAAAGCACGGGGTGGACAAGGAGACCATCTACACCTGCTACGTCATGGACGGGAGGAGGACCTTGGAAGGCGTGGTGACGGTGAAGGATCTGCTGATGAACCCTTATGAGACCCGGCTTGAGGACATTATGGACCCTTATGTGATCAAGGCCGTGACAACGGAGGATCAGGAGGAAGTGGCGGAGAAATTCACCAGATACGACCTTTTGAGCCTTCCCGTGGTGGACGGGGAGGACCGGCTGGTGGGCATTGTCACGGTGGATGACATTGTGGATGTCATGGAGCAGGAGGCCACCGAGGATTTCGAGAAGATGGCTGCCATGATGCCCAGCGAAAAGCCCTATTTAAAGACCAGCGTGTTCATGCTGGCCAAGAACAGGATCCTGTGGCTTTTGATCCTGATGGTGAGCAGCATGGTCACGGGAGCGATCCTGGCCAGGTATGAGAACGCGTTCGCGGTGATCCCCCTTTTGGTGACCTTTATTCCCATGCTCACGGACACAGGAGGCAACGCGGGCAGCCAGAGCAGCACCCTGATCATCAGAGGTATGGCCGTAGGAGAGATCATGCCAAAGGATATGGGAAAGGTGCTGTGGAAAGAATTGAGAGTGGGCCTGGTGGTGGGGGCGATCCTGGGGCTGGTCAACTATATCCAGCTGATCCTCCGGTTCCCCGGCAATGAAGCGATCTGCCTAACCGTGGTCTTAAGCCTCTTTGCCACGGTGATCCTGGCAAAGACCGTGGGCAGCGTTCTTCCCATGGCGGCTAAGCTGGCAAAGCTGGACCCGGCCATCATGGCGGCGCCTCTGATCACCACCATTGTGGACGCCTTCAGCCTGGTGATCTATTTTCAGATCGCCTGCTCCCTTTTGAACCTGGCATAAAATAAGATTGTTTTTTCACATATTAAGGTTTATAATGTTCGGGTAATAAGTGTTCACTGGAGGAGAATGATCATGAATAAAGTGAGAACAAGATATGCCCCAAGTCCCACAGGAAGGATGCATGTAGGCAATCTGCGGACAGCCCTGTACGCCTATCTGATCGCGAAACACGAGGGCGGCGATTTCCTTCTGCGCATCGAGGACACGGATCAGGAGCGTTTTGTAGAGGGGGCCACGGAGATCATCTACAGGACCCTGGAGAAGACCGGCCTCATCCACGATGAGGGACCGGACAAGGACGGCGGAGTGGGGCCTTATGTCCAGAGCCAGAGGCAGGCTGCCGGCATTTATCTGGAGTACGCCAAGAAGCTGGTGGAGAAGGGGGAGGCCTACTACTGCTTCTGTACCCAGGAGCGGCTGAACTCTCTGAAAAAGACGGTGAACGGCGAGGAGATCATGACCTATGACAAGCACTGCCTCCATCTGACCCAGGAGGAGATCCAGGCAAACTTAGACGCGGGGATCCCCTATGTCATCCGCCAGAACAATCCCACAGAGGGGACAACCACCTTTCACGACGAGATCTACGGCGACATCACCGTGGACAATTCGGAGCTTGACGACATGGTGCTGATCAAGTCCGACGGCTACCCTACCTACAATTTTGCCAATGTGGTGGACGACCATCTCATGGGCATCACCCATGTGGTCAGGGGCAATGAGTATCTCTCCTCCTCCCCCAAGTACAACCGTCTCTATGACGCTTTTGGCTGGGAGGTCCCGGTGTATGTCCACTGCCCGCTGATCACCAACGAGGAGCACAAGAAGCTGAGCAAGAGAAGCGGCCACTCTTCTTATGAGGACTTAATCGAGCAGGGCTTTGTGTCCGAGGCAGTGGTCAATTATGTGGCCCTTCTGGGCTGGTCGCCGGAGGACAACAGGGAGATCTTCTCCCTTGAGGAGCTGGTGGAGGCTTTTGACTACCGCCACATGAGCAAATCGCCGGCAGTATTCGACGTGACCAAGCTGAGATGGATGAACGGCGAGTACTTAAAAGCCATGGATCCGGACAGATTCTACGAGATGGCAGAGCCCTACATCAGAAAGGTGATCAAAAAAGATCTGGACTTAAGAAAAATCGCGGCCATGGTAAAGACCAGGATCGAGGTGTTCCCGGACATTGCGGACCACATTGATTTCTTTGAGTCCATGCCGGAATACGATCCCCAGATGTATGTCCACAAAAAGATGAAGACCACCAGAGAGACGTCCCTTCAAGTCTTACAGGAGGTCCTGCCCCTTTTGGAGAAGCAGGAGGACTACTCCAACGACGCCCTCTATGAGACTCTGGCTAAGTACGTGTCAGACAAGGGGTGCAAGACAGGAACTGTGATGTGGCCGATCCGCACCGCGGTGTCCGGCAGGCAGATGACCCCGGCAGGGGCCACGGAGATCATGGAGGTCCTGGGAAAGCAGGAGTCTCTTGAGAGGATCCGCAGAGGGATCCAGCTGTTAAATCAGATTTGACAATCAGGGCGGAAGGGGAGGAATGGGAATCTATGGCATTTAATCCTTCTCAGGAGGAGGCGGTGAACCATATTGACGGACCCATGATGGTTCTGGCGGGACCCGGTTCAGGCAAGACCACGGTGATCACCCACAGGACCAGAAACCTGATTGAAAAGGGGATCGATCCGGGCAATATCCTGGTGATCACCTTTACCAGGGCTGCGGCCAGAGAGATGCAGGAGAGGTTTGCCGTTTTGATGGAGGGAAAGGGCACAAGGGTCAGTTTCGGCACCTTTCACTCCGTTTTTTTTACCATCTTGAAATACGCGTACCGGTATCAGGCCTCGGACATTGTCCGGGAAGACCAGAGGTACCGATTGATCCGTGAGCTGATTGAAGAGTGCGGGCTGGAGATCGAGGATGAACACGAGTTCGTGCCTGCTGTTCTGGGAGAGATTGGTTTTGTAAAAAGCGAGATGCTTTCACTGGATCACTATTATTCCCGGAATTGTTCCGAGGCGGTGTTTAAAAAGCTGTACAACGGCTATGAGGAGCGGATGCGCCGGGCGGGCCTTCTGGATTTTGACGACATGCTGGTGATGTGCCATGAGCTGTTTGTCCAGAGGAAGGACATCCTGAAGGCATGGCAGGACAAGTTCCGCTATATTCTCATCGACGAGTTCCAGGATATCAACAAGGTTCAGTACGAGATTGTCAAGATGCTGGCCCTGCCCCGGAATAACCTGTTTATCGTGGGAGATGACGACCAGTCGGTGTACCGTTTCCGGGGGGCAAAGCCGGAGATCATGCTGGGGTTTACCAAGGATTACCCGGAAGCGAAAACCGTGCTTTTGGGAGTCAATTACCGCTCCACAAGGGAGATCGTGGACACAGCCTCAGCCCTGATCAGCTGCAACGGGAAAAGGTATGAGAAAAAGCTGACCGCCGCCAGGGGCGCGGGGAAGCCGGTGGTGACCTGCGTCAGCACGGACCCTCAGGAGGAGACCCTGAGGATTGTGGGGGAGATTCAGGATTACGTGAAGGCCGGCTATGCTCTGGAGGACATAGCGGTTCTGTACAGGACCAATTTAAATCCCAGGCTGATGATCGAAAAGCTGATGGAGTACAACATTCCCTTTACCATGAAAGATTCCCTGCCCAATCTCTATGAGCACTGGATATCTCAGAACGTGCTGGCCTATATCCGGGCAGCCGGAGGGGATTTAAAGAGGGGCAATATCCTTCAGATCATAAACCGCCCCAACCGCTACGTCAGCCGGGATGCCCTGGAGGACCCCGTGGTCTCATGGAACAAGGTGAAGGCTTTTTACCAGGACAAAGACTGGATGGTGGAGAGGATTGAGCGGCTGGAGTACGACCTTCTGATGCTTAAGGATATGCCCCCTGTGGCCGCGGTTAACTATATCCGAAAGGCTGTGGGCTATGACGATTACATAAAAGAGTACGCCCGGTTCAGGCGGATGAAGCCCGAGGAGCTTCTGGAGGTGCTGGACCAGCTTAAGGAGAGCGGCTCCGGCTTTAAGACCATGGAGGAGTGGTTTGATCACATGGAGGAGTACAAAAAGCGCCTTCGGGAACAGGCTCAGGCCCAGAAGGCGGCTCCCCAGGGCGTATCTCTCATGACCATGCACAGCTCAAAGGGGCTGGAATTTAAGATCGTGTACATCCTGGATGCCAACGAGGGCATCACGCCCCACAAAAAGGCGGTGCTTGACGCGGATATCGAGGAGGAGCGGCGGATGTTCTATGTGGCCATGACCAGGGCCAAGGAGCGGCTCCATGTGTGCTATGTCCGGGAACGGTACGGGAAAAAGCAGGACATGTCCCGGTTTATTGAGGAATATCTGGAAAAATCCCAGACAGCCGTTGGGGCAGGGGAAAGAGGCAGGGCAGACAGGAAGGAGAGCGCCGGTGGCGGAGACAGGAAAACTATCAGGTAAGGCCTCCCGGGGCTGCATCCACATCTACTGCGGGGACGGAAAGGGGAAGACCACCGCTGCCCTGGGGCTGGCCCTAAGGGCAGCGGGAAGAGGGAAAAAGGTGGTCATCGCCCGTTTCCTGAAAAATGACGATTCCGGTGAGGTGCGGGCGCTCAAGGGCGTCCCGGGCATCCGGGTGATTCCCTGTGAGAAGGCTTTTGGTTTCTTCCGTTTCATGACAGAGGAGGAAAAGAAGGAGGCAGGGGAGTACTATGAGGCGCTGTTTTTCCGTGCCTGGGAGGAGGCAGCGGAAAGTGAGTGCCGGCTTTTGATCCTGGACGAGATTTTGGCGGCCTGCAATCACAGGCTGGTGTCGGAGAGGCAGCTGATCAGGCAGCTGGAGACAAAGCCTCCGGGCCTTGAGGTGGTGCTGACAGGGCGGGACCCGTGGGGAGAGCTTCTGGATCTGGCAGATTATGTGTCAGAGATCAAAAAGAGAAAGCACCCTTATGACCAGGGGCTGGAAGCCAGGGAGGGGATCGAATACTGATCGTGAATATTGGATCAGAAAGTCCTTGCGTTTTGGCGGTGGTTCTGATACAGTGGAGTTGAAAACCATAACCTATTTTTATAGCAAAAGAGAGGATCAAAGATCATGGAAAATGACAATATGGAGCCCCAGGAGGAGATGACCGTCACCGTCAGCATGGACGACGGCAGCGAGGTGGAATGCGTGGTTCTGACCATATTTGAGGCAGCGGGAAGGGATTATATCGCTCTTCTCCCCATGGACAGCGCCGAGGCGGAGGAAGGAGAGGTGTACCTGTACCGCTACTACGAGACAGAGGGCGAAGAGCCGTCTCTGGGGAACATTGAGGACGATGAGGAGTACGAGATCGTGGCGGATGCCTTTGACGAGCTTTTGGATGCCCAGGAGTACGATGAGCTGGTGGGGGAAGACGATCTGGAAGAGTTGGAATAAGATAGAGACAGAGCCGGAAGGCCCGCGATTTGCAGTGCAAAGGCAGGCCTTCCGGCTTTGTCAGCCTTTTTTGAGAGCCAGGCGGCTGTTCTGGTATTCGCCGGAAAGAGTTACATCCCGTCCGAACCAGTCCGGCGGCAGGAACACTTCCGCATCCTTTATTGTTTCAAATTCCACCTCCGCCAGAATCAGACCTTCATAATCCCCGGAAAAGACATCCAGTTCTATGGTGAGATCAGATCCCTCCATGGGAATCCGATATCTGCGCTTGGTCAGGGTGATTCCGTCGGCCTTGGCCAGGAGATGGACATAGGCCTCTCTGGTCAGGGGAAGATTATACTCCTCCCGGGCCAGAAGCCCTTTGGATTTGTAGGTGAGATAGTACCGCTCATCCTCCTTGCGGATCCGTACCACAGGGTCTGTGCACAGGTAGGCCTGCTGGATCTGGCAGGAGGGGAAAGCCTCATAGCCGGCAGGGGGTGAGGGGATCAGGTATTTGCGTTCGATTTCCATAAATGGCTCCTTTTCCATGATTTGCGGGTTCTTTTGACCCTGGCATCATCTTACCACGGGCGGGAACAGGATGCAAGGAGGGGCGAAAGTGCTTCTTGTATTTCCAGAAAACCTATGCTATAATGCTAAATTGAAGTGTAGCGCCCAAGTTGAGCAGGCGATTCACATATCGATTAAGGAGGAACCTATAACATGAGTTTACAGGTAGAGAATTTAGAGAAGAACATGGCAAAGCTTACCGTAGAAGTACCGTCTGAGCAATTTGAGGAAGCGATCAAGACCGCATATAATAAGAATAAAGGCCGTTTTTCCATCCCGGGCTTCCGCAAGGGCAAAGCGCCTCTTGCCATGATAGAGAAGATGTATGGTTTAGAGGTATTTTATGAGGACGCGGTGAACATCGTGCTGGATGCCACCTACGGGGATGCCGCCGACGAGAGCAAATTGGAGATCGTGTCCAGACCGGAGATTGATCTGGTGCAGGTGGAGAAGGGCAAGCCCCTGATCTACACCGCCACCGTGGCAGTGAAGCCGGAGGTGACCCTGGGCCAGTACAAAGGCGTGGAGGTAGAGAAAGCCACGGCGGAGGTAACCGACGAGGATGTGGAGAAGGAGCTTAAGAAGGTTCAGGATCAGAACTCCAGGCTTCTGACCGTGGAGGACAGACCGGTGGCGGATGGGGATCACACCATCATTGATTTCGACGGATTCGTGGACGGCGCCCGCTTTGAGGGCGGCAAGGCGGAGGACTATGCCCTGGTTATCGGTTCCCACGCGTTTATCGACACCTTCGAGGAGCAGCTGATCGGGAAGAATATCGGGGAAGAGTGTGAAGTCCATGTGACCTTCCCGGAGGGGTACCATGTAAGCGAACTGTCTGGAAAGCCTGCCGTGTTCAAGGTGACGGTGAAAGAGATCAAGGTGAAGGAGCTGCCGGAGCTCAATGACGAGTTCGCGGGAGAAGTTTCCGAATTTGACACATTAGATGAATATAAGGCAGATATCAGGGTGAAACTCTTAGAGACAAAAGAGAAGCAGGCTGCCGCGGAGAACGAGAACCGGGTGGTGGAGAAGGTTGTGGAGGGCGCTTCCATGGAGATTCCGGAGCCCATGCTGGAGTATCAGATCCAGAACATGATCAACGACTATGCCCGCCGCATGCAGAGCCAGGGAATGTCTTTCAGCGAATACTTAAAGTACACGGGCATGACCGCCGACAGGCTTAAAGATCAGGCAAGGCCCCAGGCCGAGAAGACCATCCGCACCAGGCTGGTGCTGGAGGCCGTGGTGAAGGCGGAGAACATCGAGATCACCGACGAGAAGATGGAAGAGGAGCTTCAGAAGATGGCCGGCACCTACAAGATGGAGCTGGATCAGGTGAAATCCTACATGGGAGAGCAGGGCCTTAAGCAGATGAGGGAAGATCTGGCAGTACAGGAAGCCGTTGATTTCCTTGTAGCGGAGGCTGTATTGGTATAAAGCGGTTTTGGAGTTCTGGGTCCGGCGTCCGGGCTCAGAACTTATTCGTGATGAATGAAGACTGGAGGAGTAGGGATGAGTTTAGTACCATATGTGATTGAACAGACCAGCAGGGGAGAGCGCTCCTACGACATCTATTCCCGGCTGTTAAAGGAGAGGATCATCTTTCTGGGAGAAGAAGTAAATGATGTGTCTGCAAGCCTGATTGTGGCCCAGCTTTTATTTCTGGAATCAGAAGATCCGGGAAAGGATATCAACCTGTACATCAACAGCCCCGGAGGTTCCGTGACCGCCGGTATGGCTATCTATGATACCATGAATTACATCAAGTGCGACGTGTCCACCGTGTGCATGGGCATAGCGGCCAGCATGGGGGCTTTCCTGCTGTCAGGAGGCGCCAAGGGAAAGCGCTACGCCCTGCCAAACGCCGAGGTTATGATCCATCAGCCTTCCGGCGGAGCCAGAGGCCAGGCCACGGAGATCCGGATCGCCGCGGAGAACATTTTGAAGACAAGGAAGAAGCTCAACGAGATCCTGGCAGCCAACACAGGGCAGCCCATTGAGGTGATCGAGAGAGACACGGAACGAGACAACTACATGACTGCGGAGGAGGCCAAGGCTTACGGCCTTATTGACGCGATCTTGACAAAGCATTAGTCATTTACCGAAAGGCGGTGACGGATAGAGCCATTCATTATGGAGAAGAAGAAAAAGCGAGGTGGTAAGATGCCGGGTAGAATGGAAGAGAAGATTCGCTGTTCTTTTTGTGGAAAGACCCAGGATCAGGTGCGCAAGCTGATCGCCGGGACCAACAATGTGTATATCTGTGACGAGTGCATAGAATTGTGCGGGGAGATTCTGGACGAGGAACTGGTAGATGAAGAGCCTGTGAGCGAGGAATTCGGCGAGATCAATCTGTTAAAGCCAAAGGAGATCAAGACATTTCTCGACGAGTATGTGATCGGGCAGGACCAGGCAAAGAAGGTGTTGTCCGTAGCGGTATACAACCACTACAAGAGGATCACTACCAGAAAGAATATGGATGTGGATGTACAAAAGAGCAATATTTTGCTCCTTGGCCCTACGGGTTCCGGCAAGACGTATCTGGCTCAGACCATGGCAAAGATTCTCAATGTGCCTTTCGCCATAGCCGACGCCACGGCCTTCACAGAGGCGGGGTATGTGGGCGAGGATGTGGAGAATATCCTCTTAAAGCTGATACAGGCTGCTGACTATGACATCCACAAGGCAGAGTACGGCATCATCTATATTGATGAGATCGACAAGATCACCAAGAAGTCCGAGAACGTATCCATCACCAGGGATGTGTCCGGCGAAGGCGTGCAGCAGGCTCTCTTAAAGATCCTGGAGGGAACCGTGGCCAGCGTGCCTCCCCAGGGAGGAAGAAAGCATCCCCATCAGGAGCTCCTTCAGATCGACACCACCAATATTCTGTTTATCTGCGGCGGCGCCTTTGACGGTTTGGAGAAGATTATCGAAAACCGCACCAGCAAAGGTTCCATCGGCTTCAACGCCGAGGTGGTGGATAAGAAGGCTTCCGATATCGACAAGCTGTTAAAGCAGGTGGAGCCTCAGGACTTAATCAAGTTCGGACTGATCCCGGAGTTTATCGGCCGCGTGCCGGTGACGGTGTCCCTGGAGCTCTTGTCGGAGGAGGCCCTTCTGCGGATCCTGAGAGAGCCCAAGAATGCCCTGGTAAAGCAGTATCAAAAGCTGTTTGAGATGGACGACGTGAAGCTGGAATTTAAGGAGGAGGCCCTCAGAGCCATGGCCAAGCTGGCTATGGAGCGGAAGACAGGGGCCAGGGGCCTGCGGTCCATTATGGAATCCACCATGATGGATCTGATGTACGAGGTGCCGTCGGACAATACCATCGGCATCTGCACCATTACCAAGGAAATGGTGGATAAGGAGGGACTCCCGGAGATCGTGTACCGGGATACAGCAGTGCCCAGGAAGAGCCTGGGACAGAGACTGAAGAAAGACCGGGCAGGAGAGATCGCGTGACCGGAAGCAGCTGAAACGGAATGGGAGCTTTGGGCTCCCATTTTTTTCAAAGCATCCAAGGGACCGGGGGAAATGGTTCGCCGGAAGCGGTGAAGAGACTGCACGGTCAAAAGATACAGAAAAGAGGGAACAGAGATGGAAGAAACCATTATGACCATGCCGCTCATTGCATTGAGAGGATTGACGATCCTCCCTGGGGAGACCAGACATTTTGACATCAGCAGAAAAAAATCCATTGCGGCCCTGCAGCAGGCTATGGTTACGGACCAAAAGCTCTTTCTGGTGACACAGAGATCTCCTGACGTTCCGGACCCGTCTCAGGAGGAGCTGTGGGAGACGGGAACCATAGCCGAGATCAGGCAGCTGGTGAAGCTGCCGGGGAATATTCTCAGGGTCATGGTGGAGGCAAAGGAGGCAGGGGAGCTTTTGTGCCTGGAATCCACAGAACCCCTTCTCACAGGACAGGTGGAGAAGATCCGGTTTCAGGAAGATGTGGATGATGACAATGCGAAAGAGGCCATGGTCCGGATCCTGAGGGATAAGCTGGAAGACTACAGCGGGGAGAATCCCAGGATGGGCAGCGAGACCCTGGCAGACCTTCTCATGATCCAGGATCTGGACAAACTGATGGCCCGGATAAGCCTGCAGGTACCGTGGGACTACACGGTGCGGCAGAAGATCCTGGAGGCCTCCAGCCAGAGCCAGCTCTACCAGGTGCTGGTGGAGCAGCTTCTCATTGAGACGGAAGTGGGGAGGATCAAGAAAGAATTTCAGGGCAAGGTGAGGACTCGGATCGACAAGAACCAGAAGGACTATGTGCTGCGGGAGCAGATGAGAGTTATCCGGCAGGAGCTGGGGGAGGAAGACGGGGAGAGCGAGGCGGAGGAATATTTATCCGCTCTGGACAAACTGGAGGCAGATGAGGAGACCCGGGAAAAACTGGCCCGGGAAATCGGGCGGTTAAAGACCATGCCGCCCAGCAGCCAGGAGGCCAATGTGCTGCGGATCTACATCGAGACCCTTTTAGAGCTTCCATGGAAAAAAATGTCCCAGGACAACGATGACATCCGGCACGCCCAGGAGATCCTGGAGCAAGACCACTATGGCCTGGAGAAGGTGAAAGAGAGGGTTCTGGAATACCTGGCTGTCAGGAGCCTGACCTCCAGCGCAAGCGGCCCCATTCTCTGTCTGGTGGGACCGCCCGGCACGGGAAAAACCTCTGTGGCCAGATCTGTGGCCAGGGCCCTGAACAAAAAGTATGTGCGGATCAGCCTGGGAGGAGTCCGGGATGAAGCGGAGATCCGGGGCCACAGAAGGACTTATGTGGGAGCCATGCCCGGCCGCCTTGCCGAGGGCCTTAAACAGGCAGGGGTGGCAAATCCCCTGATGCTCTTAGACGAGATCGACAAGGTGAGCAGCGAATACAGAGGAGATACATCCTCAGCCCTTCTGGAAGTGCTGGATGGGGAGCAGAATATGAGATTCCGTGATCACTATGTGGAGATTCCTCTGGATCTGTCCAAGGTGCTCTTTATCGCCACGGCCAACACCACAGAGACCATCCCCAGACCCCTTCTGGACCGCATGGAGATTATAGAGGTCAGCAGCTATACGGAGAATGAGAAATTCCATATCGCAAAAAAATATCTGGTAGGCAAACAGCTGGAGAAGAACGGCCTTGGGGAAAGCAATCTGTCTATCAGCGACAAAGCCCTGAGAAAGATTATACACAACTACACCAGGGAGGCGGGGGTGCGGAACTTAGAGAGACGAATCGGGGACATATGCCGCAAAGCCGCCAGACAGTACCTGGAGGAGAAAAGGACAGGGATCCGGGTGACGGAATCCAATCTTGACAAATATCTGGGCAAGGAGAAGATTTCCTTTGAGGATGCCAACGAGGAGGACGAGGCGGGCATCGTGAGGGGACTGGCCTGGACCAGCGCAGGGGGAGATACCCTTCAGATCGAGGTCAACGTGATGCCGGGCAAGGGGGAGCTGAAAATGACAGGAAACATGGGGGATGTGATGAAGGAGTCCGCGCAGATCGCCTTAAGCTATGTGCGCTCCGTGTGCCCTGAGTATCATATAGAGGATGATTTCTTTGAAAAGCATGACCTCCATCTCCATATTCCGGAAGGGGCGGTTCCAAAGGACGGCCCATCGGCAGGAATCACCATGGCGTCGGCCATGGTATCAGCGGTGACAGGCCGCCTTGCTGACGCTAAGACAGCCATGACAGGGGAGGTCACCCTGCGGGGGAGGGTGCTTCCCATCGGCGGCCTCAAGGAAAAGATTCTGGCAGCTAAGATGGCCCATATGAAAAAGGTGCTGGTGCCGGAAAAAAACAGGCCCGACATCGCGGAGCTTCCCGGAGAGATCACAAAAGGCCTTGAGATCGTGTACGTAAAGCACATGTCCCAGGTTTTAAAGGAGATCCTGGTGGTTCCTGACAGAGAAGAAGAATCTGACAAAGGGAGGGTTTTATGATTATAAAAAGCGCCCAGCTTGAGACGGTGTGCGGCATAACCAGCACATTTCCGAAAAACATCTGTCCCGAATTTGCTTTTGCGGGAAAATCCAATGTGGGAAAGTCCTCTCTGATCAACGGTCTCATGAACCGAAAGTCTTTGGCCAGGACTTCCTCCCAGCCGGGGAAGACCCAGACCGTAAATTTCTACCTTGTCAACGACCAGATATATTTTGTGGATCTGCCGGGCTACGGCTACGCCAAGGTCTCGGTGGAGGTAAAGGAAAAATGGGGAAAGATGATCGAGAGGTATCTGAAAAGCTCCCAGATGCTGAAAGGCGTATTCCTTCTTGTAGATATCCGCCATGAGCCGTCGGTAAACGATAAGACCATGTATGACTGGATTGTGTACAACGGGTATCATCCGGTTGTCATCGCCACCAAGCTGGACAAGATCAACCGCAGCCAGGTACAAAAACAGGTGAAGCTGCTTCGGTCCGGTCTGGGGATGGAAAAAGAAGAGATCCTGATCCCCTTTTCGGCCCAGACAAAACAGGGGCGGGATGAGATCTGGGAACTGATGGAAAGCCTGATGTGATATTTTTCATATGATTTTTTTCTCTGAATTTGTCCTTTACGGGAAAACAGGGAACGTGCTATACTGATGTAAAAAAGCCAAAAAGGAGAACTGATATGGGCGGTATTTTTGGAGTCATTTCCAAGAGAAACTGTGTGCTGGAATTGTTTTACGGAGTAGACTACCATTCACACCTGGGAACAAGGAGAGGCGGCATGGCCACTTATGGTCCGGAAGGGTTTAACCGGGCTATCCACAATATTGAGAATTCCCCCTTCAGGACAAAGTTTGAGAGAGACGTACAGGAGATGGAAGGCAATATGGGGATCGCCAGCATCTCTGACTATGAACCCCAGCCTCTGCTGATCCAGTCCCATCTTGGGAGCTTTGCCATTGCCACTGTGGGAAAGATCAACAATTTCGAGACTCTTTTGAGAGACGTCTATGACCATGGAAATACCCATTTCCAGGAGATGACCAGCGGTCAGGTCAACGCCACGGAGCTGGTGGCCTCTCTGATCTGCCGAAAAGACAGCCTGGCGGAAGGAATCCGCTATGTCCAGGAGAGCGTTGACGGTTCCATGACCCTGCTTTTGATGACAAAGGACGCAGTCTACGCAGCCAGGGACAGGCTGGGCCGTACCCCCCTGGTTTTAGGCAAAAAGGATGACAGCTACTGTGTGTCTTTTGAAAATTTTGCCTACATAAATCTGGGCTACAGCGATTACCGGGAACTGGGTCCGGGGGAGATCGTGAGGATCACTCCGGATGGCGTGGAGACCCTTAAAGAGCCTCAGGAAGAGATGCGGATCTGCTCCTTCCTGTGGGTATATTACGGCTATCCCACCTCCTCCTATGAGGGCGTCAACGTGGAAGAGATGCGCTACCGCTGCGGCAGCATGTTGGCAAAAAGGGATGCTGCCGCGGAAAATGTCCATCCGGACATGGTGGCAGGAGTGCCCGACTCCGGCATTGCTCACGCCATCGGCTATGCCAATGAGTCCAACATCCCATTTGCCCGCCCTTTTATCAAATACACCCCCACCTGGCCCAGATCTTTTATGCCCACCAACCAGGAGCAGAGGAACCTGATCGCCCGCATGAAGCTGATTCCGGTGAAGGCGCTCATCGAGAACAAGAAACTTTTGCTCATCGACGACTCCATTGTCCGTGGAACCCAGCTTCGGGAGACAACGGAATTCCTTTATCAGAGCGGAGCCAAGGAGGTTCATGTCCGTCCCGCCTGCCCTCCCCTTCTTTTTGGATGCAAGTATTTAAATTTCTCCCGTTCCAAGTCTGAGCTGGATCTGATTACAAGGCGGGTGATTCTGGAGAAAGAAGGGGAGAACGCGGAAAATACACTGGAGGAGTACGCGGATCCTTCCAGCCAGCGCTATGAGTGCATGTGTTCGGAGATATGCAGACGCCAGAATTTCACCACTCTCCGCTATCACAGGCTGGATGATTTGGTGGAATCCATCGGACTTCCAAAGTGCAGGCTGTGTACGTACTGTTTTGACGGCAAAGAGTAGGGATGATGGAGAAATTAGATAAAAAAGAGCGCGCCGCACTCTTCCTCCTGGCGGTGCTTGTGCTGGGAGCCATAGGGTACTCTTTCTGGAGACTGTTTGTCACAGGAACCTTGTCCTGGCACATCAGGCAGAGGGAAAGCCTTCTCATGGCCGGGGAGTGCCTGCTGCTTTTTGTGCTGCTCTGGGTGATCTTCAAGACAGCAGGGCCGGCAGCGGTGCGCCTTGGAGGGGCAGGGCTGGTGTCCTGCGTATTTCTCTGGGCCCACAGGCTTCTGGTTCCGGTGATTTTCTCCGGAATGTACGCGGCTTATCTGTGGGTCTTTGGGGGGTGGATCCGCCTGCGCTTCATGCCTCCCCTGCCCGATCACACAGGCCCCGGGAGGAAGTCCGCCTTATGGGGAGAAGAGAAAGGGAGGGGATGGAGAAACTTCCTTACGGGAAGTCTGGGGGCCATATGCCTTTACTGTCTTATGTCAGCGGCGGGCTTTGGAAAAATCAAGGTTCTGTGGGCAGTGATAGGGGCGACGGGAGCAGCGGCCCTGCTGGATGGAACCTACAGAAGGCTTTTGATAAAGACTTTGCGGTCAGGTGTCAGGGATCTTGGAAGGCGGGACAGAACAGGCAGGGGTGTCGGCTTTTGGGAAGCAGCGGCGGCAGCGGCTGTGCTCATTGCTTTTTTTATACAGGCGGGAAGGATGAACATTGCCGTGGATTACGACAGTATCTGGTACGGCGTCCGCTCCCCCTATGTGCTCAGCAACGGGAAAGGCATCTATGAGAATCTGGGGCTGATCGGAATCGTCTACACCTACTCGAAAGGGTTTGAGGTGCTCCTTCTCCCCCTGTCTGTCCTTCCCTCCTACAGTTTCATGATCTCCTTTAATCTGTGGCTGGCAGCGGGAATCCTGTCCCTGGCATACAGGATCGGGGAGATGTGCGCGGAGAAAAAAGCCGCGGAGATGATGGTGGTTCTCCTGGCTGCCCTTCCGGGAATCATGAACATGACCATCACCGCCAAAAGCGATATCGCCACCCTGTATTTTCAGCTTGTCATGGCGGCTGAGATGCTTTGTTATCTTTCAGGGGACAGGGAGGCTCTCTGGTACAGCCTGGCGGCGTTTTTTGCCACCTGGACCTTAAAGCCCACGGCCATGGTGTTTTCCACGGCAGTTATGGGCATGAGCGGTCTGTATCTTGTGGGCTCAAAGAAGGTGTCATTAAAAGGCTGGAGGGCAGCCCCGGTGCTTGTGCTGTCTCTGGGGGCCCTGGCGGGGATCTGGGCAAGAACCTTACTGATCACGGGGCTTCCGGTGACTTCCGTGTTCTCCTCCCTGCTGACAAAAGTGGGATTTAAGATGAAATATCCCTTTGACGTTCAGAAGATTCCCAACAACAGCTCCGGTCTGGAGGCAGGCGAGATGCTTGCGGGCATAGGAAAGAGGATTTTTCAGATTCTGTTTGATCCCCAGGGCGACGACATGGCCCATGTGATCCTGGCGTGGGGAGGCACGACTCTGTGGTTCTTTTTCAGCGTGTGGTTTGTATGGCGCTTTCTGAAAAAGAGAGAGGAGAGCAGCGGGGAGCGGCAGGTGAGCCGGTATCTGACAGTGGTGTTCCTTCCCTTTCTGGCCTGCAATGTAATCAGCTTTATCATGCTCACTCAGGTGGACGGCAATTACTTTATGCTGCTCCATGTGCTCCAGGCCATGTATGTGTTCCACCTGGTTTCCCGGCTGGAAAAAAAGAAGGTGAGAGATCAAATTTATGGGCTTGCCGTTCCGGTGATTCTGTTTTCCCTGCTTGTGGCGTGGGTGACCAACTGGAACTGGACCCTGGGATTTACGCCCATATCCTGGCGTCACAAGGGATTTTACAATCATCAGGAGATTCAGAGACAGCAGATGGAGGAGAAGGGCAGGGGAGGCATATGGCATATTCTGGCCCAAAACCCCAGAAACCGGGTTATTATCATAGGAGACCATCCCAGATCCCTGGTATTTCCCTGCAGCACCCAGTCGTATCTGGATATTACAGGCACCTGGGGAAATGTGGTTCTTGTTGCCAATATGGAAAATTTTGTGGAGTTTTTGGAATACGCGAAAACGGATTTCATCTACGTGGAGGCAGGTTACGTGTCCCCGGAGGACCGGGGGTGGAGCCTGACCCGGGATCTCATCCAGTCAGGAATTCTGGTTCCGGAATGCTATGAGTGGGGCAATCTGCTGGCCAGAGTGAATCTTGACGGACAACCGTCAGAGAGTTCAGAGGAATATCTGAGAGAATTTGATAATCTGTATGTGATTAAGTATGATTGAGAAGGCTGGTTCCGGAATCCGCCAGGATCCCGGGAACAGCCTTCTTTTTATGCACATGGGGCGGAAAGGAAATGTGGCCGCTTGCGCGGCCCCGCCCCAGCGCGGCGAGTAGGGGAGGAAACGCTTCCCCTACTCGATTGTGCACGGGTCCCGAGAGGAGGTTTGCTGGCAAAATTTTGCTTGCGTTTTCAGGAAAAGTGAGTATAATAAAAAAATAGTTAATTAACTAATTGTAAACCTGCTAATCATTGGCAGGCAAAAGGGGGATATGAGATGGGGAGGTTTGGCTGCCGGGGAGACACTCCGGAGAGCAGGGTCATGGAGAAATTTATAAGGGTCAACAAAAGGCACAGGAGAGCTCTGGAAGGAATACTGAATTCCACCGGAGTGTTCCGGAGTCAGCACCAGATCCTGATGTTTATCGCGGACTGTCCGGGGGTATCTCAGAAGGAGCTGGCAGGGCAGCTGGGAGTTTCTACGGCTACAGTCGCCGTGTCCTTAAAGAAGCTGGAACAGGGCGGCTACATCAGCAGGATCGTGGACCCCAGGGACAACCGCTATAACCAGATCTGCGTTACCGAGAAAGGAAAGAAGGTGGCCCAGTGGAGTATCTCCATCTTTGAGGAGATGGAGAGAGCCATGTTTCGGGGATTTTCCCAGGAAGAGTTTCAGCTGCTGGGCCAGCTTTTAGATCGGGTCTATGACAATCTGGAGACCTTTGCGCCAGAAAAAGAAGATGATAGGAGGAAGGCAAACGCGGAGCGTTTCTAGGATGCCTTCCTCCGACATGGCAGGTGGCGCGCTGCGCCGCGTGCCGTTACCATGAAAAGGGAGGAAGGCAAACGCGGAGCGTTTCTAGGATGCCTTCCTCCGACATGGCAGGTGGCGCGCTGCGCCGCGTGCCGTTACCCTAAAAAAGGAGGAAATTTTAGAAGTGGAACGGTATATGAAATATATAAGACCGTATGCCGCGGCGTTTGTTTTAGCGCCCTTGTGTATGCTGACGGAAGTCTTCGGCGAGATCATGCTGCCGAAGCTGATGTCCATGATCGTCAACCGCGGAGTGGCACAGAGAGATATGTCTTATATTGTGGGCGTGGGGGCGGTAATGGTAGTATTCGCCATGCTGATGGCATTAGGAGGAGTGGGCGGCG